>JAFLUP010000051.1 GCA_022508745.1 Oscillospiraceae bacterium | reverse complement strand
ATCACGCGGATCCGGCTGTCATACACGATGGCGTTCCGCACCCGGTGGCGCAGCAGCAGGTTGCTTGCCAGCATATAGCCCAGCATCGCGACCACGCCGACTGCCCACACCGCGGAAAGGATCCGCAGAACGTCGATTTTCTCCTGCGGCACTTGTTGCTGCACTTGTTGCATCACTTGTTGCGACGTCGCTTGCTGCGGGGCACTTCCGCTCCCGGGGACAGACGGCTGCACGGTGGGCGTCTGTACGGATGGAGTCTGCACCGGTTTCTGTACCGGGTCAACGACCTCCTCCGCGAGGTTCCCTTCCCCATTCGGCAGCGAAACGCTCTCTTGGGAGATTGCAAACGGGGCGGACAGCTCCGCAATCCCCACCGGCACCGCTAAACGAAGGAACACCAACGCCCAGAGGATACAGCGGACAAAGGACGGTCCCTTTTTGAGCAGCGGGCGAAGCAGAACCGCAAGCAAAACGGCGACGGAAGTGATCAATGAAAAGTTACATAGATACGTAAACAGTTCTTTCACGCCTCTTCCTGCCCTCCCTGATGGATGATCTGCATGATCTCGGCGATCTGTTTTTCCGAGAGCTTCTGTTTCTTGGAAAAGGTCGCCAGAAACGCGGGCAGGGAGCCTTCAAACCGGTTGGCCAAAAGCTCGTCAAACTCCGCCAGACGTACCTCCTCCTTTGTCACCAGCGTGGAGACCATGGTATTTTCATGCTTGACCACGCCCCGTTCCGCCAGGCGCTTGATCACCGTGTAAGTCGCGCCCTTCACCCAGCCCAGCTGCTCCTTGCACAGCTTGACCAGCGCGGTGCTGTTCACGGGTTCATTCTCCCAAAGAATACACAGGAATTTATATTCGCTTTCAAAAACCTTCGGAGTGTTCATTTTCATGACCATACCTTTCTTCTCATTTTGGAATAACGCGTTGTTCCTTTTTAGGGAGTATAACACGTTATACCTCCCTTGTCAAGGGGTTTTTGAAAAAAAATTAAAAAAAAGAAAAATCCCTCTCCCGCAGGAGAGGGCAAAAGCCTTTGTTATTCCGACAGAGGTTCGTAAAACAGTTCAATGATCAGAGCCATCAGCTTTTCTTCGTCGGGGTAAAATTCCATAAATTTCTCTCCGACAATCGATTCGCCTTCGATGGTGTCGATCCCCACGAATTTGTAGGTGCTCGCCTCATCCAGCAAATCGGACAGCTGCGAAGGCGGGCAATCCGAAACCAGATAATCCGATATCTTCAGCATGGTACGCAAAGCGAAATCCCGGTCCGCCGCGTAACGCGCCGACAGATTTTCATACAAAGCGTTCATATACTGCCGCTGCCGTTCCATCCGGTGTCGGTTGGTGCTATCCTCCAGCCCGGAGCGCGTCCGAACGTATTTTAGTGCCAGCTCGCCCCGCAGAGTGACTTCCGCTCCCTGCTTAAGGGACGGATCGATGGACGTCATATCATCCAGCACCGTGAGCGTAACGCCGTCCACTGCGTCGTTGAGGATCTGCACCGCGTCCATGGTCACGGAAAGGTAATGGTCGATGGGCGTTTCGTACAGGAAGGCGGAAACCGCCTGTACCGTATTCCGGCAGCTGTCCTGCTTGCCGCTCCCATAGGTATGCGCCAACGCCAGCTGCATCTTTTCTACTCCGAGCACCTGCCCCGCGACACCCATCACCTGCACATCCGCCATGGTGTCTCTGTCGATATGCAGCGAGGTACAAGTCCCTGCATCCCGATCGATCAGCAGCAACATTAAAAAATCTGCGCGATCATCGTTGATGTAACCTTCCACGCTTTCCCCCTCAAAGGAGTCCAGCCCCATCAGAAGGAGCGTCTCGATGTTTTCCCGCAGTGCATATTTCTGCCCATCATACCAGATATACGGACGTTCTTTGTCGGGATAGGAAAACGTCTCGTCCCCCCCGCCCGACGGTATTTCCTGCTGATCCTCCCAGATATGGAGGATCAGCAGGATACCAGCAAGCACAAGCGCCAGCGCGAGGAGGATCAGGCAGGAACGCAGGATCACCCTTCGCCGGGGGCGTCGTTGTGTTGCGTACATGATGCCTTATGCGTTCGCTTTGCTCTTCGCGAAGAAGCACACGCCAGCAGCGCCGAACAGCACAGCGAGGACGATGAATACCACCGGCAGCGCTTCACCCGTGATGGGCGCATCCGGAATGTCCTCCGTCGAAACGACGACGGCATAGGGGGAGAATCCCTCGGCGGTGAAGGTGATGGTCAGGTCCTCAACCGTGGTCTCCACGATGTCCCACTCTTCGCCGTCGAAGTGCAGCAGGGACACGAAGTTGTTGAACTTGGGAGAGCTCAGCGTGAGGGTAGCGGAGTTCAGGCCTTCTTTGGTCGCGTGGACGTTGAACAGGGTGCTTACAGCCAGCTTCTCCACGGGAACGCCGAGAGTCTCGGCGAGTTCCGCGAGTTCCTCGTGAAGCTCGTCAACAGCCTCAGCGCTCTTGATGAGTTCGTAAGCGGCCATCAGCTTTTCCAGTTCCTCGTCGGGCAGGGTGTCTCTGTCCGCGAAACGGGTAACGATAATCTCGCCGTCCCAATCTGCGGGATCGACGACCACATTCTCCAGCTTCGGCGCATCCTGGTTCGACGGGCTGCTGATAAAGGTGTCAGCCAACGCCGCGGTCGGGATAGACAGAGCCATCGCGAGCACAAGTGCAAAGACGATCAGTTTTTTCATGATTCTTTGTTCCTTTCAATGGTTTTGCGTGTATTTTTCTTTTTCTTTTTTACTTTTCAATGGTTTCCAGCGGTTTCCCCACCACTTTCTCCAGCTTTGCCAGTACCAGGTATCTCCCGTCCGCGCTTCGCGGTAGGCAGGTGGAGAGGATCAGCACACGGTCATCTTGGGTGACCGTACACCCTTCGCGGTAGTTCTTCCCGAACTTACGGATGTTGTAAACGACGTCGAGGAATTCCGTCAGCGCCGACGGGTCCCGGAAGCACCGGTATTGATACAGGATATGCTTGGTCCCGTAAGGCACCGCTGCGAATACCTGATAATGCAGTTCCCGCTCCGGCTGATAAACGATGATCTTCTCATGTGCATCAAACCAGTCTTTTTGGGAAAACTGCTCCTGCAGCAACCCGAACATGGCGCCGGAGCGCATGTTATGCCCGTATATGATGGTCACCGGATCGGAGAAGGTAAGGCCGTTATAGGCGTGCTCCGTAAACAGCGTTCCGTTTTCGTCCTTTTTTCCGTCGATGGAATGATCCAAATAGAAGCTATCGTCCGTCTGGCTCTGGACCACCGGGTAGCTGATACCCGCATCCGGAATATCCAGCCATGCGTAGATATCACCGCAACGATTCTGCAAGGTTTCAAAATCCACCGGGCTGTCATATGCTTCGACCGGCGGTTCGCCTGACGTTTCGCCCGGCGCTTCGCTGCCCTCCGAAGAGGATGGATCCACGTGCGAAACGGTCTGCGATGACTCGCTCGAAGGGGAATTGCCGTTTCCCTCGCTGGGACCGCCGGGAATCTCGAGATCGTTCCGACGGGGCAGCGCAAGAAGAATGAATACGCTGCACAAGATCAAACACAGAACGCCCAATAAGATATATAGCTTCTGCTTGGAAGTCATGCCCAAAAACTCCTGTTCAGTGCATCAAAATCGGCAAGGGACGCATCCCCCAGCTTCTTCCGAAGAACGTCCAGTGCTTCCCCTATACGGGGGGCACGCTCGGTAAGGTTATGGCAATCGGAACCGATCCATTGGACCTGCCCGCGTTTGATCATTTTCAGCGCCTTGCCTCTGGTCCTGCGGGATAGGAGGAACGAAGCGTTCACCTGCATCATCACACCGTTCTGCAGCAGTTGTTCCCAAACAGACGCATCCTGATACAGTAAACAGCGCTCGACATGGGCAAGAACTACGGTCAACGCGCCGGAACAGTTCAGATCCAGCACCTCGCGTACCGTGTATGCGCTCCAGGGTTCCATCGGCATCTCCAGAAGGAGCAATCTCGTTCCATCCAACTGCAGCGTGCGGATCCCCTCCAAGCGGCTGACGCCCGGATAATACCAAACCTCAGCGCCCAGTCGAATGTCCGGCACGGGGAACGACGCTTCCTTTTGCAGTGCAGACATCACTTTTTCGTACGCCTCTGCCCGCTTTTCCAAAAAGCGCGCCAACGGCTGGTGGGATGCGTAGAAGTGCGGCGTCGCCGCGACCTGATCGATCCCCTGCTTGGAAAGCATCTGCAGCAAGGACAAGGTTTCCTCTATACTCTGGCTGCCATCATCGATCTGCGGAAGGATATGACTGTGAAAATCAATCACCGTCCGCCCCGTCCTCTGTCTCCGAATGAGACTTGCGGTAGTACCCGTACTTATAACTCTTGCCGTACCGCTTATACTTGCCGTACCGCTTGAGGCTTTCCTTGGCGCCCGTCATCACAAACCCAAGCACCTTCGCGTTCGACAGATTCAACTGCCGGACGCAGGAACGCAGTTCCTTGCGATCGGTATAATTCTCACGAACTACCACCACAAGGCCGTCCAGCACGGGGGAAACGATCAACGTGTCGGAAACGACATTGACCGGCGGCAAATCGACGATGATATAATCAAATTCCTTCTCCAGCGCCGCCAAAACAATCTTCATCCGCCGGGAGCCAAGCAGCTCACTGGGGTTCGGAGGGATGTCCCCCGCCGTGACGATGCGCCAGTTGTCATATATTTTGGAAGGACGGATCGCGATCTTCGCATCGTTCCCCGTCGCCACGAGCACATTGGAAAGACCGGGTGCATTGGGCATTTCCAGCTTCTTTCCCACGGAAGGGAGACGCATATCGGCATCGATCAGCAACACCTTTTTCCCCGTTTCCGCTAACGTGTAAGAAAGGTTGACCGCCGTCGTACTTTTTCCTTCGCCGCGGATGGAGCTGGTGATGCCGAGGACGCGGCAGGTATCTTCCTCCCCGCCCGGCAGAGTGAACTGCAGATTCGTCCGCAGCAATTTGTACGCTTCCGCCGCCGTGAAGTTCAGATTTTTATGCAACGTCTTCCGCTGTTGCTCAACAGTCATTGTTCTCTTCTGATTAGGCATGTTGAAACCCTATCCCTTTCTCGCCGGCGTCACTTCCCCTGCGGTTTTCCGTAGCCGTATCCATAGCTGTAATACCCATGCTCGGATTCTCTTCCAAGCAGCTCCGGCACGCGGGCCAAAATCGGGATATCATACGTCTGCAAGACGTGGTTTTCATCACGGATCACATCGTTGAGCAGTTCCAGCACAACGACGATGGTAGCGGCAAGGAACATTCCCACAAGCAGACCCAACGTCGTATAGCGGGTGATATTCGGCCCCGCCTTTTTATAGTTGGGGATACCGCCGGACACCACGCGCATGGACGCGCCTTTGATGATGGCTTCGATACGCTGGGGAAGAATCGCCGCGATGGCGTTCGCCAGCCTTGCCGCCTCCTCCGCATCGGTCGAGGTAACGGTGATGGAAAAGATTTCCGTATCATTGACCTGCGAGGTGCGGATCATATCCATCAATTCTTCATAGGAATAATCGCACTCCGCCTCGTCCAGCACCATCAGCAGCGTCTCACGGCTGTTCAGGATGACCATATACGTACTCACCAAGCTCTTGGCGGTGTTCAAATCCGACAGAGAGATGGAATACCCCCCAATGCTGGCTTCGGTGTTGACGTACATCATAACGGAGGAAGAGTAGGTCTCCGGGATCATGAAGGTAGCCCAGCTAAAGCAGATCGCCGCAAGCAGGATCCCTGCCAACACGATGACCCACATCTTGCGCCACACGACACGCAGGAGATGCAGAAGATCTACTGTTTCTTCGGCCTCCTTGGTCTTGACGCGCTCCTTCTTTTCAGTCTCCATGCTTCTATTTCCTTACTTCTTTCATAATAGTAGGGCAACGCCCGCTCAAACCGCCGGGCGACGATAACGCATAATCTTACACGATGGTATTTTACCACGATCCCGCGAAAAATGCAATACTTTTCCCGAAAAAATTTATTTTTCCGCAGGTGATACAAAGATACGAAAAAACAGAAACCGTTTCTATCACAAATGACAGCTCAACCGCGGCGGTTCCGCTTGCGCCGTAATTTACGGAGACACCTGTGCAGGAACTGGCGGCGGGAGTACCATTTCTCCACCCTGCCGTATCCCGCCTTCCGATACAGCTTCAACACCTTTTCCCGATGCTTGCCGGCAACAGAAGGAAGATTCACCTGCCGATTCTCCTCCGCGACTGCCGCACATTGGGAAAGACGCACATGCATGCCGTCGGCAACGCTGTCCAGCGCCGCCCGACCCTTCTCCGTATTGGCCAGCACGCAGGAAATACCGGCTTCCAACCGAAGATCGCCGCCGTTTTCCTGCAAATATGCCGGGTGCTGCTTCTCGATTCCCCAAAAGTCCCCGATGGTCAAATCGCTGCAGCGGTGCATACAGGCATATTTGCAATGGTAACAACTGTCTCGGTGGATCTCCGCGTCAAGGAACAGTTTGTAGTAAGAGGAACGCCGTGCCGAAATCGATTCCGTTTTTACATTCCCCTGCCTGTCCTTGTAGGTGTAGCTTCCGTTGTAGATGTAGCTTCCGTTTAGCCCCCAGCTTGCGGATTTATCCCGGAATTTGAAGTCCACGATGGTCCCGGATACCTTTTTTTCCAAGGTTTTGATATACTCCGCGAACAGATCCGCGTTCGGCGTGCCGTGGCAGATCAGATCCATCGTCAGCAAATTGGCATATGCTTTTCCCCGCAGGAAAGCGTTCAGTCCATCCACCTGACAGGGGGTGCCCGAAAACAGGACCTGTTTTCCGCTGTCAAGAGCATTTTTGACCCTTTGATAGACGTCTCCGACCGCGCTTTGCACATATTTGGAGCCTTGCAGGGCTACCAAATCCCCGGGTGAATCGATCAGGATATGGCGGGGCGTCACGCCATCCGCCGTCCATTCCAAGGCACATCCGGCAACAACGCCGCCCTGTTCCAGAATATGCAGGGCGATCATGGCAAACACACCGCCGGACGCGGACTTTTTCAGAACCTCTTCCCTTTGGGATTGCACGGCATAGGCATGGCGCGGAAGCGGCAGTTCTTCCTTTTTTTGGAAGGCGCAAACCTCTTTGCACAGACCGCAGGAAACGCAGCGATCCGCACGAATGGCGGGATAGAGAAACCCATACGCGTCCTTTTGCAGTTCGATGGCCTGCTTCGGGCAGGCGTTGGCACAGGCGCCGCATCCACAGCAATCCGCTGGATTTTCAAACAAAACGATGTCATTTCCCATGGTTTTTCACCTTTTTCACGATGGATCGCACCAGCATCTCCGGGAACTCCCTCGATAAGGCAAGCACTGCTAAAAACAGCACCACCAGCAGCACTTGACCGATCACGCCCTGCACGAACAGTAACGCCCCCATGGCGATCAGAAGTCCATAGCAAAGCAGATGCTTCCACCGCAGGATCCGAATGTGGATATACTTTCTGGTGTGAACGGCACGGAACAGGAACACCGCAACATAGCTCGCACAGGTGGCAAGCGCCGCACCGGAAACCCCTAAAGCGGGGATCAGCAGCAAATTCAAAACCAGATTGACCCCGGCGCCCATGATGCTGGACAGCAGAAATCCGAGGCTGTCCTTGTGCATGGAATACGAAGTCGCCAAAAAGGTCGCCAACGACAGAAACAGGAATCCGATGAGCAAATAGGGCGTATACCGCCAGGCGGATTCATACTCCGGCGCCACGTAGAGCCCCAGAAAGGGCTTGATGACCATCATAACGCCCGCCGTTACAATGACCAGCGCCTGCACCATATTGTGGTAGATCGCATTATGATACGCCGTTTCATCGGCACTGTTTTTCTCCCGAATGGCGGAATACAGCCACGCCTGATTGAACACTTCAGACACGGTGCTGAGCAGAGAGGGAATCTTGTAGGACACCGCGTAGATCCCGTTTGCCGCCGCTCCGATAAACGCCGTGACCATGACGCGGTCGGAGGAGTTGATGATCCACCACATAAAGGTATTGGGAATCAGGACAACGGAAAACCGGATCATGGCTTTGCTCAGTTCCCGGTCCAGACCGAAGGCCTTAACCGCTTGATCCACGCGACCGGCAGCCGCCGCATAGACCGCCGTGATCACATTGGAAAGAACGTAGGCCAGCAAATAGCCTTGGATGCCCCAATGAAGGACAACGAGAAACAAAATGTTCAGCCCCGCGGCGGACGCCGTATGCAGGATGCTTCCAATCGAATAGGCGGTCAGCTTCTCCTGCCCCCGCAAATAGCAAAGGAACACCTGCGAATACGCCATGCTGATCACATAGGCGTAGATCAGCCACATATAGCCGGAAAACGACGGGAACAGATACAGAATCGGGGTCAGCAAAGCGCCCAGACCGGTGGCAAAAACAAGAAGCAGAAGCCCCGTGCTCATAATCTTTTTATGATCCGCGCCATGGTCCAGACAGAAGCGCATGACCGCTTCGCTGATATTCAAAATCAAAATCGGCATGACCACGGTGCAGACGGTAGAGATCAGATCCACCGTCCCGTACTCTTCGGTCAAGAGCGCATAGGTGTAAAGCGGGACAAGAAAGAACGAGATCAGCCTTGTCCCAAATTTTCCAAGGGCAAAGCTCACCGTATTTTTCAGCAGGTATCTGCTTCTTCGGCTCATCGTGTCTCCTTTGTTTACATCATCAGCGCATTTTTCAGGTATTCTTCCGTCCGCTGCCGTTCCAGCGCAAGGGTCTGATTGAAGGATTCGTATGTCGGCGCACGGTCCAGAATGACCGGAAGCCGGGTCATCTCACGCACCTGATGCTCCTGAAGGTCCAGCCGCACCAGCAGATCCTGCAATTTGTTGGCATTGCTTTCGCGGACGATCACGGCAAAGGGCTTGTTGAACTTTGCCGACATCACCGTACCGTGGAAGGTATCCGTCACGATGCAGGCAGCGCCGCGAAACCAATCCAGCACCTCGAAAGGCTCCAGCACGGCATAGTCGTCGCACCAAGCCTGCAGACCGCCGACGGAAATAAGCTTCAGACCGTGTTTTTTCGCATAGCTTCGGATGGCAAGGATCTCTTCCTTCGCCTTGATCCGATTGTGGTAGGCATAGACCACCAGATACGGCTCGGACGGCGGGCGATGGGTCAGCTCGGTCCGCAGCTCCTCCCGGAAATCGTAGATCAGAACCGGGTCCAAATGGTACAGAATCTCGCCCTGCCGGAAATGCCGGACAAACCCGGCCGTATTCTCATCCCGAACGGACACCGCGTCCAGACAGGAAAGCCCCTTTTTGATGATCGCCGCATCTGCATCGTTGATATCCCCCACCCCCGCATATCCGCAGGAGGCGGCATAAGTGATGCTCTTTTTCACGGTCGGATCATAGCCGAAACGTTCCGGTGTGATCTTCCAATCCCCGCCGGAATCACAGTTAAAGACCTCATCGCTTCCGATCACCACGGCGTCGCAGCCTTCCGCGGAAAACTGCATTTCTCCCAGCCCCAGATAGGTTTCCTGCACCCGCGCATAGACTTGGTGAAGCTGATGCCGCTTTTTCTGAAAGTCCAGCCGCCGGAGGACATATCTGTCCACCAAACGAAGCTTGGCAAACATACCTTTGGAAGGAGCCGCCTGTGCGGTCTGCCGCAAGGGAAGATCCACAAATCGAACGCTGTGCCCCTGCTGTTCCAAAAGCCGTTTCAGCGCATAGGCCTGCAAAAAGGATCCGTAATTGCGCACCCTTTGCATGGAGAGGATACCGATCTTCATGTTCGCTCCCCCACCGTCATGCGAGTACATAGGGCATAACGCCCTGGGCGTTGTTGATCATGCTATCAATAAATGCATAGCCCTGCAGGAACAGCACACTGTAAATAAAAATCAACTTGTGCATGGGTTTTCTGGTCTTGACAAGCATGCCCATATAGATGCCCTCATAGATCGTAAAGAACCAGCCCACGCGGTTCATCATGGGGAAGAAATAGCTGGTAAAGATCAATAGCAATCCGATGAAATAGCAGATGCCGCTCAAAAGCATTTTGCTCTTGTCCTCGGTGGTCATCTCCTCCCAATTCCAGAAGTGCCGATCCCTGCCGTAGATCAGGAACACAAATGCCGCGGTCGCAAGGAAAAACACGATCTTCAGTGGGACCATCAGACCGATATCCACACGGAACTGCTCAAAATACCCGGCGTACCGGCTGAGTCGTTGGATGGAATAGAGCAGGATCACGGGAGAAGTCAGTGCAAGACCGATGAACAGCACCTTCTGGCGGGTGGACAGGAGCTTCCACCGCAGCAACTCAAACACCAAGAAGGGCAGACCGATCAACGCGGACTGATGGAACGCGGAGGCGGCAAAAACGAGAACGATATAACGAAGGTACTTATGCTTGATCAGATACCTCGTCGCAAACAGCAGGATCGCGATGGCGCAGAACTGGCGAATACCGTTGAGGGACATAAAGAAGAAGCCCATATAGTAACAAGACACCATGCAGCTAAAGGAGGCTACGTTCCGGAAATCCCAAAGCCGCCAAATGATGCAGCCGTTGGTAATAAGCCCCAGAATCCCCAGCAGGACGGAGTAGCTGGGGAAGATCTTCAGGAAGAACGCACAGATATACTTAAAGGAACTCTCCAGGCCGTAGGCGTATTCCGACTGCCCCGAGGCGATCAGAGAAAACTTTTCCACATAGCTCTTGGTATCCAGCCCGACGGAAGAATCGCGAAGCCCGGTGACCAATGTGAGCAAAAGGATGATAAGCCCCACGAAAAATTTGTTGTTTCTCCGATCTGCCTGAAAAGCCAGCAGCCAGCAGATGGCTAAAACACCAATATATAAAAGATATGACATGGTCATGGTCTGTTGTCCTCCGTCCCGCCGCAAAATCAGCGGTTGTTTCTGCGTTTCGAGAGATGGTTGATGTGCCAATAAAGTCTTGGGCTGATGCAATAGAGAAGTGCCTTCATCCTGGTTTTGGGGAGGCGGGCATTCCTGAAAACAAAAGATTTGTGAATGTATTGCCTGCCGTATTGATACAGCCGCCCGTCCTGAAACAGGCTCAGCTCATTCGTCACCAAGCAGTCAAGCAAAAGCCGCTTGAGTTCCGCATCCTCCACTTGTGCGAAGATGCCTTGCAGCTCCACGCAGGTCTCGTGCAGGTCCCGACCGTTTTTCCGCATATCCCTGCCCGTTGTGATGGACCCTTCCCGAATCACGTAGCGGTAAAAGCAGACCCCTGTTTCCACCACACGCTCCGCCGGAAGGATCGCTCGCGGCGTGAATTGTACGTCCTCGTGGGTAATGCCGAACTTAAAGCGCAGACCCTTTTCCAGCAGAAATTCCCTGCGGTAGATATACAGCACCGCGGCCAGAGGCATCCTCCCCCGGCGCAGGGCGATCTTTAGATATGCTTCCCCCGTACAGCACTCCCGGGTGTTCCCGTGGGACATACTCCGATACGCCCCTTCGGTCACGCCGTCCCCGATGAGCACGTCACACTGTATGTGCGTATAGGGGAGCAGCTTTTCGCAAGCATCAAGGGTAAGATAGTCGTCCGAATCCACAAACAGGACATATTCCCCTGCGGCCGCTTCAATGCCGACATTCCGCGCGTCGGAAAGACCGCCGTTTTTTTTGTGGATCACCCGAATCCGTTCATCCGCCCCGGCATAGCGGTCACACAAAGCAGGGCAACCGTCGGGACTTCCGTCATCCACAAGAAGGATCTCCAGATCGGGATAGGTTTGGTTTATCAGAGACTGGACGCATTTGTCCAGATAGTCTTCTACGTTATAAACAGGCACAATGATGGTAAACACCGGATTATGATTCATCTTACGCTTCCTTTTGATAGGGCGCCATCGTTTTGCTGCCGCGGAGCCCTGCGAACATCCACCGGATCCGCCGGGAGCAGGACAGCTCCGTCGGCTTCTTGAACCGGATGGAAAAATACAACGCCATGAGATGTTTGCACTTGGGGAAAAGATAAGCCATCAAAACGCCTTTATCATAAAAATATTTTTCGTTGCAGCCGGAGAACCAGGAGGATTCATCCCGCTTGCACACGCCTAACACGTATTCGTTGGAATAGACACGCAACTTGCGGTCAAAGCAGGATTTCAGGAAGAGGCTGTCCTCCCCTGAGCCGTAGAGACATCCGCCGCCGAACAGTTGATGGAAGGTGATGTTCCCACGCAGCAGCGCTTCCCGCCGGATGGCGAGGGAGACTGCGCCGAACCGCATGGCGTTCCACAGGTGCAGCTTTTTCCCTTTCAGGTGCCGCCGTTCGATGATCTTTCCGCCTTTTTCGTAATCCATGCCGAAAATGATCACGTCCGCCTTCGGGTTTTGCCGAAAGGCTTCCACCACATGCGCCGGGGTTTCGTCGTAATAGGTAACGTCGTCGTCCGCAAACAGAAGAATCTCCCCGGAGGACGCCATCAACGCAATGTTGCGGTTGAGCCCCACCCCGCGGGTGGCTGTGGTGATCATTTTGACACAGCCGAAGGGAGTTTCCTCTGTTGCGACCTCTTCGCGATCCGCTTGATTGGCAATGATGGCATCACAATCGAGACGCATTTTCCCGATCAGGGAAAAATCCGTCTGTCCCATGCTCGTCACCAAGATCTGCAAATCGCTCATTGTTAAGTTCCTTTCCATAAGGCAGTTAGGCCGTTGCCACAAATTGACAGCGGCCCAACTGCGGGAAATGGTTGTTCGTTGGGAATCAGTTTTCCGGTTCGACCGGTTCTTCCGGAATTTCCGGCTCCTCGGGTTCGACCGGTTCCTCGTCGAGGATCATCTTGCCGTCCTCGCCAAAGGTGTAGATGCCCTCGGGAAGCAGGTCGTTGGTCTTCGTGACCCAGTAGCTCCGGTTACGGACCAGTGCGCCGTTGGAGCGCACGTAGTAGTAGTCCCCGTCGATCTGGATCAGACCTGCGTAAACGCGTACACCGTCTTCGTAGTAGTACAGTTCGCCGTCCTCTTCCACGATGCCGTTGATGGGTTCCTGGGGTTCGACCGGGACTTCCGGTTCTTCGCCCTGAATCATCTTGCCGTCCTCGCCGAAGGTGTAGATGCCCTCGGGAAGCAGGTCGTTGGTCTTCGTGACCCAGTAGTTCTGGTTGCGGACCAGTGCGCCGTTGGAGCGCACGTAGTAGTAGTCCCCGTCGATCAGGATCAGACCTGCGTAGACACGCACGCCATCTTCGTAGTAGTACAGTTCGCCATCTTCTTCGACAATGCCGTTGGCCTTTTCGATGACCATTTTGCCGTCTTCATCGAAGTAGTAGCTGCCCTCTTCTACATAACCGTTGGTTCTGGTGACCCAATACTTCTGGCCGCGGACCAGCGCGCCATTGGAACGCACATAATAGTAGTTGCCGTCGATCAGGATCAGACCTGCGTAGGTCCGCACGTCGTCCACGTAGTAGTACAGCTCGCCGTCTTCTTCTATGATGCCGTTCTTCTTGAAGATCATCTTGCCGTCTGCATCAAACTCGTAGCTGCCCTCGGGCATCAGTCCGTTGGTCTTGGTGACCCAATACTTCTGCCCGCGGACCAGCGCGCCGTTGGAACGCACATAATAGTAGTTGCCGTCGAGCAGGATCAGACCTGCGTAGGTCCGCACGTCGTCCACATAGTAGTACAGCTCGCCGTCTTCTTCTATGATGCCGTTCTTCCGGAAGATCATCTTACCGTCTGCGTCAAACTCGTAGGTGCCTTCGGGAAGCAAGTCGTTGGTTTTGACGACCTGATACAGACCGTCCTTGACTGCCTTGTTCGTCTCGTCAAAGTAATAGTAGTCAATGTGACCGTTCTCATCCACGACCTTGACCAGACCTGCGAATACGACGACTTTGCCGTTTTCTACCCAGTAGGTGTCGTCGCCGTCCTCATAGAGACCGTTATACTCGGCAAGGAACACGCCGTTCTCGTCGAAGACGTATCCGGTGCCGT
>JAFLUP010000050.1 GCA_022508745.1 Oscillospiraceae bacterium | reverse complement strand
ACCATCGCCGACAACGTGGGCGACAACGTGGGCGACGTGGCCGGTCTCGGCTCCGACCTGCTGGAAAGCTACGTGGGCGCCATGCTCTCCGGCGTCATCATGGCGATCGAATTGTTCGCCCAGCATCTTATCTACGACGCTACGCTGCTGAAGGCTATGATCCTGTTCCCCCTCGCCCTTGCCGGCGTGGGTCTGATCGGCTGTGTCCTCGGGATCCTCTCCCTGTTCATCCGCAAGAAGCTTTCGGATAACCCCCACAAAGAGCTCAACGCTGCAACCTGGATTTCCGCCGCCATCACCATGCTTGCCGGCTTCGGCATCGCCTTCTGGCTGTTCGGCGACATCGACAACCTGAAAGACGAGATCGGCTTCAAGGTAGGCTGGATCTCCCCCATGCTGGGCGCCGCCATCGGTATCATCGCCGGTATCGTCATCGGCAAACTGGCGGAGTACTACACCAGCGCTGACTACAAACCCACCCAGGAGATCGCCGTCGCTTCCCAGGAAGGTCCGGCGCTCACCGTCACGCAAGGTCTTGCAGTGGGTATGATCTCCTGTATGTATCCCTGCGTCGTGCTGGGTCTTTCCATCTTCTTCTCCTACACGCTGGCAGGTCCCTACGGCGTCGCCGCGGCTGCCATCGGTATGCTTTCCTTCGTCGCCACCACGGTCTCCGTGGATACCTACGGTCCGATCTCGGACAACGCGGGCGGTATTGCGGAAATGTCCTATCTGGAGGAAGACGTCCGCGAGATCACCGATACGCTGGACTCCGTGGGTAACACCACGGCTGCCATCGGCAAGGGCTTTGCCATCGGCTCTGCTGCCATGGCGGTGCTCTGTATGATGACCTCCTATATGTTCTCCTTCAACGATATTCCAACAGAATACGGCATCGGCGATATGTTCAAGGGCGTCACCCTCAACGTCATCAACCCGCTGGGTCTGACCGGCGCCATCTTCGGCGCGGCGCTGCCCTTCCTGTTCTCCGGTCTGCTGATCAAGGCAGTCGCGAAGGCTGCGGAGCGCATGGTCGTGGAAGTCCGCCGTCAGTTCAAGGAGATCCCCGGTCTGCTGGAAGGCAACGCGCTTCCGGATACCAAGACCTGTATCGGCATCTCCACCCAGGGTGCGATTAAGGAAATGAAGTTCCCGGCAATCCTCGCCATCGCCTTCCCCATCGTCTGCGGCTTCCTGTTCGGCGCAGAATTTGTGGGCGGCATCCTCGTCGGTTCCACCCTTTCCTCCATCATGCTCGCCATCTTCACCGGCAACGCCGGCGGCGCATGGGACAACGGTAAGAAGTACATCGAGACCGGCGTCCTCGGCGAAGGCAACGGCAAGGGCTCTCCCACCCATGACGCAGGCGTCGTGGGCGATACCGTCGGCGACCCGCTGAAGGACACCGTCGGTCCCTGCCTCGACATCCTCATCAAGATCATGTCCACCCTGTCTCTGGTCATGGGCGCTGCTTTCCATAGCTACAACCTCTACGGCGCAATCACAAAGTAAACAAGCGTATCAAGCGGATCTCTTCGCAGTGCAACCTGCGGAGAGATCTTCTTTTTTCTCCTATCTCCATATATCATATATCCATCTCCCCTGTTTGGGCAAAACTGCCAAATTCCGCGGTGTTTTTTGTGCAAAGGCGAAAATCGAAAAATGCCCTTGATTATTCCCGCGCAATGTGATATACTAAAGCAGTATTAAACTCCCTGATTGTCGGTCATCCTGCCCTCTCATCGGGCGGAGCGGCAACCTCCCAAGGGAATCGTTCAGGAGGACATATGAGACATACGATGAAAAAAGTGCTTGCGTTGGCGCTGTGCCTTTGCTTCACGTTCCTGCTTGTGACCG
The DNA here is from genome assembly GCA_022508745.1 of Oscillospiraceae bacterium. Classification (GTDB taxonomy): domain Bacteria; phylum Bacillota; class Clostridia; order Oscillospirales; family CAG-382; genus Coliplasma. The sequence goes on along the minus strand of JAFLUP010000050.1, from coordinate 12,549 downwards.
CCTGCGGTCTGAAGGAAGGCGAGAAGGGCGCGAACATCCATTTGTACCTTGCGGATTTCCCGCAGACGCTGGATCCCGCGCTGCTTCAGGCAAATTCTGACACGACGCAGCTCCTCACCCTGCTGTTCGAGCCGCTGACCCGCATGGACAGCGACGGCAAGGTCAAAGGCGCGCTGGCAGATGACTGGTATGAAGAGTACGATAAAGTCAACCAGGAATATGCCATCTACTTCGAACTGAACGAATCCCAGTGGTCCAACGGCACCGGCGTCACGGCGGACGATGTGATCTACGCCTGGAAGCGTATCCTCAGTCCGGATACCGAAAGCCCCTATGCTTCCCTGCTCTACTGCATCAAGAACGCAAAAGCGGTCAAGGCGGGCTTCATGACCTCCGACGACTTGGGGATCACCGCAGAGGACGACCATCTGCTGAAGGTGGTGTTCGAGGACGCAAAGGATTTCTCGGAAGAGGAGCAGAACAAATACGGCATCCATCCGTATGTCTATGATGAGGAGACCTTCGAAGCGGCTTGCGACCGTTTTGTGGAGACGGTTTCCAATATCCACCTTTCGCCCGTCAGCGAAAACGTGGTCAAGCGGTATACCGACTACGTGGCAGAGGACGATAAGACCCGCGTTTACCAGTGGGGCGACTACTCCGCCGCTTCCATCGTCAGCAACGGTCTGTTCAAGGTGCAGGCGTTCGTGCCGGGTCACCGTCTGATCCTGGAGCGCAACAACTACTACCGTTACGACGAAGACAACGCCGTTGATAAGTATGTCACGCCCTACCGTTTGTCCATCTACTACTACGAAGGGCAGCTTCGCTACTCTACGCAGGAGGAGCATCTGCGGCAGGAGGACTATCAGGCGCAGCGGTACAGAGACGGTCAGATCTATATGCTCTCCAGCTTCACCAAGGATACCTACAACGAGTTCAAGGGCGATATGAAGACCTCGTCTACCACCAACGGGTATGCGTATCTCTTCAATACCAAGAACATCCCCGAGCAGGAAGTGCGTCAGGCGCTCGCCGCCGCGCTGGACCGCAACCACATCGTAAATGACGTGACCGGCACCGGCGAGATCGCCGCCACCGGCTATGTCCCCTCTCATGTGTTCAATACCGACCGCAAATCGGATGACTTCCGCACCGTCGGCGGCAATCTGTACGCGGATTACAACATGGATCGCGCAAAAGAGCTTCTGGGCGGCAAAAAGAAAACCTACCGGATGATCTACCTGATTCCGGACGATTTCTCCCGGTACAACACCACCCAGTACTCCACCAAGACCCAGTTGACAAACGCCGTCTGGAACTACAACGTCTATGAGGATATCGCCAACTACGCCGTCGAGCGTTGGGCGGAGCTGGGCATCACCGTGAAAGCCACCGGCATGGTCTACACCGATTACCAGAAGGCGCTGCAGGAAGGCGACTTTGATATCATCGGCTACAACGTCGTCATGGATTCCACCGATGCGCTGGCGTACCTCGCACCCTTCGCCACGCTGTACAGCGGGCGCAAGGTCGCGTTCGATCTGGAAGGGTTCGGCAGCACGTTAAGCTACTCGGGTCTGGAAAGCGCCGACTACGACGCGATCATCGACCGCGCCGCCTACACGGCAAAGGCAAGCGAACGCGCAGACGCGCTGCACGAAGCGGAAAGACTGCTCACCGACCTCTGCCCTGCCACCATGTTGTTCTACTACACCAACAACTACGTTGCCAACTCCAAGTTGAGCAAGATCGGCAAAGCGGATTACTACGGATGCCTCAATCTGGAGGATCTGAACCTCTCCGACTGGAGAAAGATCAACGCGGATGAGGAGGAAGCCAGCAAGGCGATCGACGAAGCCTTCAGCGAGGCGCAGGAGAACTCCAAAGCAAAATAACATCCGAACCTCCGATAACACCAAAGACGCACCCGAAAGGTGCGTCTTTTTGTGTGCCGTTTCTGCCGACTTCCCCCTCTTTTTTCGAGAAAAGCGAAAAAAACACTTGACATTCCTGCGGTTTTATGGTATTCTATGTACTGTTGTAAATCACATACGATCCATTAGCTCAGTCGGTAGAGCATCTGACTTTTAATCAGGGGGTCCGGAGTTCGAGTCTCCGATGGATCACCAGCAAAAAGGCATCCGCAAGGATGTCTTTTTGCAACGATGTGTTCCCGAAGGGAACACATCACATCATGTTGCGAAGCAACACATCATTTGCCGCGCGAGCGGCATACATCACGTTGCGCAGCAACATTGCGAAGCAACACATCATTTGCCGCGCGAGCGGCATACATCATGTTGCGAAGCAACACATGAAGAAGGGAGACCGGAAGCATCATGAAACAACGAAAAAAGATCGCGGTGATCGGCTCCATCAACATGGATCTGACCGCGCGGACGGAGCGGCTGCCGGCAGGAGGAGAGACGGTCCCTGCCACTGAACTCCTCTATGCGCCCGGCGGAAAAGGGGCAAACCAAGCGGTGGCGGCGGCGCGGCTGGGGGGCGACGTGACCATGTTCGGCTGCGTGGGAGAGGACGCCTTCGCGGAAAAACTGGTGGAGAACCTGCGGCAAAACGGCGTGGACACCACCCACATCCGCAGCGTTCCCGGCGTTTCCAGCGGTATTGCGATGATCACCGTCGCGGAAGCATCGGGGGAGAACAGCATCGTGGTGGTGCCGGGCGCCAACCGTTTCGTGACCCCGGCTTACGTGGACGATCTGCAAGACGCCATCCTACAGGCGGACATCCTGCTGCTGCAAAACGAGATCCCGCCGGAAACGGTGGCTGCCGTCATGGATTTGGGGCATCGGGCGGGAAAAACCGTCCTCTACAACCCCGCTCCGGCAGCGGAGATGCCGGAGGGCATCATGGAAAAGATCCAGGAAAAGATCCACTACCTCACCCCCAACGAACACGAAGCGGCGCTGCTGTTTCCGCACATTCCTGCGCTGCCTTCCCTTCTGGAGCTCTACGGCGGCAAGCTGATCGTCACCCTGGGGGAGCAAGGGGCGATGGCGTGGGACAGCGATCGCGGCAAGCTGCTGCACATCCCGGCGCGACCCGCCCATGTGGTGGACACCACCGGCGCAGGGGACACCTTCAACGGCGCTTTCGCTTATGCCCTTGCTGAAGGATACGCCTTTGCCGATGCGCTGCGCTTTGCCAATATCGCTGCCGGACTTTCCACGGAACGTCCCGGCGCACAGGGCGGTATGCCTACGAAGAACGAGGTGCTCGCCGCCATGCACGCCGTTTGACCGCACCTCACGGCGATCCCCGTCGTTGGCTGACGGCGCTCATGGGCGCAAACACGCACATTTCTTTCAAGCGGTCGCAGATCCGTTCCCCAAGCTGGGCGCGGAGGACCTCCGGCTTTAAATTGGTGGTGACCAGCAGGGGGAGTTCCTCGTTGTAGCGGTAGTCGATGATCTCAAACAACCGCTCCCGGGACCATTCCGTGACCTTCTCCGCCCCCAAATCGTCCAAAATCAGCAGCGGCGCACGCTTCAGCGACTCGAGCAGATCCTTCTCCCCTTCGTCCTTGCCGGTATAGCTGCGCTTGAGCCGTTCCAACAGCTCCACCGTGCCGGCAAACTTCACCGGAGCGTACCGGGGAGGGTTGCCGTCCGCCACCCGCTCCGCTTCCCATGCGGGGATGTGCCATTCATCCATGACTTGCCCCGCCACGGCGGCGGCAAGGAAGGTTTTTCCGCTCCCTACCCCGCCGATAAAGTAGATCCCCGCGGTCTTGCGGTTTGCGCGGAAGCGTTCTATGAAGTCCTTGCAGACCTGCCACGCCTGTTCCTGCCCCCTCGCCGGGGCAGCCGCGGAGAGCAGCGCCTTTCGGTACTTCCCCGGGACGCCGGACGCCCTGCGCATCTCCTCCCGGATGATGGTATCTCCCGTGGCGATCCTCGCCGCCTGTTCCTTCCTCAGCAGCTCGTCCTCGCACTTGCAGTTGAGACGAAATTCTTTGCCGACCATAGGGATCAGCCCGTACCGAATGGGCTCCCCGCACACCGGACAGGTTTCTTCTTCGCTGTATCGGATCTGGAATCCGCTTTCCATTTGTGTTTCCCTTCTTTCTGTGTCTGTTTACAAAGGTTGTAAGTTCTCATACGCCGACGGATCCGAAAAATAGGATTCATCCCACCGTTCTGTGCATCCGACGGCGCGTCCGTTGTATTTGCCCTCTAAAATCTTCGGGAAGTTGGATTCCTTCATCATCCAATCGAAATCCGCCTGCCATCCCCGGTCGTTTTGCCCTTTCAGGAAGGGGGACGACTCCGCCATGCGAAAGACCTCCTCGAAGGTTTCTAATGACGGATACGTTCTCCATCGGGCCTTGACAGCCCTCCTCCGCTCTCCCTCTATGGAACGCAGACGCGGAAAGGACACGCAGATCCCGTGATACCGTTCCAGGATCTGCCCGAAGGGACACACTGCCTCCGTCTGCGCAGCGGACGGCGAAGGATCCTGTGTCTCTTGTCCTTCTTCCCTTGTCTCTTGTCCTTTCTCTCTTGTCTCTTGTCCTTTATCCTTTATCGCTTGGGCTTTGCTTGCGGTTTGCTTGCGGGTTGCTTTCGCTTTGCTTGCTTTTCCGCCCGCTTTCCCGCTTGCTGCTTTCCGCTTGCTTGCGTCCAGCGTGGGTTTGACCAGCATGAAAACGGCAGCGGGAACGCCCTCCGTTTCCTGTTCCTCGTCGTCCAACGCGTAGGCGAAGATGGCTTCATAGATGGTCAGCCTGTCCTCCGGGGGCAGGGACTGCATCGCTTCATAATAGGAGCGGTAGAAGACAAACGCATCCCGCTTTTGTTCTGTCATGTGGGGTCTCCGTCCTTTCCTGTTTCCCTTACAGGATCAGTATAGCAGGTTTCTTCGGCAATTTCGTCCCGTTTTTGTCGCACGTTTGTCGCAAAAGGGAGCTTCCGCCAAACAAAAAAGTCCCCGAAAAGGGACTTTCTTTTTTCTTTTTGCGTTGACGGTACCGGTCCTATCCCCTTCGGAATGTCACCTGTACGCCGCCGCTGCCCAGTGCGGACGCCAGCCCTTCCGGGTTGTCGATGCGCCCGAGGGTCGTATAGCTGTAAGAGGTGGAAAAGCTCTCATAGAACAGCACCAGACAGTTGTTGCCGTACAGCATCAGATCCCCCGCGTGGATGCCGGAGGGTCTGCTTGCGTCCGTCGGGAAGGTCTGCTCCAGATAGAAATACTTTTCGTTGCCGTTCAGCTCGCGCATATCCAGCGTCAGCGGAAGCAGCTCCAGAAACGCCTTTGCGGCGGGATTGTCATACAGGGTGGCGGTGAAGGCGTTCCCCCCCACGGAAATGGTAACGGTCAACATGGTTTCCTCCTCCGGAACGGATGATGCGGACTGCGGTGCAGACGATTCCTGCGTTTCTTCGCCGGATGGATCCTGCGTTGGCGCGTCTGTGCCGGCGCCGCAGGCGGGAAACAAGCACAGCATCCCGCAGATACATAGCATGGCTGCGCGTTTCATACATCCTCCCCGATCCAATCGTTGTCACGGAATTGCAGGGCGTACAGTTCCTTGTAGACCCCGCCTGCTGCGATCAATTCTTCGTGGGTTCCGCGTTCGGTGACGCGCCCCTCCATGACCACTGCGATCTCATCCGCATTGCGGATGGTGGAAAGGCGGTGCGCCACCACCAGCGTGGTACGACCCTTGCACAGCTCGTCCAGCGCTTGCTGAATGAGCACCTCGGTGGTGTTGTCCAGCGCACTGGTGGCCTCGTCCAGAATGAGGATAGCGGGGTCCTTCAGGAACACACGGGCGATGGAGAGCCGCTGCTTCTGCCCGCCGGACAGCTTCACCCCCCGTTCGCCGATCTCCGTATCGTAGCCGTTTTCCAGCGTCATGATGTACTCATGGATATTGGCGCGGCGTGCCGCTTCGTAGACCTCCTCGTCGGTGGCGTCCGGGCGGCCGTAGAGGATGTTCTCCCGGATGGTGCCCACGAACAGGAACACGTCCTGCTGCACGATCCCGATGTTGCGGCGGAGGGAATCCAGCGTCAGTTCCCGGATGTCCACCCCGTCGATGCGGATGGAGCCGTTGCCCTCCTCCAGCCGGTAGAAGTTGGGAAGCAGATGGCAGAGGGTGGTTTTTCCGCCGCCGGAGGGACCGACAAGCGCCAGCTTGCGCCCTTTCTCCAGCCGCAGGTTGATCTGATGAAGGACCTCCTTCGTGGGGTCATACGCGTAAGTCACGTCCCGGAATTCGATCTCGCCCTGCACGTCCAGAAGCTCCTTGGCGTCGGGAGACTCCTGCTCCGGCTGCTCGTCCATGATCTCCAAAAAGCGCTTGAAGCCGCTGACGCCGTTCTGGAACTGCTCCATGAAGTTGATGAGGGTGTTGACGGGGTTGATAAACAGGTTGACGGAAACGATAAAGGTGGCGTAGTCCCCTTCCGTGATCTTTCCGGCGTACAGGAACAGACCGCCAGCAATGAGAATGATGACATTGAATACATCCGTCACGAAAGACGTGGAGGAAAAGAACTTCGCCATGGCCTGATACGCCCTTGCGGAAGCGTCCACGAATTCCTCGTCGCCCTTGCCGAACTTTTCCACTTCCCGCTTGGCGTTGGTGTACGCCTTGGTCACACGAATCCCCGTCACGCTGCTTTCCACAGCGGCGTTGATGGTGGCGTTGCTCTTCCGGCGGTCATCAAAGGCGCTGTTCATCGCCTTGCGGTAATGCACCGTCACCGCCACGAGGATGGGCACGCAGGCAAAGACGATCAGCGTCAGGATCCAGTTGATGGTGAGCAGATACGTAAAGGACAAGAGGATCATGACCGAGCTGATCAGCAGATTCTCCGGCCCGTGATGGGCGAGCTCACACACCTCGAACAGGTCGCTGGTGATGCGGGTCATGATACGGCCCGTCTCGTGGTTATCGTAAAAGCTGTACGGCAGTTTTTGCAGGTGATCGAACAGATCCTTCCGCATTTGCGACTGCATCCGCACGCCGATCACGTGCCCGTAATACTGCACGAAGTAGCGAAGCAGCATCCGGATCGCATACAGCACCAGCACCACCACGCCGGCGATGACAATGGCGTTGTACATCTGCTCCGGGAAATAGATATTCAGCATATTCCGGGTCACGATGGGGTACACCATGCCGATCACCGAGATGAGCAGAGACGCGATCAGATCCATGACCAGCAGCTTTTTGTGGGGACGATAGTAACGAATGAAGCGTTTCAGCATATGCAGTGGGATCCTTTCGTAGCCGTTTCAACCGTTTGTTTTTGCTTTTTGTTTCTTTTCAAACCCGTGTACCCAATCCGAGAACAGGTAGTAGAGCAGATAGATCACCGAGCTGATCCCCCAGGTGAGCGGGTACGCCCAATAGACAAATGCGATCTCCCCGAAGAAGTGCATCACCAGCAGGATATACGTGATCCGCACGGCGCACCAGACGGAGAGCATCACAAACATGGGAACGAACGCCTTCCCTGCCCCCCTGCACACCGCGGCGACGGAATGGGAGAAGGCAAGCAGGCAGTAGAACAACGTCACCGTCTGCGCCTGCGTCACGCCGTATTGGATCACTTCCTCCGTTTTGTCAAACAGCCCGATGAGGTGGGGAGACGCGAAATACATGATCACGCCGATGACTTCCGCGATGATCACGGCCGTCAGAATACAGAACCTTGCTCCCCGCTTTGCCCGGTCATACTGCCGCGCACCCAAGTTCTGCCCCACAAAGGTGGAACTCGCCATGTTGAAGCTGGTGATGGGCAGGAAGGCGAAACCCTCGATCTTCGCGTGGACGCCGTAGGCAGCCATGGCGAAGGGTCCGAAGGAGTTGATCTGCGCCTGCACCACCACGTTCGCCACCGCGATGACGGAGTTCTGCACGCCCGCCGGCATGCCGTAACGCAGGATCTGCCGCAGCATCTCCTTGTGAAACCGGATCTTGCGCAGCTGCACGGTGAACACATTGCCCTTCTTGAGCAGATGCGCCATACAAAGCACCACGCTTGCCGACTGGGAAAGGACGGTGGCGAGGGCAGCCGCCCACACGCCCCAGCGGAACACCGCCAGGAACAGGAGATCCAGCGTCACGTTGAGCATGGAGGAAAAGATCAGATAATACAGCGGACGGCGGCTGTCGCCGAGGGCGTTCATGATGCTGCGGCAGATGTTGTAAAGCACCAACGAAAGCCCGCCCATGAAGTAGTAGCGGAAGTAATCGACGGCTTCCTGCATCACCGACGCATCGGTGTTCAGCCATTCCAGCAGCGTGGGCGTCAGCGCCACGCCGACCACCGTGATCACCAGACCGCTGGCAAGCCCAAGCGCTAAAATGGTATGGATGGAACGGGAGACCCGCGTTTCGTCCCCCGCGCCGAAATAGCGGGAGATCACCACGCCCCCGCCCATGGCGGTGCCGGTGAAGAAGCTGACGATCAAAAAGATCAGCGGTCCGGAGGAGGACACCGCCGCCAGCGATTCGGTGCCCAAGACCTGCCCGACGATGAAGGCGTCCGCGGTATTGTAGAGCTGTTGGAACAGCTCGCTGAGGAACACCGGCAGCGCGAAGCTGATCATCAGCTTGTATGGATTCCCCACGGTCATGTTTTTGACATGACCGGACGGTTTTCTCTGTTGGAGCGCTTGCGTCTGTGCCATACGTTTCCCCCTGAAACGTCAAAATTCGTCCCTTACAGTATACAGCATTTGCACATCAAATACAAACCCTTTTTTCGTTTTTCTTTTGGAGAAATCCCCTAAAAGGAAAACCGACAGGCCTCTGCTTGCCGAAGCCTGTCGAGCCGGTCGTCCGGCAGGGCTTTAATAGGCTCTGAACCAGCCCACCACTTTCCTTGCGATCTTGTACGGCGGTCCTTCCAGCTTTTTCTTCACGTGTCCCAGCTCCGTGGGGATGTCGATCCCCTGGGGGCAGTGCTTTTTGCACTTCCCGCAGCCGACACAGTTGGAAGCGGCGGAGGAAGTCTTCCGCAAAGCGGTACACATGAAGTACTCCTTGAGGGAAGTAAACCATCCGTCGGAGTACCTGCGGTTATACGCGGCAAAGCAGCCGGGAATATCCACGTGTTTCGGACAGGGCACGCAGTAGCCGCAGCCGGTGCAGCCCACCTTCATGCGGGCGTTGACGGCGTTCACCACCCGCCGCAGCATCGCCTCGTCCGCTTCCGTCAGCTCCCCGGCACGCACAGTGGAAGCGGTTTTTACGTTGTCCTTCACCATCTCCACGGAATTCATACCGGAAAGCACGCAGGTCACTTCCGGCTGATTCCACAGCCAGCGAAGCGCCCACTGCACCGGCGTATGCTGCACCGAATGTCCGGCGAAGATGCGTTTTGCCTCCTCCGGGAGGTTGTTCACCAGCCGTCCGCCCCGCAGGGGTTCCATGATCATCACCGGAAGTCCCTTGCTGTTTGCGTAGGTCAGCCCGCGCCTGCCCGCTTGGGAGTGTTCGTCCATGTAGTTGTACTGGATCATGCAGAAATCCCAATCGTAGGCGTCCACCAGACGGCAGAACATCTCCGCGCTGCCGTGGTAGGAAAAGCCCACCTGCCGGATGGCGCCGGAACGCTTCTTTTCCTCCAACCACTCCGGCACGCCCAGCTTCTTCAAGCGCTCCCAGGTGTCCACGTCGGTGAGCATATGCATCAGGTAGTAGTCCACATGGTCCGTTTGCAGGCGTTTTAGCTGTTCCGCAAAATATTTCTCCGCGTCTTGCTCCGTTTTGATGAGGTAGTGGGGCAATTTGGTGGCGATGTTGACCTTCTCCCGCAGCCGGTTGCGCCGGAGGATCTCCCCCAGCGCCGCCTCGCTCCCCGGGTAGATGTAAGCGGTGTCGAAGTAGTTCACGCCGCCCTTCACGGCGGTCAGGATCTCCTTCTCCGCCTTGGCGAGGTCGATCTTGGGTCCTGTGCGCTTGAAGCGCATACAGCCGTAGCCCAGAAGGGATACGTCGTTGCCGTATTTGTCCTTGCGGTAGTTCATAGGCTTACTTCCGGGCTCCGGCAAGTGCGCTAACAAGCCGTTCGAACTCGTCCACGTTCTTCTTGTAGGAAAGCAGGCTGTTCGTCCAGAAGTCCTTGCCCGTCAGGTCGATGCCGGCGACCCGGGCGGCGTCCTCCACCGTGGCGATGGGGGTGGTGTAGAGCAGCTTGCGGTACACCGGCACAAACGCCTGTCCCTGCTCCACATACTTGGCGTACAGCCCTCTCGCGAACAGACCGCCGAAGGCATAGGGGAAGTTATAGAAGGAGTTGCCGGAGGAGTAATAATGGCTCTTGCAAACCCACATGAAGGGGTGCAGGGCATTAGGATCCAGCCCGTCGCCGTATGCCTCCCGCTGGGCATCAAGCATCAGCTCGCAGAGCTTGTCGGCGGGCAGGAAATCGCTCTCACGGCTGGCGAACACCGCCGTCTCAAAGAGGTATCTGGAATAAATGTCACACATGATCTGGGTCACGTCCTGCAGCTGGCTCTCGATGAGGAAGAGCTTTTCCTCGTCGGACGCCGCAGAGTCGATGGCGGCGTTCATGACCACGTTCTCGTTGAAGGTGGAGGCAGTCTCCGCCACGGGCATGGAATAATCGTTGTTCAGCGGTCGATGGGACTCCAGATTCAGGTTGTGGAAGGCGTGCCCCAGCTCGTGGGCAAGCGTGACCACGTCCGAGAGGGTGCCGTCGAAGTTGGTCAGGATGCGGCTCTGCTTCAGACCGTCAAGCCCTGCGCAGAACGCGCCGCCCACCTTGCCTTCCCGGGGGTAGAAGTCGATCCACGCCTCGTCGAAGGCGCGAGCAACCATGTTTGCCAGATCTTCGTCAAAGCCGCGGAAGATGTGCAGAAGGTACTCCTTTGCCTGTTCCACGGTGAAGGTCCGGTCGGAGGAGCCCATGGGAGCGAACAGATCGTACCAGGGCAGACCGTTGGGATGCCCCAGCGCCTTTGCCTTGATGCGCAGGTATCTGCGGAAGAGATCCATATGCTCCTTCATGGCGTCCAGCAGGGCGTCCAGCGTTTCCCGGGTCATGTGGGAGCGGAACAACACCTGCTCCAGCGGGGAGGCAAAGCCACGCAGTCTTGCGCCGTTGATGACCTGCAATTTGATGCTGTTGATGGAGAACGCCACGGGATCCTTGATCTTCTCGTAGCAGGCAAGCTCCGCCTGATACGCGTCCTTCCGGACGGAAGCGTCCGGGCTGTACGCCAGATTGCGCACGGAAGAAAGGTTGAGCGTTTCGCCCCTGTACGCCGCCGTGACGGAGGAGGTCAGGTAGCTTTGCAGATCCCCCCATGCGCTGCCGCCGCTGATATCATAGAGCGCAGCGATCTCCTCACATTCGTCGTTCAGCGTATGCTTCTGCGCGTCCCGCAGGTTGCGGAGCATATATTCGTATTCCTTCAGGATCGGTTCGGATTCGATCAGTTCGTCCAGATTTTCCAAAGACGCGATGTACTTTTCGATCTTCGTGCGCGCCTTGGCGGTGGAGCCCAGCTTGCCCATGAGCCTGCCGGTGACGGAAGCGGACTCGGTGTCCCGCGTGTTGGCGGACATCCGCAGGCTGGCGTAGGAATACAGCCGCATGATCAAATGCTGATCTTCCTCCCCCTGCTGAATGTACGCAAGCAGCGCCTCCCGGGGCGGCATAGAGGGAATCTCCTCGGCAAATCGGTTGGTACGGGCGAGCGCCTCGTCCAGTTTGGCGGAATCCTCCGCAAAGTTCGGGTCGTCGTACCCTTTATACAGGACGTCCAGCGACCATTCGTAGTTCCTCTTTGACATTTGACAGTTGACCTCCTTCGGTGTCTTGATACAATCCCATTATACACCCATTTCCAAAAAATGCAATACAATCGGCAAAAAACGATGCTTTTCTTTTCCTGAAACGGCGGCACACAAAAACACCCGCTGCCGTCCCTTCACGGCGGGACGGCAACAGGTGTTTGGAGATTTGTTTCCTACGAACGATGCGTTTCCTTCCATTCCTTGATCTGTGCAAGCCGCGTCTTGAATTTCGCTTCCGCGCCCTGCTCGGTGGGGCGGTAGTATGCCTTCCCCAGCAGCGAATCCGGCAGGCATTGCATGGAAGTCAGCTTTTCCTCCGTGTCGTGGGCGTACTGGTAGCCCTCTCCGTAGCCCAGATCCTTCATCAGCGCCGTGGGCGCGTTGCGGATGACCGCGGGAACCGGGTCGGCAAGCTGGGTCAGGGCGTCCTTCTTGGCAGTCTCGTACGCCAGATACAGCGCGTTGGACTTGGGTACCATGGAAAGGTAGACCACCGCCTCCGTCAGATGCACGGAACATTCCGGCATACCGATGAGCCGACAGGCCTCAAAGCAAGCCACGGCAAGCTCCACCGCCCGGGGATCCGCAAGCCCCACGTCCTCCGCGGCAAAGCGGGTCACACGGCGGGCGATGTAGATGGGGTCCTCCCCCGCTTCCAGCATCCTCGCCAGCCAGTAGACGGCGGCGTCCGGGTCGGAATTGCGCATGGACTTATGCAGCGCGGAGATGAGGTTGTA
>JAFLUP010000005.1 GCA_022508745.1 Oscillospiraceae bacterium | reverse complement strand
GCATCGAGGATGAGATCAAGACCGCGTATATCGACTACGCCATGTCGGTCATCGTTTCCCGTGCGCTGCCGGACGTAAGGGACGGTCTCAAGCCGGTCCATCGCCGGGTGCTGTACGCGATGTACGAGGATCATCTGACCTACGATAAACCGCATCGCAAGTCCGCGACCACGGTGGGCGACGTGCTGGGTCGTTACCATCCCCACGGCGACTCTGCGGTCTATGATACGATGGTGCGGATGGCGCAGCCCTTCTCTTTGCGCTATACGCTCATCGACGGGCACGGCAACTTCGGTAACATCGACGGCGACCCGCCCGCAGCCTACCGGTACACGGAGGCGAGGATGTCCAAGATTGCGGACGAAATGCTGGCGGATATCGAAAAAGAAGTGGTGGATTTCGACCCGAACTTCGATAACACCCGCACCGAGCCCCAAGTGCTGCCCGCACGGTTCCCGAACCTGCTGGTGAACGGCTCCGTGGGCATCGCGGTGGGTATGGCGACCAACGTCCCGCCCCACAATATGCGGGAGGTCTGCAACGCCTGCGCGTATCTCATCGATAACCCCGAATGTTCCATCCCCGAGCTGATGCAGTACGTCAAGGGGCCGGACTTCCCCACTTACGGTACCATCTACGGCACCGCGGGGATCTATCAGGCGTACATGACCGGCCGCGGGCACATCAAGGTGCGCGCCAAGGCGCATTTCGAGGAAAAGAAGGGGCGCACCGCCATCATCGTCACCGAGCTGCCCTATCAGGTCAACCGCTCGCTGCTGCTGGAAAAGATGGTGGAGCTGGTCAAGACCAAAAAGATCGAAGGCATCAGCGATATCCGCAACGAGTCCGGACGGAAGGGCATGCGGATCGTCATCGAGGTCAAAAAGGACGCAAATCCCCAGATCGTCCTGAATCTGTTGTATAAATACACCCAGATGGAGGACACCTGCGGGGTGAATATGCTGGCGCTGGTGAACGGCGAGCCGAAGGTGCTGAACCTCAAGCAGATTTTGACCCACTACATCAAGCACCGGGAAAATGTCATCACCCGCCGGACGCAGTTCGAGCTGGCGAAGGCGGAGCGGGAAGCGCACATCTACGAAGGCTATAAGATCGCCATCGACAACATCGACGAGGTGATCCGGATCATCCGTTCCTCCGCCAGCATCGCGGATGCGAAGCAGAATTTGATGGATCGGTTCGCCCTTTCGGACATCCAGGCGCAGGCCATCGTGGAGATGCCGCTGGGCCGTCTCAGCGGGCTGGAGCGGCAGAAGATCGAGGAACGTCTGGAAGCGCTCTACGCGCGGATCAAGGATCTCAAGGAGATCCTCGCGGACGAAAGCCGCATCACCGCCATCATCAAGGAAGATCTGGAGGAAGTGGCGACCAAGTACGGCGACGACCGCCGCACGGAGATCGTCGAGGTGGAAAACGAGATCCTCATCGAGGATCTGATCGAAAAGCAGGATTGCGTGGTCACCGTCACCAACGACGGGTACATCAAGCGGCTGCCTGCCACCACCTACGCCGCACAGCGGCGCGGCGGCAAGGGCGTCACCGCCATGGGAACCAAGGAGGAGGACTATGTCCGCAGCGTGTTTGTGGCATACAGCCACGATTCGCTGCTGCTGTTCTCCAACATGGGGCGGATGTATGTCAAGAAATGCTATGAGATCCCGGAGGCGGGGCGTGCCGCGAAGGGAACGAATCTGATCAACCTGCTGCAACTGGATCCGGGCGAACAGATCACGGCGGGCATCTCCATCCGCGCCTTCAACGAAGGGGAATATCTGGTGTTCCTGACCCGCAACGGCGTCGTCAAGCGCGTGGAGCTGACGGAGTACCGTTCCCGCCGGCAGAGCGGGTTGTTCGCCATCCGGCTGGACGAAGGGGACGCGCTGCTGACCGTGGCAAAGACCAGCGGCAACGACCATATCCTCTGCGCCACGCGGCAGGGCGCCAGCATCCGCTTCCATGAGGAGGACGCCCGCTGCATGGGTCGTCAGGCGCGTGGCGTGGGCGCCATCTCCCTGCGCAAGGGGGACTATCTGGTGGGCGCCTGTGTCATTCCGAACGGCGCAAACGACGAAACCTATCAGGTGTTGACCGTCACCGAGGGCGGCTTTGCCAAACGGAGCGCCTGCGGGGAGTTCCCGGTGCAGCGCCGGTACGGAAGCGGCGTCCGCTGTCACGCGGTCAGCGCCCGTACGGGTCTGCTCGCCGGCGTTGCGCTGGTGCAGGAAACCGACGACTTAATGATGATCACCGACGGCGGCACCATCGTGCGCACAGCGGTGGGCGAGGTTCCGGTCTACGGACGTTCCGCGGGCGGCGTGATCGCCATGCGGCTCACCGGCGGCGCGAAGGTGGTCAGCTTTGACGTGACCGCGGCAGTGGCGGAAGAAACAGCGGAGGAATCCGCGGAAGAACCCGTTTCGGAGGAGGAAAGCTAACCCATGGCATCGGAAAAAGAACGGGCGCGGGAGGAATACCTGCGCATCCGGGAGCAGGCGCTGAAGGCAGATAAAAAGGCGAGGCTTTCGAAGGTGTGGATGGATACGCACTATCTGCTCTGCATGGCGGTGGTGATCATCGCTGCCATTTACGTATCCACCAAATGGACGGATCTGGAAGGGTCATCCCGAACGGTTGCGGTGCTCGTCTGCATTGCCATCGGCGTCGTCTTTGCCGCGCTGGGGACCTTCCCCACCCGGAAGATGTTAAAGCACAAAAAAGAACTCCATGATCTCCAGCAAAAGCTGGATGATCTGGAGTCCAGATACCATTTATAATCCTGTTGCAACGCGCTTCGTTCGTTGCGACGGACTATGTGTCCGCGCCGTCTGCGAGATATCGGATGGCGCGGGCATAACTTTCAAAGCCCATTCCCTGAAAAGTCGCCTTGCAGCAGGGCGTGATGTAGTTGATCTTGCGGTACTCCTCCCGGGATTGGGTGTCCGTCAGATGCACCTCCACCGTGGGGATGCCCACGGCCAGCAGCGCGTCATGGATGGCGACGCTGGTGTGGGTATACGCGGCGGGATTGAACACGATCCCGTCGAACACCCCGTAGGCGGCTTGGATCTTGTCCACAAGCGCCCCTTCGTGGTTGGATTGATAACATTCACAGGAAACGCCCGCGTCCGCGCAGGCTTTTTTTACAAAGGTCAGCAGCTCCTCGTAGGTCTTTTTTCCGTAAATGTCCGGCTCGCGCAGACCCAGCAGGTTGATGTTCGGTCCGTTCAGGATCAGCAGTTTCATGGCGGGACCCTCCTTATTTCAGTTGGATTTTCCGCTTGTCCGGGTCGGAAGCCGGGCGGTAGAGGGAAACCTTGCGCCCGATCACCTGTACCGGATCGCAGGAGAGGGCGGCGCAGAGCGCGTCGGAAACCTCCCGCGGGGTGGTGGGACAGGTTTCCAGCACGGACAGCTTGATCAGCTCGTGGGCTTCCAGCGCGTCGGACAACGTCTTGATCAGCGGTTCCGTGACGCCGTTTTTGCCCACTTGGGTGACGGGAGCGGTTTCCGCCGCGAGGGAGCGTAGGTATGCGCGTTGTTTGGTCGTGATCATATAAAAATCCTTTCTTTGTGACGGTTAAACGGTTGGTTTCAGCCCTTGCGGGCGCGGGGATGGACGGAAAAGCCGTCAAGTCCTGCGCGTTCCATGGCGCCGAACAGCCGGTCCTTCAGCCCCGGATCCTTGCGCTCCGCTTCGGCGAGGAATTGTTTGGTTTCCTCCCGCACGGTGGCGCCGTCCGCGGGGCAGAGCTTGGGAGAGGGGCGGATGCCTGCGGCGGAGACAAAGCCCCGCAGATCCCGCTCCTTCACGTACAGCAGCGGGCGGATCATGGTGATCCCCACCCGATCCAGCGTCGTCACCGGGGAAAAACAGCCGATGCGCCCTTCGTGGAACAGATTCATCAGCAGGGTCTCCACCGCGTCGTCGAAATGGTGCCCCAGCGCCACGGTGCGGCAGCCTTCCGCCTTCGCGGTGCTGTATAGGATGCCCCGGCGCAGGTTGGCGCACAGGGAGCAGGGATTTTTCTCCTTGCGGATGTCAAATACCACGGTATAGATGTCTGTCGGAACCTCCAACAGCGGCAGGGCGAGGGTATCGCACAGTTCGCGGATGTTGGCGGAGTCCTCCCCGGGGAAGCCCATGCGCAGATGGATGGGCAGAACCTCAAAGGGGATGGGGTAGAACCGCCGCAGCCCGGCGAGTGCCGCCAGCAGCGCGAGGCTGTCCTTGCCGCCGGAAACCCCTACGGCGATGCGGTCTCCGGGCAGGATCATGTCGTAATCGTCCACGGCGCGCCGCACGTGGGAGAGCAGTTTTTGGTAAGCGGTGATTTGCAGGTTCAAGGGGTTCCCTCCTGTTTCTTTCCGTGGTCGCACAGGTTCCGCAGGACGCAGACGTCGCATTGGGGGCGCCGGGCGATGCACACATCCCGCCCGTACTGCACCAGCCGGTGGCAGAAATCGCTTTGCTTCTCCTTCGGGACCAGCTCGTCCAGCGCAAACTCCACCTTGCGCGGATCGGTGGTGGAAACGAACCCCAGCAGGTTGCTGATGCGGATGCAGTGGGTGTCCGCCACGATGCCGCCCAGCCCGAACACGTCCCCGCGGATCAGGTTCGCCACCTTGCGCCCTACGCCCGCCAGCGTGAGCAGCTCCTCCATTTCGGAGGGGACTTCCCCGCCGTAGACTTCGGTCAGACGGATGGCGGTGAGGTGCAGGTTCTTTGCCTTGCTGTGGTACAGCCCGCAGGTGCGGATGAGTTCCTCGAGCTCCTCGACGCTGCCTTTCGCCATGGAGGGCGCGTCCGGGAAGCGTGCAAACAGCGGACCGGAGACCAGATTCACCCTTGCGTCCGTGCATTGGGCGGAAAGGATCGCCATGACCAGCAGGCGGAAGGCGTCCTCCCCCGCCTCCAACGCGCAGTGCGCGTCCGGGTAATAGGCTTCCAGCCGGCGGATCACCTCCGCCATGTCCTCCCGCCTACGCATCGAAGATAAAGTCCACGTCTCCGGAAAGGAGGGCGAGGACCCCTCGGTAGATGATGTCGGCGCGGTCGTCAAAGTTGTTGCGCAGCCGCTCGGCGAGGGGATGATCGCTTAAGAAAACGGAGGTTTCAAACAGGACCTTTTGCTTGTCCTCGATGGTGCAGGTCACGGTCCAGCCGTTGCCGGATTCGGTCAAGCGGCTGGTCTGCCGGATGCCGTCCCGCTTTTGGGCGAGCACCCGCAGGGCGTGGCGGATGGCGCGGTCCTTGTCGTCGGAGAGCAATTCCTGCTCGTAGGTCTCCAGAACGGCTCTTCCCTGGGGGGTGATGGTGTACAGCGGCTCCCCTTCCGGGGTGCGGGCGGCCAGCGCGAGCTGCCCCTGTTCCAGCAGTTCGCTGAAGGCGGGGGCGAAATCGAAATAGCCCACCAGCCCGTCCTGCAGGATCATATCGTTGACGGTGGAGAACTCCACCGGCTCGTCGATGTTGCCGAGGATGTACAGAATAAAAATTTTCGCTTGGGTGCGGATCTGTTTTTCATCAAGCTCCAAGGCGTTTCCCTCCGTTTCTTGCGCGGGATTTTCGGATTTTCTTCTATTATACTCGATTTTGTTCTTTTTTTCAATATACTTCTGACAAAAGTTTTACTTGCATTACGGGGAATACCCTGCTATAATGGAAAGATGGAAAGGTACACAGCCGGACAAGATTGGAGGACCATGGGATGGTATTGAGATATCCGGGAGGGATCTTCCTCCCCGCGCGTGCGACCGAGCAGGAGAGCGTCCGCATCGTGGCGCATCCGCATACGGTGACCCCGGCGGAGTTGGAGGAGGTCTATCTCCGTCTGGACGGGGAGAGCTATACCCTCGCCTGTCGGGAGGACGAGCCCGTGCAGGCGGGAACGCTGCTTGCGACCCTTTCGGACGGGACGCCCATCTATGCGTCCATCCCCGGGACCTTCGCGGGGGTGTTTGAGAACCGCTCCTCCCATTATGCGAAGATCGTTTCCGCCGGAGCGGAGGCGGATACGACGTGTTTGCAGGCGCGTCCGCCGGAACAGAACCGGCTGGCGGACATGAGCCGCGAGGAGCTGCTGGAAGCGACGAAAACGCTGGGGATCTGGGACATCTATTCCGGCGATTGGCTCTGGCGGCGGGTGCAAAAGGCACACCGGACGGAGACCCGTCGGGTGGTGATCGACCTGACGGACGCGGACGGCTGGTCCCTCACCGGCTGTCGGGCGGCGCTCCGCGCGCCGGGGGAGGTTCTCAACGGCGCGAAGGTGCTGCTGCAGCTGCTGGGCGCCACCAAGATCCTGCTCATCGTCGATCGGATGCAGCGCAAGCAGGCGGACGTGTTCCGCGCGCTGATCAACGATCCGTCCCTTGTGGTTCTGGGGGAGGTGGAGGCAAAATTCCCCCTGTGGGAGGAAACGCTGTACGAAGCCATCTACGCCAGACGGCTGCCCCGCGGCAAAAGCGCACAGGACGAAGGGATCTTCATTGTCCGCGCGCAGACGGCGGAGGCGCTCTACCGCGCCCTGCTGACGGGGGAACCCCAGACCGCCCGCTGGCTGACCGCCGCGGGGGACGGTTTCGGGAAGGATCTGGTGGTGAAAACGCCCTTCGGCACGCCGTGGCGCTTCCTGCTGCAGGTTTGCAAATTCAAGGGCGGCGCGTATGTGACCCGCTTGGGCTCTCCCCTGCACGGAGAAGCGGCGGAAGGGATTCTCGACGGAAGCACGGAGTGCGTGTTTTCCTCCCTGCCGGTGAAACGGAGGCCGGGGCACTGCATTTCCTGCGGGCGGTGCGCGGAGGTATGTCCCATGCGCTTGCAGCCCTTCCGCATCCTGCGGGAGCGGAACTACCGTTCCGTCAAGGCGCTGGCGTCCGTCTGCTTCGATTGCGGCTGCTGCGATTTCGTCTGCCCGGCGGCGCTTCCGCTCCGGGAACAGATCGTAAAGCACCGGAAGCCGCCGGCAAACGTCTGAACGGGAAGCAGGAAAGGGAAAGGAGATTTCTATGTTTATTCGTTCCCCGCGAAATAAAACCGCTTTGGGGCTGGATCTCTTGATCGCGCTGCTCCCGGCGGCGGCATGGGGCGTGTATCTGTATGGAGGACGCGCCGCGGTGCTGATGATTTTGTGCGGTTTATGCTGCGCGATTCTCGATTTTCCGGTGCAGAAATTCATCTGCCGGAACCCCGTGAAGGATGCGCTGTCCCCCTTTGCGTTCCTCACCGGCGTTCTGACCGCCTTCTGGTTCCCGGTGACGGTCCCGCTGTGGTTCTGTGCGCTTGCGGCGCTGCCGGTGGTTGTCTGCCGGGCGTTCTACCGGTATTTCGGACATCGGCTGTTCAATTCCTCGATTTTTGCGGCGGTGCTGCTGCATCTGCTGTATCCGCAGTATATGGGGCGCTACACCCCGCCCTTTGCCTATTTCCCGGCGTTTCAGATCGAGTTGGATCCTGCGCTGGTGGAGTATTACCGGGTGCGCACGCCGCTGGGCATCCTGCAGGGCGGGAGGCTGTATGAGGACGGCACCGTCCCGCAGCTGTACGGCTTCGCCTCCGGCGCCATCGGCGCGGTGGGGGTCGCCTGCCTGCTGCTGGGAGGCGTCTGGCTGCTGGTGCGCAAGCTGCTTTCCCTTTCCGCCACCGGCTCTTACGCGCTGGTGATCCTGGTGCTTTCCATGGCGTTTGCGCCGGACGACGCGGAAATGCTGAATTACGCGTGGCTGTATCTGCTGTCCGGCGGGATCACGCTGGTGGCCATCTTCGCCATGAACGACCCGGCGACGCTGCCGCGCACCCCGGGCGGAAAACTGCTCTTCGGTGGGATCGCCGGCGTTTTGACCGTGTTCTTCCGGGACACCTTCGGCGGAGAGGGCGCGTTGGCGGCGGTCTTGGTGGTGAGTCTGCTCTCCCCGCTGCTGGAACGGGTCACCCGTCCCCTCAATTACTTTGAGACCCGCAAGAAGAAAAAGCAGAGCGGGACTTTGGCGGATCCCAACAGGAGGACAACGTGAGCGCGAGCGCAAAAGAACGGGAATCCGGTCGAAAAAACAAGCTCTTCTCCGTGGAGATCACGGGGATCAACCCGGACGGGAACGGCGTGGGCAGGCTGGAGGACGGCATGGTGGTCTTTGTGCCGCTGACCGCCCCCGGCGACCGTGTGCAGGTGCGGATCATCAAGGAGACGAAAACCTACGCCATCGGTCGCCCGGAGGAGCTGCTGCGCCCCTCGCAGGTTCGAAAGGATCCGGGCTGCCCGGTCTATCAGCGCTGCGGCGGATGCGTCTTTCGGCATTTGCGGCGGGAAGCGGAGCATGACATCCAACGGGAACTGGTGGTCAACGCCTTTCAGCGGATCGGGCATCTGGATGTGCCGGTGGAACCCACCGTTTCCGTCAATGAGGAGCGCTACCGCAACAAGGTGGTCTATCCCCTTTGTGAGCCGGAACCGGGTCGCGCGGCGTTCGGCTACTATGCGCGGCACTCCCATGCCGTGGTGGAGCATACAGATTGCCCGCTTCAGGATGGGATCTTCGCGAGAATCGCCATGTTTCACGTGAAACAAATTGTCGAGCAGCACGTCCCGGTCTGGAACGAGAAGCGCGGAACCGGCGTTTTGCGCCATCTGATGATGCGGAAGAATCGTGCCGGGGAGGTTTCTGTCTGCATGGTGGCGGCAAAGCCCTTCCCGCAGGCGGAATTCATGGCGCAGGCGCTGCTCCGGGCGTTCCCGGAGGTGATCGGCGTTTCGCTGAACCTGAACCCGGAGGCGGGAAATACCATCCTCGGCAGGGAGACACGCTGTCTGGTGGGAGAGCCGACCCTGCGGGATCATCTCTGCGGCAAGCGGTTTTCCCTTTCTCCGACGGCGTTTTATCAGGTCAATGCCGCTTGTGCGGAGGAGCTGTACCGCAAAGCGGCGGAATTGGCGGCAGTGCCGGAAAACGGGGTGCTGCTGGATCTCTATTGCGGCGCCGGAACCGTCGGGCTCACCATGGTGAACGACGAGCAGAAGCTGTTCGGCGTGGAAGTGGTGCCGGAAGCGGTGGAAAACGCTCGAAAAAACGCCTCGGACAACGGCAGAACGGCGGAAAACACGCAGTTTGTCTGCGGGGACGCCTCCCTCGGCGTGCAGCGCTGCACGGAAGTGTTCGGCAAGCCGGACGTGATCGTGGTGGATCCGCCCCGCAAAGGACTTTCGCCGGAGGTGATCTCCACGCTGCTGACCGCCGCGCCGGAGCGGATCGTGTATATTTCCTGTAACCCCGCCACCCTCGCCGCCAATTGCGCGTCCCTGTGCGATCCGCAGAACGACGTGTGCTATCACGTCGTCACGGCGATTCCCTTTGATATGTTCCCTTCCACGGGACACGTGGAAACGGTGGCGCTGCTGGAAAGAATGGAGTTGTGTGATAAATAATGAAAAAGGCGGAAAAATTGAACCGTCTGCATAATGCGACGGGAACATACGATCTTTGCAGATGCTATTTCTCCTATGACGAAAACTATTGGTATTTCTATGTTTTGGGACATTCGGATACGTTGATGCTTGGCGTCGAAGAAGATGATTTTATTCTCGACGGATTTCAAATTCGAAAAATCTCGGATCTGAAGAAGATAGAGATAAAAGATGACTTGTGCGTAAAAATCAACGAGAAAAACGGATTGCTCCGCAATGTGGAGAAGCCGGATGTAAATTTGTCGTCTTGGCAATCTGCTTTTGCGTCCTTGCTGCCGTTGGGCCGCTTCGTGATTGTCCAAAACGAAAAATTCGAAGCCGGGGAAGCGTTCTATTGCATCGGGACAGTCAAGAAACCGAAAAAGACATCGGTTGTGATCGCTCCGTTCGATGCGGACGGAAATTGGCTGGAGGATATTGAAATTCCCTACTCGAAAATCACAAGCGTCACATTCGGGGACAGATATTCGGAAACATGGCAGAAATACATGGAGGGAACGATAGACCTTTCGTGATGTTTCACGTGAAACGAAAAATGATCTATAAATTGTTGCTTACTAATCGCAAATAGGTTTAATTTGCGGAACTATTGGCTCCGAGAAAGGAACATCTACGACTATGAAAAAATGGATAGGAGCGGGATTGCTTGCGGTTCTTCTATGGACGGTGGGCTGCGCCAACGTGGCGTTGCCGCCGGACGTCTCAAAGGAAACCACGTCCCAGCGTTTGGAGGAGATCGCGGAATCCCTGCCGCAGACGGATGAGTTCCGCGGGGATACGCTGACCGTCCTGGCGCCGGACGCGAAAACCATCCAAGGGGACGAGGAAGCCGCCGGCTCCGTGCGCGGGGCGCTGAAAAACCGCAACGAGCTGATCGCCTCCTCCTACGGGATGCAGGTGGAGGTTCGCACGGTGGCGGAAGAGGAGATTCTGGAGACCCTGCGGGAGGCGCAGGTGTCCGGGACCCCCGTGGGGGATCTGCTCTGCTATTCCGCCGAGACCAGCGCCGCACTCTGGTCGGAGGGACTTTTGCAGGATTTGAGCCGACTGCCCTTCTTTTCCCCGGAGGAAGCCTGCTACAACGCGGACGCGGCGCGGGCGCTGCAGGCGGGCAGCGGGCTGTACCTGCTTCCCGATCCGTCGGCGCAGAGCTACGACCACACCTATGTCCTCTTTTACGACCGGGAGCTGGTGCGGAACACCGGGCTTCCCCTGCCGGAAAAGGAGGTCATCGCGGGCAACTGGACCATGGCGACCTTCCGACGCTACGCGGAAGCGGTGGCCGCCTCCGTGATGAATAAAACCAGCTACGATCTGGATACCGACGTGTTCGGCTACTCCTCGCGGGACAACACCGAACTGCTCCCCTACCTGCTGTGGTGCGGGACGGACGACGCACTGTTCCCGCGGAAGGACGGCGGGACGGTGGATTTCGTGACGGACGACGCGGACGCGCTGTCCGAGTGGATCCAGCCCATCCGCGCCCTGTATAACAGCGCCTGCCGCTATCCGCAGGACGGCGGGAAAGCCGCCGTGGCCTTCTCCGACGGGCGGCTGGGCTTCCTGTTTGCGGAGCTGGAGGAGATCAAGAACTTCTATACCAAAGCCTCCCGGGAATACGGGATCCTGCCCCTTCCCAAAGGGGACGCGGAGCAGACCGGCTACCGCTGCCCCATCGCCGTGACCGGGAACGTGCTTTCCGTCCCTGCGCAGACCACCAGCGCCTCCCGCAGCGGATTGGGGCTCACCGCCCTCTGTGCCGCCGGCGGCGCACTGCTGCAGGAAGCGGAGATCCAGACCTACATCACCCTGTATTCGCTGGATAATGACCAGACCTGTATGCTGGAAACCATCCTGGGGAGCGCAGTGTTCGATTTCGGCTGGGTATACGGCACGCAGGAAAGCTCCGTGCGGAACCTTTCCTCGGGGATGCTCGCGGATGTACTGCTGGACGACGTGCGGTTCACCACCATCCTGCGGAACAATCTGGACGCCTTCCGCGCTTACGCACAGGAGAAGTTCTCTTGAGAAAATTTCTCCCAATTTGCGGCGGGATTTCCCGCTTAGCCACTTGACGAACGCGGGGCGTTGTGCTACAATGAGGGTGCAAAACAGACAACAGAAAAAGGAGAAATGAAAACATGAATGTTAAGAAAACCGTAGAGGATCTGCGGGTCGCCGGCAAGCGGGTGCTTGTCCGCTGTGATTTCAATGTTCCGATCAAAAACGGCGTCATCACCGACGAGACCCGTATCGTCGCCGCCCTGCCGACCATCAAGTATCTGATCGAGCAGAACGCGAAGGTCATCCTCTGCTCCCATATGGGCAAGCCGAAGGGCGCTCCGCTGCCGGAATACTCCCTTGCCCCCGTCGCAGAGCGGTTGAGCGAGAAGCTGGCAAAGAACGTGGTGTTCGCCGCTGACGACACCGTCGTGGGCGATAACGCCAAGGCTGCCGTTGCCGCAATGAAGGACGGCGACGTGGTTCTGCTGCAAAATACCCGCTATCGCGCGGAAGAGACGAAAAACGTGGAGACTTTCTCCAAAGAACTGGCGTCCCTTGCGGATCTGTTCGTCAACGACGCCTTCGGCGCGGCGCACCGCGCACATTGCTCCACCGTGGGCGTGGCTTCCTTCGTGGAGGAATCCGCCAACGGCTACCTGATGGCAAAAGAAGTCAAGTTCCTGGGCGACGCGGTCAACAACCCGGTTCGTCCCTTCGTCTGCATCCTCGGCGGCGCAAAGGTGGCGGATAAGCTCAACGTCATCGCCAACCTGCTGACCAAGGCGGACACCCTCATCATCGGCGGCGGCATGGCGTACACCTTCCTCAAGGCGCAGGGACACACCATCGGTACCTCGCTGGTGGACGACGAAAAGCTGGACTACTGCCGCGAAATGCTGAAAAAAGCGGAGGAGAACGGCGTGAAGCTGCTGCTCCCCGTGGATACGGTCTGCGCCGCGTCCTTCCCGAACCCCATCGACGCTCCCATCGAGACGGTGGTCGTCCCCTCCGACGCCATCCCGGCGGACATGATGGGTCTGGACATCGGCCCCAAGACCCGCGAGCTGTTCGCAGAGGCAGTCAGAACCGCAAAGACGGTGGTCTGGAACGGTCCGATGGGCGTGTTTGAGAACCCGATCCTCGCGGAAGGCACCATCGCAATCGCGAAAGCCATGGCGGAAACCGACGCGACCACCATCATCGGCGGCGGCGACTCCGCTGCGGCGGTCAACACGCTGGGCTTCGGCGACAAGATGAGCCACATCTCCACCGGCGGCGGCGCTTCGCTGGAATACCTGGAGGGCATCGAGTTGCCCGGTATCGCCGCAATGACGGACAAATAAAAGAGAAAGAAGGAATTTCCCATGAATAAAGCGACTCGTAAGGCGATCATCGCCGGCAACTGGAAAATGAACAAGACTCCCGCGGAGGCGACCGAACTGATCGAGGCGATCCTTGCGGAGAACGCAGGCGCGGACAACAGCGGCGTCACCGTGGTCGCCTGCGTCCCCTATGTGGACATCGACGCGGCCGTGAAAGCGGCGAAGGGCACGTTCCTCAAGATCGGCGCGGAGAACTGCCACTGGGAGAAGAGCGGCGCATACACCGGCGAAATTTCCGCCGATATGCTGGTCGCCTGCGGCGTGGAATACGTCATCATCGGGCACTCCGAGCGCCGTCAGTACTTCGGGGAGACCGACCTGACCGTTAACAAGCGGGTGAAAGCCGCGCTGGAAGCGGGTCTGAAGGTCATCCTCTGCGTGGGCGAGCTGCTGGAGCAGCGCGAGCAGGGCATCACCTCCGAGATCATCTCCATGCAGGTGAAGATCGACCTGGCGGACATCACGGCGGAGCAGATGGAGAACATCATCATCGCCTATGAGCCGGTCTGGGCCATCGGCACCGGCAAAACCGCAACGGCGGAGCAGGCGGACGAGGTCTGCGGCGAGATCCGCGCTACCCTCGCGTCCCTGTACAGCGAAGCGGTCGCGGAAGCCACCACCATCCAGTACGGCGGTTCCATGAACGCGAAGAACTGCGCCGAGCTGCTGGGCAAGGTCAACGTGGATGGCGGTCTGATCGGCGGCGCCGCACTCAAAGCACCGGACTTCACCACCATCATTGCGGCTGCACGCTAACGCTTTCGTCGCAACGCACTGCGTTCACACACAAAACTTGTTTGAAAGGGAGAGGGTCACCTCTCCTTTTCTGACCGAAAGGAGGGCTCCCGTGCAAAAAGTCATCGTCATCGGCTGCCCGGGGAGCGGAAAAAGCACCTTTGCCCGCGCGCTCGGAGAGATCACGGGGCTGCCGGTGTATCATCTGGATCTGCTGGGCTGGAACGCGGACAAAACCACCGTTCCGAAGGAGGAATTCCGCCGGCGGCTGCGGGAGGTTCTGCAAAAGGACGCCTGGATCATCGACGGGAATTACAATTCCACCATGGAGCTCCGGCTGCAACATTGCGACACGGTGTTCTTTCTGGATTACCCCATTGCAGTTTGTATCGAAGGCGTCCGCTCCCGCATGGGACAGCCGCGGGAGGATATGCCTTGGGTGGAAACCGAGGAAGATCCGGCGTTTTTGCAGTTCGTAACGGAGTTTGCAACGTCCGAAAAAGGCAGACCGAAGATCCTTGCGCTGCGGAAAACGTATGCGGAAAAGGAATGGATTACGTTTCATTCCCGGGCGGAGGCGGACAACTACTTGCAAACGCTGCGGGGGGAAACGCTGAAAATTCTGAATTTTTTTGCAAATCCCCTTGACAAACCGCAACTCCTGTGATAAAATGCAACACATGAACAATTGCTCAATCGTTTAGAAGGGAGACAGGACATGGAAGTGACGGCATATCTGCGCATCAGCGGGGAACAGGCAAAGACGGTGCGGGACGCGCTGCCGGACGGGCAGACCATGATCGCGCTGGCGGAACTTTACAAACTGTTCGGCGACGGGACCCGTTTGGGCATCCTGACGCTGCTCTGCGGCGCGGAGCTGTGCGTCTACGACATCGCACGCATCCTTTCCATGACGGATTCGGCGGTCTCCCACCAGCTGCGCATCCTGCGGCAGGGGCGGCTGATCCGTTCCCGCCGGGAGGGGAAAACCGTCTTTTACTCCCTCGCGGACGAGCACGTGCGGATGCTGCTCCAAATGGGGCTGGAACACATCAGAGAACAATAAGTTCAATACGAAAAGAAAAACGTCACAAATGTAAAGAAAGGAAAAGGTATGATTATGAAAAAGACATTCGAACTGGAAGATCTGGACTGCGCCAACTGCGCCGCAAAAATGGAGGCGGGCATCCGCAAGATCGACGGCGTGAAGGACGCGACGGTGAGCTATATCGCGCAAAAGCTGACCATCGAAGCGGACGACGATCGCTTTGAAGCCATCCTGAAGGAAGCCGTGAAGATCTGCAAATCCATCGAGCCGGACTGCACCATTCTGTTGAAATAAGGGATTTCTATGCAACTTTTGAGCAAAAAGCAGCGGAAAATGCTGCTTCGGATCGTCATTGCCGCCGTGCTGTTCGTTCCCTTGCTGGTGCTGGAGCTGACCGGCGTCAGCGAGGAATGGGCGTGGTACATCGCGCTGCCCGTCCATCTGGTGCCTTACCTGATCGTGGGGTACGACGTGCTGCGGAAAGCGGCGCGGAACATCTGCCACGGGCGGATCTTTGACGAAAATTTCCTCATGTGCATCGCTACGCTGGGCGCCATCGCCGTCGGGGAATACCCGGAAGCGGTGGAGGTCATGCTGTTCTTCCAGATCGGGGAACTGCTGCAGGCCATCGCCGTGCGGCGTTCCCGCCGTTCGGTCAGCGACCTGATGGACATCCGCCCGGATTATGCCAATGTGGAACGGGACGGCGAGCTGCTTCGGGTGGATCCCGGTGACGTGCAGATCGGGGAGATCATTCTGGTCAAGCCCGGGGAAAAGGTTCCGCTGGACGGCGTCGTCATCGAGGGAAGCAGCAATCTGGACACCGCCGCACTGACCGGAGAATCCCTGCCCCGCGGCGTCGCGGCGGGCAGCGAGCTGATCTCCGGCTGCGTCAACATGAGCGGCGCACTGAAGGCCCGCGTGACCAAACCCTACGGGGAATCCACGGTGGCGAAGATTCTGGATCTGGTGGAGAACGCCTCCTCCGCGAAGGCGAAGAGCGAGGGCTTTATCACCCGGTTTGCCAAGTATTATACCCCCGCCGTGGTGCTTCTGGCACTGCTGCTGGCGGTGGTCCCGCCGGTTTTCCTCGGGGATTTCCCGAAATGGATCCGACTGGCGCTGACCTGCCTTGTGGTCTCCTGCCCCTGTGCGCTGGTCATCTCCGTCCCGCTGACCTTCTTCGCCGGCATCGGCGGCGCCGCCCGGGAGGGCATCCTGGTCAAGGGCGCCAACCGGCTGGAGGAGCTGGCGAAGGTGCAGACGGTGGTGTTCGACAAGACCGGCACCCTCACCAGCGGGCGCTTCACCGTCACGGTGGTGCATCCCGACCGCATGGCGGAAGAGGAGCTGCTCTACCTCGCGGCGGCGGCGGAATGTTATTCCGACCACCCCATCTCCCTCTCCCTGAAACAGGCGTATAAGAAGGAGATCGACCGTACAAAGGTGGCTTCCGTGGAGGAGATCGCCGGGCGGGGCGTCCGGGCGGTCATCGACGGGAAAACCGTGCTGGTGGGCAACGAGCGGCTGATGCTGGATCACAAGATCGTTCCCACGGAGTGCTGCCATGCGGAGCATCGCGGCACGCTGGTGCACGTGGCGGTGAACGGCGTTTATGCGGGGCACGTGGAGATCTGCGACGAACTGAAGCCGGACGCGGCGGAGACCATCCGCCTCCTGCGCCCCCGCAAGACGGTGATCCTCACGGGGGACCATGCGTCGGTAGGGGAGGACGTCGCCGCTCGACTGGGGGTGGACGAGGTTCACTGCGACCTGCTACCGGCGGATAAGGTCATGAAGGTGGAAGCGCTGCTGCAAAGCAAGCCCGCCTCCTCCGCCCTCGCTTTCGTGGGGGACGGGATCAACGATGCGCCGGTGCTTTCCCGCGCGGACGTGGGCATCGCCATGGGCGCGCTGGGCTCGGACGCTGCCATCGAGGCGGCGGACATCGTTTTGATGGACGACAAGCCCTCCAAAGTGACCACCGCCATCCGCGCTTCCCGCCGGACCCTGCGGATCGTGCGGGAGAACGTGGTGTTCTCCCTGGCAGTCAAGGTGGGGGTATTGATCGCGGAGATCATCATGACCTCACTGGGGAGCAACAGCGATATGACGCTGGCGGCCTTCGCGGACGTGGGCGTGCTGGTGCTTGCGGTGCTGAACGCGACTCGCGCTCTGCGAGTGAAGTGAAACAGGGAAAGGAAACGGCTATGAAAAGGATTTGTCTGGCGTTTGCGCTGTGTCTGGCGGTGCTGCTCTGCGCACAATGCGCTTCTTCTCCTTCTTCGCCGCTCTTCGGCACTCCCTCGCCGGAAAGCAGCTCCCTATCGGAAGCGCCCTCCTCGCAAGAGGGCTCCTTGCCGGAAAGCAGCGAGCCGGACCCGTCGGAGGATCCGACGCCCACGGCAGATCTCGCCGCGTTGATCCTGGAAACCTCCGGGGACGTCCTGCCCTCCGATGTGGACGAAGGATTCCTGCATTTCGTAGGGGAACGCTTCGGGCGGGGGACGCTGGAGGAACTGGCGGCGCAGGAATTCTATACGGACGGTCTGTGGCGGTCGCTGACCGGCAACACGCTGCACGTCCTGCGGTCGCTGTATGCAAAGGAGCCGGAAAAGCTGGAAAACGTCCGGCTGATGAGCCTCGGGGAGAGAGGGCAGGAAAAGACCACGGTCATGACCTTCGGCGGGGACATCTGCTTTGCGGACAACTACGTGGTGATGCAGCACCTCAAAACCACGGAGCACGGTCTGACCGACTGCATCGACCCGGAATGGGCAAAGGTGATGCGGGACGCGGATCTGGCGATGCTCAACAACGAGTTCACCATCTCCCGCCGCGGCGCGCCCATGGCGGGGAAGGCGTACACCTTCCGCGCAGATCCCGTACATACGGCGCTTTACCAAGAGTTGGGGGTGGATTTCGTGACCCTCGCCAACAATCACGCCTACGATTTCGGGGAGGACGCGTTTCTGGATACGCTGGACGCCCTGACGGCGCATGGGATCGACTACGCCGGGGGCGGGAGAAATGCCGAGGAGGCGCAGCGCCCCTTCTACTATCTGGTGGACGGGCGCAAGATCGCCTTCGTCTCCGCCACGCGGGCGGAAAAGCACATCCTCACGCCGGAAGCGGGGGAGGACTCCTCCGGGGTGTTCCGCTGCTACGACCCCGAGCGGCTTTTGGAGGTGATCGCCGAAGCGAAGGCGAACAGCGATTACGTGGTCCTGTTCGTTCACTGGGGGACGGAGCATACGGACGTGCTGGAAGAGGTGCAGAAGACCACCTCCCACGCGTATATCGACGCGGGCGCGGACTTGCTCATCGGCACCCACGCGCACCAGCTGCAGGGGATCGAATTCTACAAGGGAAAGGCGATCTTCTACAATCTGGGCAACTTCTGGTTTGACCATTACGACATCGAGACCGGTCTTGTGAAGTTCGACCTCGCCCCGGACGGGGAGGAGACCTTCTACTTCCTGCCGGGGATGCAGACCGGCTGCGTCACCTCTTACGAGCTGGGCACCCCGCTGGGACGGGAGATCCTGGATCACCTCGCCGGATACCAGCCGGGGATCCGCATCGACGACGACGGACATATCACAGCGGAATGACCGCATGAGAACAAAAGAAATCGGCAAAACTGTGGGGAGAACCCCTGCGCGGTCTTGCCGATTTTTTGTATTTTACATATTTTTTACGCGCCATTTGGCAAAAAACGGTTGAATTTTGCGGAGGCGTATGCTATAATACAATGCTCGTGATATGCGATCAAGAAAGGAGGGGATGCGCGTGCGCAGGATGAAACACCGGGAGACGGGGATCGCCCTGCTTCTGGCAGCCTGTCTGTTCGCCGCGGTGGCGCTCGGGTTGTTTCTCGACCGGTTCCGCAGTGTGACGGAAGTCGTCGAGGGGGAAGCGGAAGACGTGGATCTCCTGATCACGGAGCTTTGCGCCAAAAACAGCTCCATTCTGGAGCATGACGGCAAATATATGGATTATATCGAGGTGTATAACCGCGGGGAGGCGTGCAACCTCCGGGGCTTCACCCTTTCCGACGGGAAAACCACCTCCGAACCCTTCGGGGATATGCCCATCGCGGCAGGCGCGTACCAGTTGATCTTTATCAGCCGGGAGACCACCGGCTTCTCCCTCTCCTCCTCCGGCGGAGAGACCGTGACGCTGTGCAACCGCGACGGAACGGTGGCGGCGCAGGTGACGACGGTCTCCATGGAGGCGGATCAGGTCATGTCCTGGAACGGCAACGGGTACGAGCTGACCGACCGCGCCACGCCGGGCTTCCCCAACACGGACGCCGGCTATCTGGCGTTCACCACGGGAGAGCCGGACGATAACCCCGCTGTGGTGATCAGCGAGCTGCTGGTCAGCAACCGGGGCGTGCTGCCGGATGCAAACGGACGGTTTTGCGACGTGATCGAGCTGCACAACGTGACGGATCAGCCGGTTTCGCTGGGGGGATACTTCCTTTCCGACCGGCAGGAGAACCGATTCCGCGGCGAGCTGCCCGCGGTCTCCCTGCCCGCAGACGGCTATCTGCTGGTCTTTTGCGACAGCGCCGCGGCGGACGCTTCGCAGGTGTGTGTGAAGTTCGGCTTTTCCGAGGGGGAAACCGCGGTCCTGACCGCGCCCAGCGGGAAATACGTCTCCGTTCCCGTTCCCGCCATGCCGGAGAACCGCTCCCTTTCCCTCATCGACGGTGCATACGTGGAAAGCGAGGTTTCCCTCGGCTTCCCCAACGATAAAAACGGGGAACTGGCGTTTCTGGAAAGCCGCATGAATCCCTCGTCCCCCCTTGTCATCAATGAGATCCTGTTTTCCGGCGACGGAACGCCCTACAACGGGAGGTTCTGCGACGCGGTGGAGATTTACAACCGCTCGGGAAGCCCGGTGGACACGGCGGGCTGGTATCTGACCGACGGCGAGGATCCGATGAAGTACGCCCTTCCTTCCCGCGTGCTGGAACCGGGGGAGTGCGTCGTCCTGTTCTGCGACCGGCAGAGCGAGGCATGGCACACGGGCTTCGGACTCTCCTTCGGGGAGACGGTGCGCCTGATCGGGCCTGACTTCCGTTACAGCGAGCCGGTGACCTGCGCTTCCGCGGGGGACGGCTGTTCCCTGCTGCGGCAGGAGGACGGAGACGGGGAGGTCTTTTACCGTTCCGGCGAAGTCTCCATGGGGTATGAGAACACCGCGGAGGGGAGACGTCGCTTCCTTGCCCTGTCCGCTCCTTCCGGCTTGCAGATCTCCGAGATCCTCGCGAGCAATACGGAATCCCTCCGGGGACCCTACGCCACCTGCTGCGACTGGGTGGAGCTGTACAACGGCTCGGACGCGCCGGTGGATCTTTCCGGCTGGTACCTGTCCGACGACCCGGACGAGCTTCGCAGGGGCGCGCTGCCCGCGCAGACGTTGCAGCCCGGCGAATATTACGTGGTCTTTTTGAGCAAGGATCCCACCAATCTGCTTCCCGGCTATCCCATCCTGCCCTTCGGGCTTTCCTCCGGCGGGGATCGGCTGTACCTGACCCATGAGGGGACCGTAATAGACTACGCCGTGATCCCTTCTTTGCCCGCCAACGTCTCCTACGGGCGACCGGAAGGGGAGACCGCCTTTGCGGCGCTTTCCGAGGTGTCTCCCGGCAAGGCCAACGGCGGGGCGGCGGTGCTTTCCGCGGCTCCCGTGGCAAAAACGGCGCAGGGGGTTTACAATGACGTCACCTCGCTGGAGGTCTTCCTTTCCGGGGAGGGAACCATCTACTACACGCTGGATTGCTCGGTGCCCACCACCCAATCCGCGGTGTACAACGGAAGTATCCGCATAAGCAAAACCACGGTCATCCGCGCCATCTGCTGCGAACCGGGGAAGACCCCCAGCCGGGTGGTGGATCTGACCTATCTGCTGAACGAGGGACATTCCCTGCCGGTGGCGTCTCTGATCACCACGCCGGAAAACCTGTGGGACTACTACAAGGGCATCTATGTGGAAGGACCGGGCGCCGAGGCGGAATTCCCCCACGTGGGCGCCAATTACTGGCAGCAGTGGGAAAAGGAAGCGACGGTCTCCCTGTTCGAAACGGACGGAGGGGGATTTTCCTCCCCCTGCGGCATCCGCATCTTCGGCGCGTATTCCCGTGCGCTGGCGATGAAGTCTTTTTCCTGCTTTTTCCGCTCGGAATACGGCAATTCCAGTCTGCGCTACCCGCTGTTCGGGGAGGAGGGGCTGGATGTGTACGAGGCGTTTCTCTTCCGCAACACCGGTCAGGATTTTCCGAAGGCGCGGATGAAAGATCCGCTGCTGACCGGGCTGCTCGCCTCCAAAACGGATGTGGCGGTGCAGAAAAACCGCCCGGTGGTGCTTTACCTCAACGGGGAATTCTGGGGCGTCTACTATATCCGGGAAAAGATCAACGAAAACTATATCGCGGGGAACTACAACGTCTCTCCCGACGAGGTGGAGCTGTCCCGCGCCAACGGGACCAGCAGCGAGAATTATCAGGAGCTCATCCGCTACGTGCGAAACCACAACCTCTCCGAAGCGGAGGCGTACGCCTACGTGGCTTCGCAGATCGACATCGACGAGTATATCGACTATATCGTTGCGGAGATCTATATCGCCAACACCGATAACGGAAACATCAAATTCTTCCGCACGGACGGGGGAAAGTGGACGTGGATCTACTACGACGTGGATCAATCCTTCACCACCTATACCCACAACACCGTCGCGGCACACCTCAATCCGGCGGGTACCGGCTCCATGAACCGGTTTTCCACCGCGCTAATCAACGGGCTTCTGCGCAATCGGGAGTTCCGGGACAAGTTCCTGCGCCGGTTTGCCTGGCAGATGGAAAATGTCTGGGCGCCGGAGCGGGTGGTGGCGGCCATCGACGCGTATGAACGGGCCATTCAGCCGGAAATGCAGCGGGACTGCGAAAAGTGGGACCATTCCTACGCCGACTGGCAGCGGCACGTGAACAATCTGCGCACCTTCGCCCAGGAGCGCCCGGACAGGCTGCTCCCGATGATCAAGGCCTATTTTTCCCTGTCGGACGCGGAAATGCGGCAGTACGGATTTGCGGTTTGACAAGGGTTCCCAAAAAAGGAGCGGAAAGGAGCGGTCGTGTGGCGACAAGGCATGAGGAAAAATTCCTGATCGACTACCGGCAGTACGTTTTGCTGCGCAATCGGGCGGAAGCGGCGATGCAGCCGGACGAAAACGCGCCGAACGGCAGTTATCTGATCACGTCGCTGTATTATGACGACCGCCGGGACAGCGCGCTGGACGAAAAGCTGGACGGCGTTCGGGTGCATACAAAGTACCGCGTCCGCACCTATGACGCCAATGCCGGGTTCATCCGGCTGGAGCGCAAGGTCAAGCGCGGGATCATGACGGAAAAGCACAGCGCGGTGCTGGGCAGGGAGGAGATCCCCTTGCTTTCCGACCCTGCGGCGGAGCTGCAGCAGTTTACCGGGCGCAAACTGGTTCTGGCGACGGATATGCGCTCTCGGGGACTGCTTCCGTCGATCATCGTCCGCTACCGGCGGGACGCCTTCGTCTATCCCGAAACGGACGCAAGGCTGACCTTCGACACCCATGTGGAAGCATTGCCGCCTTCCGTCGATCACCTGTTCGACGCTTCCGGGGCGGGAATTCCCGCGCTGCCGCTGAACACGGTGGTGATGGAGGTCAAATACGGGGAATACCTCCCCTCCTTCATACGGAAGATCAGTGCCGTCTGCGGCGGGATGCAGCTTTCGGTTTCCAAATATGCGCTTTGCCGCGAGGTGTGGCATTGACGAAGGATAGAAAGGAACGGATGTCAAATGAGTTTTGTAGACGCGATCAAAAAAAGTGTTTGGGATGGGTTCCAGACGGACATCAGCGCCGCACGCGTGGTGATTTCGCTGCTGATGGCGCTGTTTGCCGCGCTCTTTATCCTGTTTATCTACCGCCTGACCATGCGGGGGATCGCCTCCAGCCGCGGGTATGAGATCACGCTGCTGCTGGTGACCGCCATCAGCGCCATGATCGTGCTGACCATCACCTCCAATCTGGCGCTGTCGCTGGGGATGGTGGGTGCGCTTTCCATCGTTCGGTTCCGCACCGCCATCAAGGAATCCTCGGACACGGCGTTCATGTTCTGGTGCGTCGCCGCGGGCATTACATCCGGCGCCGGTTTTTACCTCATCACCATCATCGGCTGCCTGTTCATCGGGCTGGTCGCCGTGTTGGCGGTGCGCCTGACGAAGAACGGGTCGCGCTCGTACCTGCTGGTCATCCGTACCGAGGCGGGAAACACCGCGGCAACCGTGGAAAAACTGCTGGCGGAAAGCCATATCCGCCGCCGGCTCTCCTCTCTGGTGCAGAACGACCGGTCCGCCGAGATCATCTATGAGATCAGCGTCTCCGCCGCGCAGCAGCGTTTGGTCGCTGCCATCCGCACGCTCCCCGGCGTGACGTCCGTCTCCCTTGTGGATTGCCGTAATTCGTAAACCGTCTTCTCAACGCCGTTGTAAATCGGAGGTTAAAAAGCCAAATGGAGTTTCTGTACGAAACCGTCCAGCAGCTCACCTGGCAGCACTTGGTGATGTACGCCATCGGCGGACTTTTGATCTATCTCGCCGTCGCAAGGGACATGGAGCCGACGCTGCTGCTGCCGCTGGGCTTCGGAACATTGCTGGTGAACATCCCGTGGGTGAGCGAAACGCTCCCCTCGCCGTATGAGGCGCTGACGACGCTGTATAACGCCGGGATCGCCAACGAGCTGTTCCCGCTGCTGCTGTTCATCGGGATCGGCGCGATGATCGACTTCGGACCGCTGCTGTCCAACCCGAAGCTGATGCTGTT
This sequence comes from Oscillospiraceae bacterium, assembly GCA_022508745.1. GTDB lineage: Bacteria > Bacillota > Clostridia > Oscillospirales > CAG-382 > Coliplasma. The sequence goes on along the minus strand of JAFLUP010000005.1, from coordinate 26,967 downwards.
CGGCGCGGCGGCGCAATTCGGGATTTTCTTCACCTTCTGCACCGCGTCCATGTTTTTTGACGAGCTTTCCGCCGCCTCCATCGCCGTCATCGGCGCAGCGGACGGACCGACCTCGATCTTCGTCGCCCAGACCCTCGTCCCGGGGAGCGACATCCTCGGCGCCATCGTGGTCGCGGCCTACTCCTATATGGCGCTGGTGCCCATCATCCAGCCGCCCATCATCAAGCTGCTGACCACCCGCAAGGAGCGGCTGATCCGGATGCCCTATCAGGAAAAGCAGGTCTCCAAACGGACCCGCATCCTGTTCCCCATCTTCATCTTCCTGCTGACGGCGCTGGTGGCCCCGTCCGCGGCGTCTCTGGTGTTCTTCCTGATGTTCGGCAATCTGATCCGGGAGTGCGGCGTGCTCAACGCCCTTTCGGAGACGGCACAAAAGGTTCTGGCGAACCTTGTGACGCTGGTGCTGGGCATCTCCATCGCGACGCAGATGCAGGCGGACCGTTTTCTGGCGCCGCAAACCCTGCTGATCCTCGGACTCGGCCTGTTCGCCTTCATCTTTGATACGGCGGGCGGCGTGCTGTTCGCCAAATTCCTCAACCTGTTCCTCAAAAAGAAGATCAACCCCATGATCGGCGCGGCGGGCATCTCCGCGTTTCCCATGTCCGGGCGGATCGTCCACAAGATGGGGTTGAAGGAGGATCCGCAGAACTTCCTGCTGATGCACTCCATCGGCGTCAACGTTTCCGGGCAGATCGCGTCCGTCATTGCCGGCGGCGTGATTCTCAGCCTCATGCTTCATTAAAGGAGGTCATCGTATGGAATTTCATCCGGAATCCTTTGTCAACTCCCTGCCGGTTCTCGGGAAAGGGATGTTTGCCATCTTTCTTGTGATCGGGATCCTCATCCTCGGGGTGTGTCTGCTGAACGCGGTGGGGAACCGCGCGGGGAAGAAGAAATAACAAGCGTAAAAAAGAAGCCGGAAATCGCAAAAATGTGTGCGATTTCCGGCTTTTTGCTATGGAATGTCAGTGATCCAACTGTTCGAAGGTATGGATCAGATCCTCCAGTGCCGCTTCCGCGGCGCTCTCCAGCGCTTGATAGCTGGAGGTGAACTGCCCGGGAACTGCGGAGGCCTGTGCGGTCAGCATGGCGGGGATCCCGCCGATGGAGTAGATGTGCCCCAGATCGGTGCCGGCGCAGCTGAAGATGAGCTTCAGCATCTCCACGTCGTCGTCGGAGCGCAGCTTCTGGAATTGCAGGACCACGTCGTAGTAGGTTTTGGCGACGGTATCCACCGAATAGGCGCCCAGCGCGTCCAGGATGACCTGCGCGCGGTAGGATTGCTCGTCGTCCAGCCCGTAGGGGATGCAGTAGGCGTTGGAAGACCAGCCGCCGATCATGGTGTAGTACTGTCCCTGCGTGGTATCGTACATGGGCATGGGAAGGATGCCGAAATCCCCCTCCATGTCTCCCAGACGGAGCGCCGTCTCCGTATTGCCGGAGTAGAACAGGCAGCGATCCGCTTTGAAGGTGTCCTCCAGCATGACCATGGGAGTGGAGGATTCGTTGAAGAAATCGTCGCCCAGAACGTATTCCGCGTCGTCCTGCATCAGGGAGACGATCTTTTCCACCACGCGGGAGCTGCGGTCGTTATACACGGTGATGGAAAGATTGTTCTGCTCGTCGGATTTGGCGATGCGTTCGCCGGAGGAGTAGAACAGGTTGTGCATATCGCCGTTCTGCCCGCCCCAGCCGTACATATCGTGATAAGTGATCACGCCGTCGCTGTCCAGATCCTGGCTGATGCTCGCCGTGGAGATGATTTCCAGGACCTCGTCGATGGTCCACTTCATATCCCGAACGGTCTGGTAGGGATAGGGGATCCCGTGCTGGTTGAACAAATTCTTGTTGAAATAGATGAAGCCGGCGGCGTTTTTCGCCCGCAGGCCGATGTCGCCGGTGAGGTAATAGGTGCGCCCGCCGATGGAAGTGTCCTGAATGATGATCTGGTCCCACCAGGAGTTCTCGATGCGGATCCCGGGGGCGTCCTTGAGGTTCAGCAGCAGTCCTTCGGAGGCCATGGTGCCGGCGTCCAGCAGGCAGGGGTAGTAAATGTCGTAATCGAAGGTGCCGGCGGTGATAAACCCACGGACGGCGGTGAGAAAGCTGCCGCCGTAGCGCTTCGGGTCGATCTCGATGGTCTCCTCGATGGTGATGCCGTAAGCATCCTCCACCAACTGCGTGCGGTTGACGATCGCTTCGCTCAAAGCGATGGGGCAGGCCTCGTTCTCGGCGTTGTTGCCGATCTCGGTGACGTACGCGTCGTTGAACGCGGCGGTAAAGACCCGGACCGTCTGCCCTTGAAACTCGTCGGTCTCGACAAAGCTGTCGCTCGGCGGTTCGGATGTTTCCTCCTGCCCGGAGGTGTTCCCCGTGGGACGGCTGCTTTCCGTGGCGTTGCTTCCGTTTTCCGTGGGAGCGTCGTCACTGCATCCCGCGCAGAGCAGGATGAAAAGCATCGCCAGCGCAAGCAGGAGGCAGGCCTTTTTATGCAGGTGCAGTTTCATGGTCTGAATTCCTTTCGTGCCCGGCGGGGGCAGAGCCTCTCCGCCGGTGTTTTTGCGGCGATCAGGGGATCTGATAGGTGCCCATCACGTGCCGCTTGATGAACGCATAGTCCAGCGCGTTGATCTTGCCGTCGCGGTTGATGTCCGCCAGAAGCTGCTGCGCGGCGTTCATCGTGAAGGTGCCCAGTACGTGCCGCTTCACCATCAGGTAGTCCAGCGCATTGATCTTGCCGTTGGCGTCCACATCCCCGCGTTTTGCCGCGGCAGAGAGCAGACGCAGCGAGAGCTTGCTGCCTTCCGTCTCGACGTTCGTGAACTTGCCGGAGGCGGAGGAGAACGCGGCGCCGGGCGCTACGTTCGATGACCCGGGCGTCACCGTGATCTCGGTGGTCACACCGCCTTTTTTCGGGCGGAAGCACAGGACAAACAGCGTGCCGTCCGAACCGGAGCGGTTGTTCGCGCTGCCGGAGGTGACGGTGATCTTTCCTTTGGAAACTTCCTCGGTGTTGACCAGCGTGAAGCTGCCGTTCGGGATCATCTTCCATCCGTCCGAAAACGCATCGGTAAAATAACAGCCCGTCCCCTCGTAGGAGCTCGGGGAAGTGACCAGTTCCAGCGCGTTCGGATCCCAGCGCACCGTCACCACGTAGGAGGCGAGCCCCGGCTCGTTCTTGCCCGTCGACAGGTTGACGGCGACGCGGAAGGCGTCGGACGCGGACCCGGTGTACAGGATCTCATCGGTTTTTACGACCGCGGAAACGGTCGTTTTCGAAGCCGTCCCCGCAGAGACGCAGAGCGGCAGCGCGAGCAGAAGCGGCAATGCCAGCGAAATGGAAAGCGCAAGGGAAAGCAACCGTTTGCGTAACATTGTGATAGGAGCGACCCCCTTTTTTGTGGTTTGTACGGAAAGAGGGCGCCCGACGGACGCCCTCCCCTTAAGACGTTGGATGTTCGTAACCCGGTTGTGCGCTTAACCGTAGATGTTGAAGGTTCCCAGGCAATGACGCTTGACAAGCGCGTAATCCAGGGTGCCCACGCCGTCTCTGCCTCTTGCGTCGTCAGCGGACGTGACGTTCGCTGCCTTCAGCTGCAGGGCGTTGAGCTTGTAGCTTTCCAGGTAGTGCCGCTTGATGAACGCATAGTCCAGCGCGTCGACCTGACCGTTGCTGTTGATGTCGCCCAGCACGACGATGGTGGTCTTTTTGCCGTTGTACTCGATGGTGTAGCCGTGACCGATGAGCTTGGTGTTGCTGGTGACTTCCTTGCCGGTCTGATCGTAGATCTTGGCCTTCGCCTGGTTGGCGATGGCAGCGCGGAGGGTTTCCACCGTGACCTTTTCCGTCACGCCCAGCACGTGGTCGCCATCCTTGGTATAGGTGTCGTCATTGAAGGTCAGTTCTTCGATGGGACCAACCTTGATGGTGATGGGCTGGGTGTACAGCGTGTACTTGATGCCGCTGGGCAGCTTGGTCTCATAGGAAGCGAGGACGGTGGCAACGCCGTTCTTCTTGGCGGTGACGGTGCCGTCGGAATTGATGGTGACCACGCCGTCGTTGTCCAGCGCGATGATCTTGACCTCGCCGGAGATGTCCGCGACGGTCTTGTCGTAGGTCTTGGACCGGACGGTCAGGGACAGCTTGTTGCCGGTTTCCGCGTAGAGCGTATTCACGGCGTTGATGGTCTTGACCGTGGTCTTGAGGTAGGGCGTGTCGTTGGTGGTCAGACCGTTCATGCCGTCCAGGAACATCTGGGCGACCTTCGAACGGACGCCGGACTCATAGGTCCAGGTCCAGTAGGTCATGCCGCGGTCAGCGCCGTCGCGGATGTATTCCGCGTTGATGTTGCCGTAGCTCGGGCCGAGGACGGAGTTGCAGTTGAGCGCCGCGGTCTGCATGTTGTAGTAGCCGTTGAGCACGTCGATGGGATCCGTCGCGGCGGCAGCGGAGATGTTCAGGTAGTTGCCTGCGGTGTTCATCTCTTGCTTGATGCTGCGGAGCTGCGAGTCGCTGAAGCTGATGAAGACCACTTGATCTTCCATGCCGTACTTCTTCACGAGCGCTGCCACTGCCGGCGGGAGTTTCGCGTTGTAGGACTTCAGCTCGCAGAAGATCTTCACGTCTTTGCCTTTGAAGTAGTCCAGCATATCGTCGAGGGTGGGCATGACTTCGTCGGTGACGGCGGTGGAGCCGCCGGAGCCCTTGCGGAGGTGGTACTGCTGGATCTGTGCCAGCGTCATGTTTTCAACGCTGCCGAGATTCTTGGGAGCGTCGGTGGTGCGGTCCAGCGTGCCGTCATGGAGAATGACCACGCGGCCGTCCTTGGTGATGTAGACGTCGGTCTCGATGCAGTCCACACCGCTTTCGTAAGCGGCGATGTAAGCGGACATGGAGTTTTCCGGCGCACCCTTCACCCAGTAGCCTCTGTGCGCGGTGTAGACCGGGGTGCGGGTCAGGGAGTTGCTTGCGGTGAAGATGGTATTCTGCGCATCCGCGACGCCTTCCCAGTTGTCGGAGACGACTGCGTTCGCGCCGGAGGCCAGCAGCCACGCGTATTCGGTAGCGGTGTCAACGCCGGTGCTGTAAGCCCAGACTGCCATCTGGAAGTTTTGCAGCACGAGGACGTTCTCTTTGGTCGCCAGTTCGTAGGGAATGATCATGGTCTGGGTGTTCGCGCTGCAAGTCTTCTGATAAGCAGCGAAAAGTTCCGCTTCGGTCATGCTCTTTTCCGTGAACTCCAGCGCGCCGCGGATGACGGCGGGCTTCAGCGCGCGGGCGTACTTGACCACTTCCACGTCGGTGGAAACGACCAGCACATCCTGAACGCCGGTCTTGTTCATCGCCTGGTTCATAGCGTCCACCTGCGCCTTGGTGGTGAGACGGAACTCGGGGATGATGCCGTTGTTCTTGCAATCCGTGAGGTATTTCTCGAACTTCTCGGCGGTGACGTCGCTTGCAACGTTCAGCAGGATGGCCACGGGATGCTTGTCGGCGGCGATGAGCTTGTCGAAGGTCGCCTCATCCTTGGCATACGCCTGATTGGAGACGTAGCTGGTGATGTTGCTGTCCGAACGGTTGGCGGAGGTGTCGATCAGCTTCGTATCGGGAATGACCTGTTCCGGCGCCTGCTCCATCACGGTGACCTTGATGGAATCCACGTTCAGAACGCCTTCGCAGGCGTACAGACCCAGCAGACCCTTGGTTTCCGGATAAATGTTGTTGTTCTTTTCCTTCAGCGCGGACATCTTATCCACGTAGAGGATCTGCTCTCCGTCAATGGAATAAGCCGCGGTGTCTCCGAAGAGGTTGAGGGTGAGGGTGTGGAGCCCGGTGGTCATGTCAAGCCCGGTGTAGTTGACCCGCAGATCGTCGGCCGATTTCTCGTAGGGATAATTCCAGGTGCCCTTGTACTGCCCGGAGAATTCGACGGTCTGCGAGCCGGTCTTTGCGCGCACGGTGATGTGGCGCCATTCGTTGTAGCTGCCGTTGTTGTTCATGTGGAACATGATGGCGCTCCAACGGGAGTCGTTGGCGATATCCGTCTGGCTGGCATTCATGGTGACGGCGTAGTCGCCGAAATCACCCAGCCAAGCCGGCAGGATCAGACGGGACTGCGAAACGGTTCTTGCCCCCAAGTGCAGCTGGCCGCCGGAGACGGTCACGGTGGCGTTGTTCAGCACGGTCCAGCCGTCGGCAGCCAGATTGTCCGTAGAGAAATCGTTCTCATACAGAACGTATTCTTTCTCGTCCGCGTTCTTCGCCACGACATAGACGTTTTTCGTGGTAGAACCGGCTTTGGCGACCAGCTTCGTAACGCCCTTCTTATCGGGCGTGAATTTGGTGACGGTGGCGCCGTCCTTCGTCCACGTGATGTCCTTGGCGTCAAGCGTGGTCGTTTTGTCGACCTGCACGCTGACCTTGGTCAGGTCAACCTCTGTGCCCACGTCCACGGTGATGGCAGGGTTGGTGTAAGCCAGCGTCATGGGCCCGGTGGTGGTGTCCGCGGCGTTCGCGGTCATGGGCAGGGACGCAAAGACCGAAACCAGCATCAGCAGGGTGAGCAATGCGGAAAGGGTGCGTTTTGCTTTCATGATAGAAACTCCTTTTCTTGATTGTTGCAATCTATGTCTTTTTTTCTTATTCCTTCTCGTTTTCGATGGCGTCCATGGCGGCCGCGATGACGTTGTTCGCCTTTTTGAGCTCCGCTTCCGCCCGTTCCGGGGTGCAGCCGGTTTTCTGGCAGATCATACGCACCGCCCGGTCCACCAGTTTGCGGTTGGAAGGGACCATGTACGCCATGTAATTGCCCCGTACCCGTCCGTAGCGCACCATGCCGCCGGTGGAGAGCATATTGAGGATCATCTTCTGCGCCGTCCCCGCCTTCATGCGGGTGGAGCCGCTGATGACCTCCGGACCGACCTCCGCGATGATCGCCAGATCGGAAAGCGGGATCAGATCGCTGTTGCGGTTGCAGGAGATGCAGGCGGTTTTCGCCCCACATTCCCGCGCGTACCGCAGCGCCCCCTTGACGCAGGCGGCGGAGCCGCTGGCGGAGATGGCGATCAGCAGATCGTTTTTCCCAAAGGCGTATTCCTCCCGCAGGACGGTGGAAAGGCTGGTCTCATCGTCCTCCGCATCCTCGGAGGGGTGGACGATGGCGCTGTATCCGCCCGCCATCAGACCGATGACCCGATCCGTAAGACCGTAGGTCGGCGGGATCTCGGAAGCGTCCACTACGCCCAGCCGCCCGGAGGTTCCCGCGCCGCAGTAGAAGACCCGTCCGCCCGCCTGCATAGCCGCGGCGAACAGCTCGATGCCTTCCGCCACCTGGGGCAGACACTTCTCCACCGCAAGGGCGACGGTTTGGTCCTCCCGGTTGATGCATTGGGCGATCTCCAACGCGTTCATTTTGTCGATATTTGCGGCGTTCAGGTTCCTGCCTTCCGTCGCAAGCGCACTGAAATTCGTCATAACGATCCCTTTCGGTCCCATGGGAGATAATCTTAAGGACATTCTAACATACAGGGGACAATTTGTCAATCGTTTTTGCGATTCTTTTCGGAAAAACCTCTCAAAACCGGTTGACAAAAAAAGGCAGATATGGTACTATTGAACAAGGAAAATGCGCGAGAGAGGGGGGAGTGAACATGACGGAATCGAACACAGGGAAGGCGCTCATCAGCGTGATGGTCCCCTGCTATAACGAGGAGGAGTCTCTGCCGCTGTTCCGCGCGGAGATCTGCCGCGTGATGGAGCAGATGTCCGCCTACGCGTTCGAAGTGATCTTCGTGGACGACGGCTCCAAGGACAAGACCCTTTCCGTGATCCGTTCCATCGCGTCGGAGGACGCGCGCTTCCGGTACGTCTCTTTCACCCGCAATTTCGGCAAGGAGGCAGCCATGTACGCAGCTTTGCAGGCCTCCCGCGGGGACTACGTGGTCTATATGGACGCGGACTTACAGGATCCGCCCGCGCTGCTGCCGGAGATGATGGCGATTCTGGAAAAGGACAGCGAGGTGGACAGCGTCGGCACCCGCCGCAGCTCCCGGAAAGGGGAGCCGCCCATCCGCAGCTTCTTCGCCAACCTGTTCTACCGGATGATCAACCGTATTTCCGACGTGCGCCTGATCCCGGCTGCCCGGGATTACCGGCTCATGACCCGCCGGATGGCGGATTCCATCCTTTCCCTGTGCGAGTACAACCGCTTTTCCAAAGGCATCTTCGAATGGGTGGGCTTCCGCACGGAGTGGATCTCCTACGAAAACATCGAGCGTTCCGCAGGAAAGACCAAATTTTCCTTCTGGAAGTTGTTTAAATATTCGCTGGAATGTATCATCGCCTTTTCCACGGCGCCGCTGGCGTTTGCCTCTGTGATGGGAATTCTGTTCTGCTTTGTCTCCTTTGTGGGGATCCTGGTGATCGTCATCCGTGCGTTGCTGGGGGTCTCCTCGGCCTTCGGCTGGGCGTCTCTCATGTGTGTGGTCCTGTTCGTCGGCGGTGTGCTGGAGCTTTCCATCGGCATCCTCGGCGGCTACCTGTCCAAGACCTATCTGGAAACCAAGCGCCGCCCGATCTATCTGGCAAAAGAGACGGAACAGGATCTGCAAAACGGGCGCAGGGAGGAAAACGAGTAAATGTTCGGTAAAAAGAAGAAGGAAAAACCGCCCCGCAATACGGACAGTCCGGAATTCCGCCTCTGGATGGCGGAAAAGCTGGACGGGCGGACGCTGCGCTACATCCTCGAACGGGAGGAAAACGGCGTGGAGCGGGTCATCGCCAAGGGCGGGATCCTGAGCAATTTTGAAGGGAATTTCAGCGTCATCAGCGGCGAAAAGACGCTTTTCCGGGTCACCTCGTCGGAACTGCACGCGTGGGAATTTCTTTCGCTGGAAGGCGCGACGCTTTCCGGCTTCGACCAGATCGTGGGCAAGGAACGAACCATCCTCGCTTACTATAAATACTACCGGGATTGACAAACAATCGTTAAGGAGGCACTTTGTCATGGAGAAAAAACTGAAAATCGGCATCATCGGCTGCGGCGGCATTGCAAACGGCAAGCATCTGCCGGCGCTCAAGAAGTGCGCGGATCTGGCGGAAATGGTCTGGTTCTGCGATCTGAACCTCTCCAAAGCGCAGGCGGCGGCCAAGAACTACGGCACGCCGGACGCGAAGGTCACGACGGACTACAAGGAGATCCTTGCGGATCCCACCGTGGACGTGGTGCACGTCCTCACTCCCAACCGCTCCCACAGCTTCATCACCGTGGACGCGCTGGAGGCAGGCAAGCACGTCATGTGCGAAAAGCCTATGGCCATCAACTCCGCGGAGGCACAGAAGATGCTGGACGCGTCCAAGCGCACCGGCAAGAAGCTGACCATCGGCTACCAGAACCGGCAGCGCCCGGATTCCCTGTTCATCAAGCAGGAATGTGAGGAAGGCACGCTGGGCGAGATCTACTACGCCAAGGCGACGGCCATCCGCCGCAGAGCGGTTCCTACCTGGGGCGTGTTCATGAACGAGTACGAGCAGGGCGGCGGTCCGCTGATCGACATCGGCACCCACGCGCTGGATCTGACCCTCTGGTGCATGAATAACTATGCGCCGAAGTATTGCGTCGGCACCGTGTATCACAAGCTGGGCGAGAAATTCCCCACCGGCAATATCTGGGGCAACTGGAAGAGCGGCGAGCTGACCGTGGAGGACAGCGCCTTCGGCTTCATCGTCATGGAAAACGGCGCCACCATCGTGCTGGAATCCAGCTGGGCGCTGAATATGATGGATCCCCGTGAGGCCATCACCACCCTCTGCGGCACGGACGGCGGCGCGGATATGCTGGACGGCGTGCGGATCAACGGCATCCGTCAGGGCAGACAGTACGTGCTGAAGCCCGATCTCAGCGCCGGCGGCGTGGCGTTCTATGAGGGCGCGGGCGCGGCTAACCCCGAGGATCGCGAAGCGAGACTCTGGCTGGAAGCGGTCATCAACGATACGGATCCCTTCGTTCTGCCGGAGCAGGCGCTGGTGGTCAGCCGGATTCTGGAAGGCATCTACGTTTCCGCCAAGACCGGCGAGCCTTTCTACTTCAATAAATAAGAAAGAGGGATCCATCTATGAAGTTAGGTGTCATTACCGTCCTGTTCGGCGATCAACCGCTGGACAAGGCGCTGGAATACCTCAAATCCATCGGCATCGAGGAGCTGGAAGTGGGCGCGGGCGGATATCCCGGCAAGGCGCACTGCGATCCGGCGGTGCTGCTGAAGGACGAGCGCAAGCTGGCGGAGTTCAAGGAAACCATCGAGAAATACGGTATGCCCATCAACGCCTTCGGCTGCCACGGCAACCCGGTGCATCCCGACAAGGCGACCCGTGAAAGCTACCGCGAGGACTTCCGCAACGCCATCCTGCTGGCGGAGAAGCTGGGCATCCGTAAGATCATCGGCTTTTCCGGCTGCCCCGGCGACTGCGAGGAATCCCGCAACCCCAACTGGGTGACCTGCCCGTGGCCGAACGAGTACTCCGACGTGCTGAAATGGCAGTGGGAGGAAAAGCTCGTCCCCTACTGGAAGGAAGAGGTCAAATTCGCGGAGGCGCACGGCATCGAGAAGATCGCGCTGGAGATGCACCCCGGCTTCTGCGTCTATAACCCGGAAACGCTGCTGCACCTGCGCAGCGAAGTGGGCAAGCTGATCGGCGCAAATCTGGATCCGTCCCACCTGATCTGGCAGGGGATCGACCCCGTCGCCGCCACCCGCGCGCTGGGCGACGCGATCTACCACGTCCACGCCAAGGACACCAAGGTGGATAAACTCAATGTCGCCGTCAACGGCGTGCTGGATACCAAGCCCTACGCGGACGAACTGCACCGCGGCTGGGTGTTCCGCTCCGTCGGTTACGGCAACGATATGCAGTATTGGCGCGATTTTATCAGCAACCTGCGTCTGGTGGGCTATGACGACATCCTCTCCATCGAGCATGAGGACAGCATCATGACCAACCGCGAAGGTCTGGAAAAAGCGGCGTATTTCCTCAAGCAGGCCATCATCAGGGAACCGAAGCCTACGGGGATGTGGTGGGTTTAGTCGGCCATGAGGTTTAGCAGTTAAATTAGGTTCGACTGGCCGACATACGAAAACGGATGCTTTTGCATCCGTTTTCGGGATGTCCCATGGTCAAGGGTTTACGTCGGCTGAAAGCCGGTTGGCGACCATGCGAAAACAGCCGCTCTGCGTCTGTTTTCCGGAGCTTCGATGGTCAAAGGGCATGACAGTTACGTTAGGTCTGTTTGCTGACTATAAGAAAATAGCATGAAAAATGGGAAGAAGCCTTGCACTTCTTCCCATTTTATATTTAACGGACTGTCGACCAACCCTCGCACGGTTCTTTCAACCTGTAAATGCTTCCTGTATCTTTGCCGACATATTCGAATGTTCTGTTATCCTCGCTCAGTACCTGTTTAAATAACCAGCCAACGTCTTTTGCCGCGGACTCGGCGGGATCTTTGGCGCCTTTTACATACCGGTGGTAGTCATAAATACATTGCAGCGGCGTGTCACCCCAGTCCCGATTCTCTCCGCCGAACAGAATGCGCACGGAGAATTCTTTGTCTGCTTGCGTGTTGCAATGGCTGTGGATCGCGCCTTGTATGTATGCCTTGGCGAATTCAATATTGACAGGTGGAAGCTTAGCGGAAATTTTTCGGATCGTTTGTGCATTATTCTCTATCATTTGCATTTTCCTTTGGAAATATAGAAGTAAATAGATGAAAAGACATATGAAATGCAGGGAATTAAGAGAAATAAAATTCAATACCGAAGCTGGCGCTTCCTTTGTCTTGAATTATGATTGTACCATAGCTATAGTAATCGCAATCTCCATAGACAACTTCTGATTGAGTGCGCTCATAGTTGCCAAATACTCTTATTTGATTTTTCGCCAACCAATAGCTGTCAGCATCGGAAAAATTAACCTTGATTGAATGATTAGTAGAGGTATAGATAAGAGTTTTTAGCTCGCTTCCATAAAATGTAAAACGATCGTAGTAGACCAACTGCGTGCCTACACCTGGAACATCGTCTTTTACGTCCGGTGTTCCAAAAAAGGTTTCTGCCTCTTCAAGTGTCATGTCCCGCAATACGCTAAGCGTCAAGTTGTTACCAAGTTCACCTGCGTTGGGTGTAGGATGACTTTGCGCATCATGACTTTGTGCGCCGTCACTTTGTCCGCCGCAGGCGCATAGAGAGATGGCAAGAATTATGCAGATGACCAGTAAGGCGGAGCGAATCAAAAATTTTTTCACGAAGGGTTCCTCCTGTGTTGTATAGGAATTGATTATTTTTCTATGTGAATCAATCAAACGCTGTGGTCCCTCAACTCAATCGTATAAGTTTCATCAGGGGACACATTAAATTCCGCGCTTTTCTGGAATGCTTGACCCACAACTAAGTGCATATCATATAGTTCTTTCGAACCGACAACGCTCCCTTTAGAATCTTTAATGACCACTAATACTCTTGCTGCGGTTGTGCCGACGTCCCCTTTGTAATCGTATGTTTTTTTACCGTTAAGGGTAACGATCAAAGTTGAACCGTAAGGTTTGGAAGAAAACGAAACGGCAGTAATGTTGACCCTTGTATAAATGTTGTCAGGATTTGTTCCCCACGTGTAAGAAATGGTGATCGGCAATTTGTCGGATAGCTTGACAAGCTGGTGCCCGCATTCCGTACATTTACCGGTAGAATCAGGGTTATGCCCACGGGCAGGGATTGTCTCTTTAAAAAAATATTCGCAATCTGCACATTGATAGGTTCTACGGCCGGAGGATAAACATGTCGGATTCACGGCCTCGATTGTAATATAACTGTGCGTATGGCCTGCGTCGCTTGTTTGACAGGCACATAAAGCGAGTATGAGTGAAATGCATGTTAAGAACAATAGTGATCGAATAAAAATTATTCCCTTCATGGCTTTCTCCATTATTAAAAAGTGTACTTTTTGATACCGGCAATAAAGCGCTGCATTTTTCGTCCCGCTATTAAAAAATCGTCAAACCATCTTGCTTTTTAGATAAAACTGTGTTATAATATGCAAAAATATTAAAGCTGTCAAAAAGTACACCTTTTGACAGTTTTTTGAGGTCAATCTTTGTTTCTTGCCCGCCGATATTCCCGCACGCGGCGGTAAAAGCTGGCTTCACTGATGCCGCATTGCTTCAAGGCTTCCTGCAAGGGGAGCTGTTTTTCTTCCCATTGCCGGACAATTTCGGGAAAATCTGCCGGCGGCTCCTTTTCAGGTCGCCCGAAGCGGACGCCTTTGGCTTTTGCGGCGGCGATCCCCTCCGCTTGGCGTTTTCGGATGTTTTCCCGCTCGTTTTGCGCCACAAAGGAGAGAATTTGCAGCACAAGGTCGGCGATAAACGTCCCCATCAGGTCTTTGCCGTTTCGGGTGTCCAGCAAGGGCATATCGAGGACGCAGATGTCGATCCCGATCTCCTTGGTCAGGATGCGCCACTGGTTTTGGATCTCCTCATAGTTGCGCCCCAGACGGTCGATGCTGTGAATGTAGAGCAGATCCCCGCTTCGCAGCTTTTTCAATAGTTTTTTATATTGCGGGCGGTCAAAATCTTTTCCCGATTGCTTGTCCGTGAAAATGTTTTTTGGGGGGATATTCTGCCCCAGCAGCGCAAGAAGCTGCCGATCTTCGTTCTGGTCTGTGCTGGAAACGCGAATATACCCGTAGATGTGATGTTTCATATTGTCGTTCCTTTTGCTCATAAAAAGACTGCCGCAAACCGTTTGCGTTTGCAGCAGTCCTTTTTCGTTCGATTTATTGTCGTTCCTCGATCGCCGCGAGTTCCTCCGCGGTGGCTTCGCGGACGGCGCCCTCCGGCAGGTCGTCCGGCAGGGAGAGATTCCCCATCGCCACCCGGTGCAGACCGATGACCGTCGCGCCGCAGCAGCCGAACATCCGCTTGATCTGGTGGTAGCGCCCTTCCGTCAGGGTCACCAGCGCGGTGTATTCCCCGGTGATGGAGAGTTCCGCGGGCTTGCAGATCCCGTCGGAGAGAGCAATCCCCTCCGCGAAGCGGTTTGCCATCTCCTCCGTGGGCGGGACGTCCAGCGTGACGAGGTAGCGCTTTTTCACGTGCCGCTTGGGGGAAAGGATGCGGTGCGCCAGCTGCCCGTCGTCGGTAATGAGCATCAGCCCGGTGGTGTCCTTGTCCAGCCGCCCCGCCGGGAACAGATTCCGCCGGGAGAGCGACCGCGGCACCAGCTCCAGCACCGTCGGTCCGTCCCCGCCGTCGGTGGAGGAAACGTAGCCCTTCGGCTTGTGGAGCAGCAGATACAGGTTCTTTTTCAGCGCCAGCGGCACGCCGTCCACGGCGATGACGACCGCGTCCGGGTCCACCTTCTGCTCGGCGCTTTTGGCAGGGACGCCGTCCACCGTCACCCGCCCCCGGGCGATGAGCGCCTTGACCTCCTTGCGGGAGAGGGGATTCGCACCGCCCTGCGCGGCGATGAGCTTGTCCAGCCGTTCCATTACGCGGGATTGCGGTTGATGGTGAAGGTCCCGAGGACCTGCCGCTTGAGGAACAGATAGTCCAGCACGTTGATCTTGCCGTTGCGGTCCACGTCCGCGTAATCCTCCCGCGCACCCACGGAGAAGCTGCCCAGAACGTGCCGCTTGATCATCATGTAGTCCAGCGAGTTCACCTTGCCGTCCCCGGTGACGTCCCCCAGATCCAGACGCACCAGCGCGTCGGTCAGCGCCGCGGCGTAGAGTGCGTAGCCCTTCGCGCTGGGATGTACGCCGTCCGCCAGCAGATCGTCCAGCGGACGACCGTCCTCGGTGAAGATGCGGTACATATCCATCACCACCAGATCGTATTCTTTCGCAACCTCCCGTGCCGCTTCTACGTATTGCAGGTAGAAAGCGCCGATGCCGCCGAACGGCTCAAAGACGTTGCGGTCGTGGCGGGTGTAGTAGTCCTCTTCCCCGATGGGGTTTTCGATCACGAGGATCACCCGTGCGCCGGAATCCTGCGCCTTTTCGATCATGTAGCGCATATTTTCGCAGTAGGTCTCCAGCGGAACGTACTTCGCCATATCCAGCGCGGAGTCGTTCATGCCGAAGGAGAGGAACAGCACGTCCGGCTTCAGCATCATCGCGGAGTTGAAGGCGTTTCTGCCGTCCTTCGAATTCCAGCCGCCCACGGCCTTGTTGACGACTTTGATGCCGTGGGTCTTTTCCGCTGTCGCGAACCACGCGCCGGAGGCGGTGATGCTGTCCCCGAAGGCGACGACGGTGCGGTCGTTTTCTGTCAGCGCGGAGGCGCGCTTCGGGATCGCGGTGAACGCGAGGAGCATCCCCGCGGCGAGCAAAAACGGGAGAAAACGGCGGATAAGCATATCGGGACCCCTTTCTTCTTTTGATTCCATGAAAATTGTAGCACAGAAAGCGGATTTTTTCAAGAGAAATTCCCGAAAGCCCTTGCTTTTTTTGTGATTTATGGTAAGATAAGGAAAAAGAAACGAAAGGTATGGTAATACGTATGCAAAAACCGATTGTCGGAACCTGGTTCGAATTCTGGCACCACAACGTGGCGGAAGGGAAGTACTGGAACCCCATCTGCCGTCACTTCACCTCTGAACAGTGGGAAGCGAAGGTGGACGAGATCGCCTCCGTGGGCATGAAGTATATCGTGCTGCTTGCCACCGCCATGAGCTACGAGGACTATTCGGAAAGCTATTTCCACACGGATCTTCTGCCCTTTGCGGACATGGCGTGCAAGGATCCCATCGGGGCGCTTCTGAAAGCCGCCGACCGCAACGGGATCAAGGTGTTCGTCTCCGTTGGGTTCTACAACAACTGGACCCACACCATGGAGAACATGACCTCCCCCGAGGTCACCGCCCGTGCCTTCAAGGCCATGGAACAGCTCTGGGCGCAGTACGGCTCCCATGAGTCCTTCTACGGCTGGTACTATCCGGACGAGACCTGCATCGACGGGCATTTCCACCCCGCGTTCATCGACTACGTCAACCGCTACTCCGCCCATGCCCATAAGATTGCGCCCGGCACCAAGACGCTCATCGCTCCCTACGGCACCAACATTCTGGTGGCGGACGAGGAGTACGTGGAGCAGCTCAAGTCGCTGGACGTGGATATCGTCGCCTATCAGGACGAGATCGGCGTGCAGAAGTCCAAGCCGGAGGACACCGCCGCTTACTACAAGGCGCTGCGCAAGGCGCACGACGCGGCGGGACGTTCCGCGCTCTGGGCGGACATGGAAGTGTTCCAGTTTGAGGGACAGGTCTACAAGTCCGCGCTGCTCCCCGCCACCATGGAGCGGGTGGAGAGACAGATCGAATCCATCGCGGAATACGTGGACGAGATCCTCTGCTATCAGTATCAGGGTATGTTCAGCAAGCCCGGCAGCATCGCCTACTGCGGACACCCGGACTCCGTGCGCTTCTATCAGGAGCTTGCGGAGCATAACCGCAAGTACGGCGGCTAACTTTCACGAGGTGAAAGGTTGAAACGAAACAGGCACAAAGGGTTATGTCAGCGTTTTCAAACCCTATTTGTGCCTTGCGAGGCAAGGCACAAATAAACCGAAAGGAATCGTCATAAGTATGCTTCGTATTACGCTCAAACTTCCGTCCGGAGGGGCGGCGGATCCCGCCTCGCTCCGGACGGCGGTTTCCGCCCGATTGGGGCTGGAACCGAACGCGTTTGTGCTGATTCCGCGCCGGCGCTCCGTGGATGCACGCGGAACGCCGGTCTTTGTTTGGACGGCGGATCTGCAGCTTGCCGATCCAAAGCAGGAAAAAACGCTGCTGCGCAAGCACCGCGGGCTGCTGGAACCGGCGCCGGAAGAAGATCGCTACGTGTTCCCTGCGGCGCAAGGCGCCCTGGACACGCGACCGATTGTCGTGGGGTTCGGTCCCGCGGGGATCTTCTGCGCCTTGCTGCTTGCCCGGAGCGGGCTGCGCCCCATCGTGCTGGAACGGGGCGGCTCGCTGGAGGAGAGGGTCCCGGCGGTGGAGAAGTTCTTCCGGGAGGGAACCCTCGACCCGTCCTGCAACATCCAGTTCGGGGAGGGCGGCGCGGGTGCGTTTTCGGATGGAAAGCTCAACACGCTGGTGAAGGATCGCTCCTTCCGGGGGTATTTCGTGCTGGAACAACTGGTCGCGGCGGGTGCGCCGGAGGAATTGCTCTGGCAGAGCAAGCCCCATATCGGCACGGACCTGCTGCGCGGCGTTCTGCGGAACCTGCGGCAGGAGATCTGCGACCGGGGCGGGGAGGTGCTGTTCCGCCGACAGGTGAAAGAACTGCTCACAGAGGACGGCCGGGTGACCGGCGTGGTCTGCGCCAACAGCGGGGCAAGCCCCGCGGAGACCTTCCGCAGCGATACCGTGGTGCTGGCGCTGGGACATTCCGCGCGGGACACCTTCCGTGCGCTGCACGCGCAGGGGGTCCCCATGGAGCGCAAACCTTTTTCTGTCGGTGTGCGGATCGAGCATCCGCAGGCGTGGATCAACCTTTCCCAGTACGGCGCGGAGAGCCTTCCCGGCTTTCCGGCGGCGGATTACAAGCTGGTGGCGCATACTGCGGACGGGCGAACGGTATACAGCTTTTGTATGTGCCCCGGCGGCGTGGTGGTGGCGGCGGCGTCCGAGGAGGGCGGCGTGGTGACCAACGGGATGAGCTACCACGCAAGAGACGGGGTGAACGCCAACAGCGCCCTGCTGTGCGAGGTGCTGCCCTCCGACCTGCCGGAAGGACTGTTCGCCGGTATGGAGTTCCAGCGTCAGCTGGAACAGGCGGCGTTCCGCGCGGGGGGCGGGGACTTCCGCGCCCCGGCGCAAACCGTGGGGGACTTCCTCGCGGGGGTTCCCACCGTCGCCTTTGGGGAAGTGACCCCCACCTATTCCCGGGGCGTGACGCCCTCCAACCTGCGGGAGGTGCTGCCGGCGTTCGTTTCCGGCGCATTGGCGGAAGCGCTGCCCCTCCTCGGCAGGAAGCTCAAGGGTTTTGACCATCCGGAGGCGGTGCTGACCGGCGTGGAGAGCCGCAGTACCTCCCCGGTGCGCATCCTGCGGGGGGAGACCATGCAATCGTCCGTTTCCGGGCTGTACCCCATCGGGGAAGGTGCGGGCTACGCGGGCGGGATCATTTCCGCCGCCATCGACGGCGTGAAGTGCGCGGAAACCATCGTGAAATCGTTGAAGGAGTAAAAAGATGCTATATTTTCTGTCAGATTACAGTCAGGGCGCGCATCCGAAGGTGATGGAAGCGCTGATGCGAACCAATGCGGAGCACACCGACGGCTATGGACTGGACCCGCATTGCGAACGCGCGGCGGAGATGATCCGGGAGCTGATCGGCGTGGAGGACTGCCAGGTGCATATGATGGTGGGCGGCACCCCCTGCAACGTGGTCACCATCGCCGCAAGCCTTCGCCCGTATGAAGCGGTGATCGCTCCCCGGACGGGACATATCTACGTGCACGAAACCGGCGCGGTGGAGGCCACCGGGCACAGAGTGCTCACTGTGGACGGGGTCAACGGCAAGCTCACGCCGGAAGGAATCGATCTGGCGATGGAGGAATTCACCGACGAGCATACGCTGAAGCCCAAAATGGTCTATATCTCCCAGTCGACGGAGTGCGGTTCGATTTACAGCAAAGCCGAACTGACGGCGATCTACGAGAAATGCCGCGAAAGCGGGCTGCTCCTCTACATAGACGGCGCGCGGCTGGGCGCGGCGCTGACCGCCGAGGGCAACGACCTGTCCATCAAGGAGCTGGCGCAGCTTTGCGACGCGTTCTACATCGGCGGGACCAAAAACGGCGCGCTGTTCGGCGAAGCGCTGGTCATTCGCAACCAGGCGATGAACGATCATTTCCGCTTTATGATCAAGCGCCATTGCAGCATGCTGGCGAAGGGCAGGCTGATCGGCGTGCAGTTTGAAGCGCTGCTGGAAGGCGGCGAAAACAGCATATACTTCCAGATGGCTTCCCATGCCAACGCCATGGCGAAGCTGCTCCGCGAGGAATTGACCGCGCTGGGGATCGGGTTTTACAGCGATTCTCCGACGAACCAGATTTTCCCGATTCTGCCCGCGGCGGTGGTGAAA
Organism: Oscillospiraceae bacterium; assembly: GCA_022508745.1. Taxonomy (GTDB): domain Bacteria; phylum Bacillota; class Clostridia; order Oscillospirales; family CAG-382; genus Coliplasma. Next base: position 7,766 of record JAFLUP010000005.1, on the reverse strand, counting down.
GAAAAAGAACTGGAAAAAGAGGTCGCTTTCCACCTCTGGGCGCCGGAAAAAGACGGCATGATCCCCGTCCGTTTTGTCACCGGCTGGGGAACCGAGAAGCGGGAGATAGAAGAATTGGTGCAGATCATCAAGCGGTTGCTATGCAAATGCTGAAAAAACAGGTGTTTTTATCCATCGCGGAACGCTTGAACAAAGAACTGCGCGTGGTGCCGCTGCTGTACGGCTCGTTGGGGTTGGAGCAGAGACTTCAAACCGATCTGGGAGCGGAGGATATTGACATCCTGATCCCGGAAGTTTTTCTGGACGAGAAATGGTCTTGTATTGTCACCCTGATGGAAGAACACGGATATGTTCTTTACGATCTGCGCGAGCACGCGTTTGAGAAAGCGGGGATCCGCGTGGCCTTCGCCTCCATAGAGGATCTAACGCCTTTTGCGGGGATCGATCCGGCAAAAATCCCGGTCGTGGAAGAATCCGGCGTTCGCTATTCCTTGCTGACGTTACAGGACTATTTGAACGTGTACACGGCGTCCTCGCAGGACGGGTACCGAAAGAACACAAAGCACAAAAACGACGGGCAAAAGATCCGATTGATCAAGAACGCACTCGGCATAGCGCAAGGCATATAAAAAACGGGGCGCCTTCCATACGGAGGGCGTCCCGCAGTTTTTCTTGTTTTACTTCGCGTATTCCGCGCCTTTGGCAGCCATGATCTCGCGGACGCTCGCGCCGTTCACTTCGTGAATGGAAACGCCGTCCCGCAGGGCAAGCGCCGCGCCGATGCCTGCCGCCTCGCCGGAGGAGCGGGCGTTGATCTGGATGCGGCTGCTGGCTTCCGCGGCGAACTCCGCGCCCATGCAGCGCCCGGTGACGAACAGGTTCTCCACCCCTTTCACCAGCATGGAGCGGAAGGGAATGTCATACCACGGGCGTTCGTTGTCCGGGGTTTCGGTCAGGTACCGATTTTGCAGGATCACGCCGTGAATGTCGATGGGGTAGTTGCACTGGCAGAACATATCGTCGAACTTGCGCTTGAGCCAAATGTCTTCCGCCGTCAGCACGTAGTCCGTCACGATCTCGCGGCTTTCGCGGATGCCCACCATACCGGCGATCTCCGCGATGTATGCCTTTTCAAAGCCCTTGAAATATTTCTTGTAGAACGCAAGCTGCCTTATCGCCGCCTTTTTGCCGTTGATCTGCGCGAGGGTGAGGTCTTCGGGATTCGTGCCGTCCACCCGGTCGAAGAATTCCGGGCAGTTGAAGGCGATGGAGCCGGGCCGCCCGCGCAGACCGAACGCCTGCCAGTAGAGGTGATCCTCCAACGTCAGGTCGCCGTTTGCAATGGCTTCCTCGAAGACCGCCGTCAGGGTGGTGGGGGGCAGGCTCTTGCAGCAGTCCATGTACATTTCGTCCTCCCGCGGCCCGACGGAGGCGTTGCGGGTGATGCCGGTGCGCTCCGCGGTTTCCCGGAAGAACTCGCCAAGCGCTGCGAAATCCACGTTGTCGATGATGTACCGCAGGGAGATCGGTTGGTTCTTGCCGGTCTCCGGGTTGCCCTTGTTGTAGGCGGCGCCCGCGCGCACGCTGATATCTCCGTCGCCGGTGGCGTCGATGAAGATCTTGCCCTTCACCAGCGAAAGCCCCGCCTTATTGGCGATGACCACGGCGGAAACCGCGTCATTCTCCATCACGACCTCGGGAATGAAGGTGTGATACAGCAGCTTCACGCCGGATTCCACGCAGAGCTGCTCCAGCGCTACGCCCAGCAGCAGCGGGTCGAACCGGTTGCCCTCCGGGTTGACGCCGTTCATTTGCAGCAGCTTTTCCTGTAGGAGGGGATAGATATACGAACAGTGCGGGTTGCCGTCGATGTGGGAGTGCATCAGCGGGGTGGTTAAACCGACGGTCGCGGTGCCGCCGAGGGCGCCGAACTGCTCGATGAGCAGGGTGTCCCGCCCTTCACGGGCAGAAGCGATGGCCGCAAATGCCCCCGCGGTACCGCCGCCGCAGACGACGACCTCCGCTTCGGCATAAACGGGAAGGCGGGAAAGATCGGTGGTGTTCATGGTTAAAACCGTTCCTTTCTTTGCGTTTTACGCAGGAAATCAGGTGTTATTTGCTCGTGGATCCCCGATGAGGGCGAGGAATTCCGCTTCGGTCACGATGCGAACGCCCAGAGATTGGGCTTTTGCCAGTTTACTGCCCGCCTCTTCTCCGGCGAGGACGAGGGAGGTCTTTTTGGAGACGGAGGAAGCGGGATTCCCGCCGTTGGCGCGGATGAGGGCTTCCGCCTCGGAGCGTTTGAGGGTGGGAAGGGTGCCGGTGCAGACCACGGTCATGCCGGAGAGGGCGTCGCCGCTGCGTTCCTCCTTGCTTTTCGTGGAGACCCCCGCTTCTTGCAGCCGCCGGATCAAGGTCTGCGCGTGGGCGCTTTGGAAGAAGCGCAGCAGGGAGTCGGCGCTTTCCGGTCCGATTTCGTCGATGGCGAGCAGGGTCCCCCGGTCCGCCGAGCGCAGGGCGTCCAGATCCGGGAAGGCGGCGGCGAGCAACTGCCCCGCTTTCTCCCCGATATGGCGGATGCCCAGGGCGAACAGCAGGCGGGCGAGCCCCGCGTCCTTGCTTTTTTCGATGGCGGAGAGGATGTTGGCGGCGCTCTTTTCCCCGTAGCCGCTGCCCAGAGAGAGAATGTCGTCTTTTGTCAACGTGTAGAGATCCGCGGCGCTCTTCAGCAGCCCGCCGGCGATCATGGTACGGACGTTGCTCGCCCCCAGAAAATCAATACCCATGGCGTCCCGGGAAACGAAGTGGATCACGCTGCGCTCCAGCTGCGCGGGACATTCCGGGTTGACGCAGCGGGTGGCGGCTTCGCCTTCCTCCCGGTATACTCGTTCCCCACAGGAGGGGCAGACCTCCGGCATGTGGAAGGGAAGCGCGTCTCCGGGGCGTTCCGAGGGAACCACGGAGAGGATCTCCGGGATGATGTCCCCCGCCTTGTGCAGCAGGACGGTATCCCCCACGCGGATGTCCTTTTCCGCGATAAAATCGGCGTTGTGCAGGGTAGCGTAGGAAACGGTGGAACCCGCGAGGGCGACCGGTTCCATGGCGGCGCGGGGGGTCAATACCCCGGTTCTTCCCACCTGAATTTCAATGTCGCGGACGACAGTTTTCGCCGTCTCCGGCGGGTATTTATACGCCGCCGCCCAGCGGGGGACGGAGACGGTTTCGCCCAGCTCGTCCCGCATGGCGAAGGCATCCACCTTGATGACCGCGCCGTCGATGTCGAAGGGCAGGGATGGGCGGGACGTCCCGATCTCCCGGATGCGGAAAATCGCTTCCTCCGCGTCCTTGCAGCGCCGGTTTTCCGCAGAAACGGGAAATCCCAGCGCGCGCAGCCACTCCAGCGAGTCGAAATGCGTTGGCGGAAGGGGTTCGGAGCAAACCTGTACGTTGTAGACGAAAATCTCCAGCCGCCGTGCGGCGCAGAGCTTGCTGTCCAACTGCCGCAGGGAGCCCGCGGCGGCGTTGCGGGGGTTGGCGAAGGGCTTTTCCCCCTCTTCCTCCCGCTCCGCGTTCAGCGCGGCGAATACCGCTTTCGGCATATAGACTTCCCCGCGCACGATGAGGTGGGGAATTGGTTCTTTCAAGGTCAGCGGCAGGCTGCGGATGGTCATGAGGTTGTCCGTCACATCCTCGCCGTACACCCCGTCCCCCCGGGTCAGCCCGCGGATCAATTTGCCGTCTGCGTATTCCAGCGCCACGGAAAGCCCGTCGAACTTGTACTCCACGCAGTAGACCGCGTCCGGCGCCGTCTCCCGCACGCGCGCGTCAAAGGAGCGGAACTCCTCCTCCGAAAACACGTCCGAAAGGGAACCCATGCTGCCCTGATGCCGCACCTTTTCAAAGCGCTCCGCCACTCTGCCGCCCACCCGCTTGGTGGGGGAGGTGGAGGAAGCGAGGGCGGGATAGGCAGCTTCCAGCTCCTGCAATTCCCGGAACAAACGGTCATATTCCGCGTCGGAGATCTCCGGCGCGTCCAGCTCGTAGTATAAACGGGAATGATATTCCAACAGCGCTTCCAGCTCCCGCATACGGGCGGCTATGCGCGTGTTTTCCTCTATTTCTCGCATGTTACCACCGCCCAGTCGTTCTTTTCCCGCGCGGAAAGGAGGGTAAAGCCCTGTTCGCGGGCGGCGGAAAGCACCTCATCCTTCCGGGTTTCCAGAATCCCGGAGCAGATCAGCTTGCCGCCGGGCTTCAGGGATGCGCGAAACAAGGGCAGCATGGCGATGATCACGTCCGCGACGATGTTCGCCGCGATCACGTCGTAGCGGTCGTCCCCCAGCACCTTCTCCCGCAGAGACGCATCCGTGAGGATGTTGCCGCAGTGGGTGGTCAGAACCCCCGCCGGGATCCGGTTAATCTGCGCGTTCTGCGCCGCCGTGTCCGCCGCGATCTGCTCGATATCCACGCACACCACTTCCGAAGCGCCCAGCAGCGCCGCCCCGATGCCCAGGATGCCGCTGCCGCAGCCCATGTCCAGCAGGGATTTGCCGGTCAGATCCATTTTTTCCAGTTCCTCCAGACAGAGCGCCGTGGTTTCGTGCTGCCCGCTGCCGAAGGAGGACGCCGGGTCGATCTCCAAAACGATGCGGTCGTCCCCCTCGTAAGGTTCCCACGTGGGCTTGACGATAAACCGCTGACCGATGGGCAGGGGATGGAAGTATTGCTTCCAGTTGTCCGCCCAGTCCTCTTCGTCCACCTGGGAGAAGGTGACTTGCAGGCTTCCCACGTCGGTTTCCGCTTCCGCTTGCAGTTTTTCAAGCCCCGCGAGGATCTCCGCCCGCTGGAGCCTTCCCTGCTCGTTGTGGGCAAGATAGACTTTCACCCGCACTTCGCCGGGGTCGGTGAGAAGGGATTCCTCGATATAGTCGAAGGGGATGGATTTTTCTTCGATCACCTGCACCAGATCGTTGTAATCCTCGGTGACAAAGCAGGAGATGCCTGCCGCCAGCAGGACGCCGCCCACCAGCTCGCTGCCGGGGGTGTTGGTGTGGATGGTAAGTTCTTCAAAGGTCATGGAATGAGCGCCTCCTTATTGCAACGAAAGGTAATATGCCTTCATTTCGCCCGCGTCCTCGGATTGGGTGCCGGCGGATTCGCTGATGAAGGTGGGGGAAACGCCGAGAGACGCTACTGCGCGCAGCAGCGGACGGTGATCCGGCCCAAAGGTCTCGTCTGCGAAGGTCAGATGCCGCTTTTCTCCCTTTTCGGTGTATTCGATGCGGGAAAAATGGCAGTGCAGATGCTCCGCCGCCTCCGCCCCCAGTTGGGCGGCGATTTGGTCGAAGATGCGCTTGAAATCGTCCTCCGTTTTCAGGGTACCCCGCTCCCGGGCGTTGATATGCCCGAAATCCACCACCGGAACGAACCGCGGGGAGAGCTTGCACAGGGCGATCACCTCGTCGAGGGTGCCCAACTGATTGAGCTTGCCCATGGTCTCCAGCCCCAGCTTGACGGAAAAATGATGCTCCGCCAGCATTTCGTCCGCAAGGCGGAGGGTCTCCGCGGCGTATTCCATCGCCGTTTCCCGGGGGATCTTCGCCGCAGACCCGGTATGTACCACCATGACGGTCGCCCCCAGCGCGTCGGACGCGGCGGCGGACGTGTACAGGTAGTCCACGCTTTTGCGGCGTTTCTCCGGCTCCACGGAGGAGAGGGAGATGAAATACGGGGTATGGAAAGACATTCGGACGCCGTGGGCGACGGCCTCCTTGCCGATGGCTGCCAACGCCTCAAGGGAGGCGGAGAGCCCCTGCCCGGCTTCGTATTCGTAAGCGTCCAGATTGCAGGAAGCGACAAAACGGGGCGCGTCCAGCGTGGAGCGGTAGCCTGCGCGGCGGAAGGAATCCGAGTTCCCGCCCGGTCCAAAGAATGCGCTCATGATGGATGAATCCTTTCTTTACGTACTTTCCGTCCGCGAAAGATACCGACGGTAATGGCGGAAGGTGCGGACGAAGGGGCGTTCCAAAAACCGCTTGGTGCGGAAGAACAGGCTCTTTTTATCCCGGATAGGGGGGACGAGGAAGAACCGCAGCCCCGCCCGATGGGAGGCGATGCAATCGGTGAAGATCTGATCCCCCAGCGAGACGGTCTCCTCCGGCTTGAGCCCCAACTGGCGGAGCGCCAGCCGCATCCCCTTGGGAGAGGGCTTTTTTGCCTTGCAGAACTGCGGGATCCCCCAGGCGTGATTGAAGCGGGTCACGCGCTCGCCGTGATTGTTGGAAACGAAGGCGAGCCGGATGCCGGCCTGCTGCAGACCGGAAAACCATGCGTTCATCTCCTCGGTGGGACGTTCGATCTCGTAGGGGGCGATGGTGTTGTCCAGATCCAGCAGGATGCCCTTGATGTTCTGCTCCCGCAGAAATTCCGGGGTGATCTCGTAAATATTCTCAAAAAGAATATCCGGGTAAAACAGACCTTTTTTGCGGCAGAGTTCCATGTTGCGTAACTCCTTCTAAATGCTTCTAAATGATGACCCACGAAACGGAAAGGGGAGGCAGCGTGGCGGTCAGCTTCCCGCCTTCGATGTGCAGGGGAGCGGTCAGCTCGCCGCCGGGAGCAAACTCCCCGTCCGGCAGCGCCGCGGTAAGGGTGGGGGTCGTCTCCTTCGGGGAGGCGTTGATGAGCAGCAGCAGCTTTTTGCCGTCCTTCCGCTCCCAAAGCTCCGAGAAGGTGGCGGTATGCTCCAGCAGCCCGCCGTAGGCTTCGAATGTGATCTTCGTCGTGCGCACCTTGCGGGAATCCTCGATCGCCGGCGAGCGCAGCAGGCGTCCGTCGTAGAAGTAGCTTCCCAGCGCTTCCCGCGCCTGTACGCATTTGCGGTAGAACGCCTTATGCGCCAGCGTTTTGTAAACCTCCGGCTTGATCCAGCCCATCTGCTCCCCGAAGGTCAGGGATTGGGCGGCGAGGATGTCCTGCCCGGCGGCGTCCGGCGCGTAGTCGTAGCAGCGCCCGAAGACGGTGACGTAGTCGTTGTAGATCACCATGAACGCGGGGACCTGATCGTTTTTGATCCAGATCCAGGAAAGGTACGCCTGCACGTCCTTCATGTACGGGTCGGAGGTACATTCGGTGGAGAAGAATCCCCCCTCCGGCAGGGTGCGGCGGGCATGATCCAGCAGATTGCGGTAGCTTTCGATCCACCAACTGCCGCCGCCGGGACGGTGGGAGTGGGTGCGGTCCTCGCAGGGGTACGCTTGCGCCGCGCCGATCTGATCCAGATAGACCCCGTCCACGCCACATTCGTTGGTCAGTTTGTCCACCAGATCCTTGACCGTTTCCTGCCAGAGCGCCGTGGAAGGGCACATGATGGCAAGCTCGATCTTGCTGGTGGGATACACCTCCAGAAACGGCTTCCCGCCGCGCTTTTTGGTGCAGTTGGGCAGGGCGGTGGAGGTGAACATCCAGTCCTCTTTGCCCCGGTCGTGGGTATCCCACAGCCGCCCGTTGATGTAAGGCATGACCCGCATCCCTTCCGCCTGGATCCTGCGGATGCCCGGCAGGAACGCATCCTTGGCGGGGAAGTAGTGGGGATAGTTGGTGTCATAAGGGATCTGGAACCAGTCGTACAGATGCACCGGGCTGACGCTTTGCAGCCCCAGATCGGCGTCCGCTTCCAGCAGCTCGTCGGCGAAGGATTCGTCCCACAGCATGCGCTTGCGCCACCAATGCGGGTTGGTGCGCAGCCATTCCGGCGTGTCCGTCCG
>JAFLUP010000049.1 GCA_022508745.1 Oscillospiraceae bacterium | reverse complement strand
CCAGTAAAAAGACGCCCGCCGCTCCCATGGGAGCGGCGGGCGTTGCTTTTTTTAGGGGGCTTTTTTGAAAAACCGCCCCCTAAAACCCCTGAAAAACGTTCATGCCATCCAACGGGAAAACCATGCGACAGAGGCTTCTACCGCCTGACCGCTTTTCGTCCCGAAGCCGTGTCCCACGCCGGGGAGGGTCAGCGTCTCGCTGTTTGCGTTGGGCGCGCCGTACCGCATGGACAGATCGTAGGACGTGATCTCGTCCCGGTCGCCGTGGACAGTTAGTACCGGAACCGTAAGCCCTTCCAGCACCCGGTAAGGGAAGTGGCTCGCCATCTCGTCAAACAGTGCCCGCCCATAAGCGTGTGTGCCTATGTGCAGTTTTCCCGTCTGCTCCATCTCCATGCGCTTTTCCTCGCTGAACAGCGCCTTTCCCCAGGGCATCTGCGGATGGGTAAAGGTATGCTGCAAGTCCAGAACGGGATTCCAAAGCACCAGCGTGTGGATCTCCCCGCCTTCTTTCAGGTAGTTCATGGTAGAAACCGTGCCGAAGCTGGCGGCGAGGATACCCAGCGGCGCGTCGCAGTGCTGTCGCGCGCAGGCAATAGCGGCGGAGAGATCCTCCGTTTCCCCGCGGATGGTCATGTCCACGGAGCTGCCGCTGCTCTGCCCGTGGCCGCGGAAGTCGAACCGCAGGCTATGGAATCCCGCGTCTGCCAGCGCGGCGGCAAGCCGGGTATACAGCCCGCCCTCCTCCTTCTCGGAGGCAATTCCGTGGACGAGTACGATCATTCCTTTCGGTGTGACCTCCGTCTGCGTCAGACGTGCGTCCAGCTGCACATCGTCTGTGCTTGCGATGCGAAGTGCGGTTTCTTTCATGGTCGTGCCCTTTCCTTTGGCGTTTTTCTGCCATCAGTATACCAAAAGGAACCGCATTTGGCAAGAAATATTTTTGCCTTCCCGTTCCTTCCTTGACATTTTCCCCCCTGTGTGGTACAATTCTGTTGTAACCTACCTGTCAAGAGGAGGAAGTTCCATGAGCTCCCGTCTGTTTATACCGTTCTCGGCGCTTTTGCTCGCCGTTTGTCTGCTTTCCGCCTGCGGGATTCATGCGCCCTACAACGCGGAGGAGATCGCTTTTGATCCGGTACAATCCGTGCAAACCCCCGCTCCGGCGGACAGGAAGCTCCCGTTCGGGGATGAGAGCCGCACGCTGGTCTATCAATACGATGAGACCACCCTTTCCGGGGAAACGTGGGAGGTCTTTCAGGCTCCCGACGGCACGCTGGCGAGATTCTGCAAGCAGAACGGCTCCGTCGCCGTGAACGGATGGCTGACGTCTACCATTGCAGACGCGCCCGGGAAGCCCCGGACCGAAGAGGAATTCCTCGCGTGTATCAAGGAATGGGTACGCCTGCTGGCGCCAGAGGCGGATCTTTCCGCGTATCGGTATTCCTGTATCACGACGTATCTGGTGATCGGTGAGGATGCGCTGGGCACCTACGGGGAAAGCAGGACCGCAAACAGATTCTACCGCGCACAGAATGAGGACGAGCAGGTGGAGGGCTATCTGTTCACCTACACGCAGATGAAGGGCGGCTATGCTACGGAGAACGGCGTGACCGTGGAGACGGACAGCAAGGGCAACTTGCGGGCGATCCGCTATGACAACTATGAAACGGACTGGGCGTTTTCCATCACCGACGAGGATTTGGAGGACACCGTCTCCGCGTTTATCAAGACCCACGAGAAGGAGGCTTCCCACAGCGCCTCCGACGTGGAGATTTTGGAGAAGCACCTTGCCGTCGTGCAGGGCGAGGTGCGGCTTGCCGTGAATGTGACGGCCTTCTGCGCTCCGCGTAAGTCGGACGAAGCGTACATCGAGTCTTTCACCCTGTATCTTTCCCCGAAGGAGCAGAAATGACCTCCATGTTTGAAGCGCCGTTTTTCGCCCATCGGAGACCGGATCGGGAAAAACTCCTGCGGTACGGTTTTACGGAGTGGGAACAAGGCTATCAATACCATACCACCGTGTTGAACGGCGAGTTGGAACTGACCGTTCTTGTGGCTTCCGACGGGAGCGTGTCCACCCGAATGACGGACACGGACACCGGCGACGAATACGTCCTTTATAAGGTGACTTCCTCCGTGGGCAGCTATGTGGGGGAGGTCCGCGCCGCCTGCGGGGAGGTCCTGACGGACATTTCGCAAAGCTGTTTCCTGCCTGACGTCTACCGCGGAGAACAGACCGCCGCAGTGCTTTCCTACGCGCGGAAGAAGTACGGTGATGAGCCGGAATTCCTTTGGGAAAAGCTCTCGGACAGCGCGATCCTGCGGCGAAAGGACAACCAAAAGTGGTACGCCGTGTTCATGACCCTTTCCAGACGGAAGTTAGGGCTCCCGTCGGAGGAAATTGCGGAGATCATCGACCTGCGCATTGATCCCGCACAGATGGCGGACACCGTGGACAACGCCCGTTACTTTCCCGGCTGGCACATGAACAAGAAAAGCTGGTACTCCGTCGTGCTGGACGGCTCCGTGCCCACGCAGGAGCTTTTCCGCCGGATAGACGAAAGCTATACGCTTGCGGGTTCTAAAAAGAAAGCATAAAATGTTTCAGCTCCCCACCCAATGAACGGGCGGGGAGCTGCACGTTATAGGCGAAAGGCAGGTGTCAAAACAGGAAATGAACGCAACCATTCTGGAGCAGTACGTGGAGCGGGTGTACGGGTACGCCGTGCGGCGCACCTTTACCCGGGATGAAGCGGACGACCTTTCGCAGGAGATCCTGTTCACGGCGCTGCGGGAGCTGCCCAAGTTGCGGGAGGAGAGCAAATTCGAACCGTGGCTCTGGGGCGTCGCTGCCAACGTGACAAAGCGCTTCCGCCGGGAACAGGGGAAGCAGCGCGCGCTTTACTCCTACGATTCTCTTTTGGTGGATGACCTCCGTTCGGATGCATACGAAGCGGAGAGGGAAGAGAACGAGGCGCTTTACGACGCACTTCGCACCAGAATCGCCATGCTGTCCGCACTGTACCGGGAGATCCTCATCCTGTTTTACTACGACGGCCTGTCGATCAAGCAGATCTCCGAACGTCTGCAAATCGCGGAAGGAACCGTGACGTGGCGGCTTTCGGAGGGACGCAAAAAACTGAAAAGGAGCGTATTGGATATGCAAGAAACCGCACTAAAGCCCGCAAAGCTGCACATCGGCATCACCGGCTTTGGAAATTACAACGGAAGTACCATCCCGTTCCCCGGCAGCTACATCAGCGACGCGCTGTCGCAAAGCCTGCTCTACGATTGCCGAGAGGAAGCGAAAACCGTGGAGGAGCTGTCCGAACTGCGAGGCGTACCCGCCTATTATATCGAGGATCGGCTGAACAATCTAGTAAAACGCGAAGCAATGAAGGTCAGCGCCGGAAAATATCTGACGGCGACGCCCATCGAAACCGAGGAAACTGCCGCCTATCTGCGAAACAGAAGGGATCTGTTCGAGCCGGTGGTGGAACCGTTCATCGCCGCGCTGAAGTCCCTCGCCGAGAAGGTTTCTGTTCTCGACATTCATGCTGCCGGACGGACGCCGGAGGAATGGATCTACTTATATGCCGTGCTGGCGTTGGAGCATCTGGACGCGAAATACAATCCCGTTCCCTTTGTGGATCACCCGGTTCGCTACGACGGCAATCGTTGGAGCTATATCGTACGGATGCGGAATGTGGAGCCGACAAGAATGGGGCGCAACCATTGCACGAATTGGGGCGGGCGGTACAGTTACACCCACTATTTCTTCGGCGGCGGATTTCGGTATAAAATCATGCGGAAGAACCAAATCGACTTCTGCAGCGCTCTTCTTACCGGGGAACCCATTGATGATAAAGAGATTGCCGCTTCCGCCATCGAAGACGGCTACGCCCTCCGTAACGACGACGGAACGCTGACCCTGACCGTTCCGGCGTTTACACTGGAGCAAAAGACGAAATTCGACGCGCTTGTCGACGAGGCGTTTGCAGATCGTATTTCCGCTTATGCGGAGGCGGTGAGACGCTTCGGAGACGGCTATCGCAAGCTGTTCCCTGCTCATGTTGCCGAAGACGTGAACCGCTCATGCAACTACCTCTTCCTGTCCGTCTTTCCCCTGTATATCTGCCCGATGGCGCAGGAGAAGGGGCTGCTTGTTCCGCCTCCGCCGGGGCACGCCTGCGACGTCCTGTTGGAAAAACCGAAGGAAATGAAATAAACGAACCTTCAAAAGAAAACGGCCATCCGAAAGGATGGCTGTTTTCTTTATGGATCCATCAACCCCAACAGGAAGTCTGTGCTGACGGAGAAGTATGCCGCGATGACGGGGAGCAGCTCCAGATCCGGGTAGGCTTTTGCCACTTCCCAGCGGGAGACCGCCTGCGGCGTCACGCCGAGAACGGCGGCAAGCTGCTCCTGCGTCATGCGGTGCTCGGTGCGGAGCGTTTTGATTTTGCTCCCGACAGCGATGGTTCTCATGGATTGCTCCTTCCTTTTCCTTTATTCATATCCTTTATCTATATAGTGCAGGAAAACCCGAAAAGGTTAGATGGAAAGCGGAAAAATTTTCCGTTCCCATACCATAGACACGGGAAATGACGAAACGGTTGGCGGTTTGCGGCAAAAAGGTTCCGTTTCTACTATATAAACAAAAAAATGCCGGAACGGTTCGGATTTCGTAAAAAATAGATATTGAAAAGTTTAGGAAAATATGGTACAATAAAACCGATTATAAAAAAGCGCGTCAAATCATGTTCGGCGTATGGGTTTCGCGAAAATAACCGCGCAGCGGGTATTTTACGGAACTTTCATGGTACATTTTTGTGAATATGTGTATATTCTGTATAGTGTAAGGAAGTATCGGTCATGAGCAAGTATCAAACCAAAGTTGTCAAGTTCGGCGGCACGTCGCTGGCGTCCGCGGAACAGATCCAAAAAGCGGTTGCGATCATCCGCGCGGAAGACGCGCGGCGGTATGTCGTCCCCTCCGCGCCGGGAAAGCGTTTCGACGGCGACAAGAAGGTGACGGATATGCTCATCGCGCTTTACGAGGCGTCGGAGCAGGGCAATCCTTGCGAGGAACTTCTCGGAGAGATCGAACAGCGCTATACGGAGATCGTGGGGGATCTGGGGCTTTCTCTGGATCTTTCGCCGGAATTTTCCGCTATCCGCGCCCAGCTTGCGGCCGGAACTACCCTTGATTACCTCGCCAGCCGCGGGGAATATCTCAACGGCCTGATCCTTGCCGGATATCTGGGCTACCCCTTCATCGACGCCGCCGAGGTCATCTTCTTCGATGAGAACGGCGCTTTTGAAGCGGAGCTGACCAACCGCGTGCTCTCCCGCCGGCTTTCCCGGCAGCGGAACGCGGTCATTCCCGGGTTTTACGGCAGCCTGCCCAACGGCACCATCAAGACGTTCAGCCGGGGCGGTTCGGACATCACCGGCGCCATCGTCGCCCGTGCGGCAAACGCGGATCTGTACGAGAACTGGACGGACGTTTCCGGTTTTCTGATGACGGATCCCCGCATTGTGCCGAACCCCAAAGCCATCAAGATCATCACCTACCGCGAGCTGCGCGAGTTGTCCTACATGGGCGCTGCGGTGCTGCATGAGGACTCGATTTTTCCGGTAAAGGTGGCTGGCATCCCCATCAACATCAAGAATACCAACCGTCCCGACGACAACGGCACCCTCATCGTGCCCTCCAAGGACGGGTTTGAACCCATGGCATCGCCTGCTCCCGGCGCCATCACCGGCGTCGCCGGGCGGAAAGGGCTTTGCCTCATCCACATCGAAAAGGACATGATGAACCAGGAGATCGGCTTCGGCGCAAAGGTGCTGCAAACCATCGCGGAAATGGGCATCTCCTTTGAACATCTCCCCTCCGGCATCGACACCATGAGCGTGGTGATCTCCCGCGCGGATCTGGAAGGGAAAGAGGAGGAGCTGATCCGGCGCATCACCGCTGCGGTTCAGCCGGATTTTATCAGCCTCGAGGGCGAGCTGGCGCTGGTGGCCGTCGTCGGTCGTGGCATGATGGGCACCCCCGGCTCCGCCGCCCGCGTCTTTGGGGCGCTGGCGAAGGAGAAGATCAACATCCGCATGATCGATCAGGGTTCATCGGAGTTGAACATCATCGTAGGCGTCAATGAAAAGGACTTTGAACGCGCCGTCGGCGCAATTTACGCCGAGTTCACCGCGTCATGAAGAAAACCGACGGCTGGCTCACCTTGCAAACCACGGCGAGCGCATCCCTGACGGAGCGCAAAAGCGAATTCATCGCCACCGTCGCCCCGGTGCATACCGAGGAGGAGGCGCTGGAATTTATCGCTGACTTGCGGAAGCGCTATGCCGATGCGCGCCATAACGTCTATGCGTATCTTCTGCGGGAGGGGAATACCTCCCGCTTTTCCGACGACGGCGAGCCTCACGGGACCGCAGGGCTCCCCATCCTCGACGTATTGCGGGGGGAAGGGCTGACGGACGTGGCGGTAGTCGTCACCCGCTATTTCGGCGGCATCCTGTTGGGCACCGGCGGGCTGGTGCGGGCGTACAGCCAGAGCGCCCGGATGGCCATCGACGCGGCGGGAAGGGCGCAGATCGTGCTTCTGACCGTGTTTACCCTGCGGGTGTCATATGCCGACCTTCGCCGGGTGGAATCCCTGCTTGCGTCTCTGCCGCTTTCCCGTCTGGACGCCGCCTATGCCGAGGACGTGCTGCTGACTCTTGCGATCCGGGAGGAGGGGTACGATTCCCTCGCTGCCGCCCTTTCCGAGCGTACCAACGGGCGGGCGATCCTTTCCGTTTTAGAAAAGAAGTACGGCGCTCCGCCGGAATAGATCAAATCGAACAATCGTAAGGATGTCAAGCTCTTTCGCGGGGCTTGACATTTCTCTCTTTCTGTGCTATACTGTCCGCGAGCGAACAAATGTTCGCAACAAACGAGAAAGGGATGATTTTCATCATGGCAATCAAAATCATGTTGGACGCCGGGCACTACGGGAAATACAATCAGTCGCCTGTCGTCCCCGCTTACTGGGAAAGCGAAATGACGTGGAAGCTACACCTCTTCCTCAAGGAAGAACTGGAGCGCTACGGCTTTACGGTGCTGACCACACGGGAAAAGCAGGAGGTGGATCTGCCTGTTTACGACCGGGGACTTTCCGCAAAAGGGTGTGATCTGTTCCTGTCGCTGCACTCCAACGCCGCACCCACGGAGTCCGTGGACCGGGTGATGGTGTACCGCGCCTTCGACAACCTCAACGACGCGGAGATTCTCGCAGGCAGGCTTTCCGCCGCCATCGCGGAGTTGATGGGCGTATCCGCCGGGTACGTTTCCACCCGGGAAAGCGACACCTACCCCGGCACGGAATACTACGGTGTGCTGCGGGGCGCCCGCAAGGTGAACGTGCCGCTCTACTACATCATCGAACATTCCTTCCACACCAACCGCAAAGCCACCGAGTGGCTGCTGGCGGATGGCAACCTCCGTCGTCTGGCCGTTCTGGAGGCGGGTATCATCGCCGGCTATTACGGTGTGGAACTGCCCGCGGCGGGAGAGCCGGTGAAAGGAGATTTGGATGGCAACGGCGTGCTCAACGCGCTGGACTACCTGCTATTGAAGCGCGCCATCCTCGGCACCGTCGAACTGACGGATGCGCAGAAAGCGATCGCGGATGTCAACCACGACGGAAAAGTGAACGCCATCGACTACACGCTGCTCAAACGCGCCGTCCTCGGGACGTTCAAGCTGTCGTAAACGGGCTTTTTCGGTGAAGAAAGGCAGGGGCGAAAACGCTCCTGCCTTCTTTTGCGCGGTTTGTCTTTTTTACAGCAGTTTGACCGCGACGGTCTCGCTGCTTTCCACCCGGTAGCCGAGGGAGAGGTAGAGGTGCATGGCGTTGTCGTTCCCGGCTTCGCAATACATGGCGGGGTGCGGATGTCCCCGCCGGATGGCTTCGTCGGTCAGAAAGGACACCAGCCTGCGCCCGTAGCCTTTGTTCGCGTGGGCGCTGTCCACGGCGACCATGCCGATGCCATCCTCCTCGTGGTACAACCCGCCGATGCCTACGATCTCGTCGTCCGCTTCCAAAACGTAGAACAGATGCGCGTCTTCCCGGTACCGGCGGCGGGATTCTTCCCGTTCCTCCGGCGTGGGTTTTGCCATTTTGTCCCACGGCAGTCCCAGTCGGATGTGCATGGCGGCATATTCCCGGTTCCAGATGTCCGGCGCGGTGGGCCAATCGCTGTCGCGATAGGGGCGGATGCCCTCCGCCGATGCGTTGTTCAGCCCTCCGGCATATACCAGATGGGAGTTGGTGTTGGTGTAGTCGAACCCCATGGAAAGCGCGAAGTTGTCCGCCGCGGCAAGAGGCGGATAGCTGGTCCACCAGCCGCACCCGGAGGCGATCATGCGCGGCTCCGCTTCCCGGTAGAGCGCACTGCCGATCCCGTTCCGGCGGCGGGATTCCTCCACATAGATGAACAGGAAGCAATCGTATATGCGGCTTTCGGGAATGGAAAGGTGCATCCAGCCGACGATCTCGCCGTCCTGTTCGGCAACGAATAGGGTGTTTGGGTGATACTCCCGCAGGAGCTTTCGGCAATCCGGCGAAGTGATGTTCGCCACCGCCGCTTCGTCCGGCTCCGCATAGCGCCGGATGTGTATGGATGAAGGCATGGGAGATCCCTCCTTTCAAGCTACAGTATAGCAGATACTTGCCGTTTTTTCAATAGAAACATCCGCACCTTGACAAACTTCGAGCGTTTTGTTACAATGGGGAAAACAAACCGTCAGGAGGGTTCTTACCGTGTGGGCGATCATTATACCTACGTTTGCCGTGCTTTCCATCGTCGGGGCGGTGTATCTGGTCACGCGGGTGCATCGGTTTTCCTTTGTGCGGAAGTTCGGGGAGACGCATCGTGTCCTGGCATGGCTGGTTTCCATTCCGCCGGTGGCGCTTTTGGCATTGTTTCTTCTGATCAACGTCTACGCCGCCGCCGTGGTCGTGGTACACGTGTTTGCGATCTGGCTGCTCTGCGACCTTGCCGCGTTCATCATCCGCAAATGCCGCAAGCGGGAGCGGGGCGTGCGGTACATCGCGGGGGCAGTTGCCGTCGGCATCTCGGTGGTCTACCTTTCGGTGGGCTGGTTCTGTATGCACCATGTGTTTGAGGTATCTTACTCCTTCACCACCGAAAAAGACCTGGGAGGCGAACCGCTTCGCGTGGTCTTGCTTTCCGATTCCCACATTGGCGACACCATGAGCGGTGAAACATTCGCCCGGGAGATGCAGCGGGTGCAGGCGACAAACCCGGATGTCGTGGTGATCTGCGGCGACTTCGTGGATGACGACACCCCGAAAGAGGAGATGATCCGTTCCTGCCAAGCGCTCGGGGAACTGAAACCTACCTATGGCGTGTACTTCGTCTACGGCAATCACGACAGGGGGTACTACCGATACCGCGATTTCTCTCCGCAGGAACTGCGGGAGGAGCTTCGGAAGAACGGTGTGGTCATTCTGGAGGATCAGGCGCTCCTCATCGACGACCGGTTCTACCTGGTAGGTCGGCAGGACCGTTCCGTGCGGGACCGCAAAGAGATGGATGCGCTCATGTCCGGGCTGGATCACTCGAAATACACCATCCTGCTGGATCACCAGCCCAACGACTACGAAAACGAGGCGAGAGAGGGCGTGGATCTGGTGCTCTCCGGACATACCCACGGCGGGCACCTGTTCCCGGCGATGTTCTTCGGCGTCTGGACGGGGCTGAACGAGCGCAGCTACGGCACCGAGGTGCGGGGCGAAACGCGGTTTCTGGTGACCTCCGGCATCTCCGGCTGGGGCGTCCCGTTCAAGACGGGGGCCATTTCGGAGTATGTGGTCATCGATATCGAGGGGAAATAAAACGCGTCTGCTTGGAAAGACTTCCCGTATAGGGAAGTCTTTTTTGATAAAAATTTATCGTGACTCGATAAAAAATGCTTGACAAACGAGAAATTGCGTGTTATACTGCTCCACGAAAAGAAGAGATCGAAGGGGCAAGCGTATGAAACAAACATCGTTGGCGAAATGGTTGAAGGTTGTACTGTTCGGGGTGGGCGTATGCGGGATGGTGGTCTACGCGCTGGTGCTGCCGAAGGTGGGGCAGGAACTCATCGACGGGCGGGAGGAGCTGCAGAGATACTTCTGGCCGTGGCTGGTCTTTCTGTGGGGCAGCGGCGTTCCCTGTTATGTCGTGCTGGCACTGGGCTGGAAGATCGCGGGCAACATCGGGGCGGACCGCTCCTTTTCCCTCGACAACGCGAGGCTGCTCAAAGAGATCGCGGTTCTGGCGGCGGGGGATGCGGCGTATTTCTTCCTCGGGAACCTGATCTTTCTGTTTTTGGATATCAATCACCCCGGTGTGGTGCTGTTCTCGCTGATCGTGGAGTTCGCCGGCGTGGCGATCGCGGTGGCCGCCGCGGCGCTTTCCCATCTGGTGCGGAAAGCCGCTGCGTTGCAGGAACAGAGCGATCTGACCATCTGACACGGAGGATCATCATGGAAAACGAGATCATTTTCAACATCGACGTGATGCTGGCAAAGCGAAAAATGAGCGTGACGGAGCTTGCCGAACGGGTGGGGATCACCATCGCGAACATTTCCATCCTGAAGAACGGCAAGGCGAAGGCCATCAAGATCTCCACCCTTGCCAAACTGTGTGCGGCGCTTGACTGCCAACCGGGGGATCTGTTGGAGTACCGCAAGGGGGAGTAGAATGGGCGGGAAGATGCTGCTTGCTTCCAAGATCCTCGCGTGGGTGGCGATCGGTTTGTCCATCGCCGTCGTACTTGCGTGGTTTCTCCTTTTCGTTACGGTGGAACTGTGGACAGGGGGTTCCTCGGAGGACGCTTTCGTAGCGGTGCTGATGCGTTCCGCTTTCTTTGGCGGCTGGCTTCTGGCGGGCGTGCATTTTTTGCCTCTGTATGGCGCGACCGCGTTCCTTTGGTTCGCCGCGCGGGGCAGGCTGCGCTTGGAAGAACGACGGGGCATCCGGTTAGCGATGTGCGTCGGCGGGGGATTGCTTTCGGCAGGGGGCGTCCTGTGGTATGCACGGGAAGCCATCTTGCTGTTTGGAGGGAATTGGATATGAAAACGGGGGAAAGGTCGCGGGTGAGCAGGGGGATGTTGTCCGCGTCCCGGGGGATCGCGTGGATGGCTGTCTGGGCGACCGTCGCCATCCTGCTGATATGGTTGGCGGTTCCCGTCGCGAAGAGCGTGCGGGAGTGGGATACTTGGGTGGAAAAAATAGGGACGGTGCTGTATCTGGCGTTTCCCGCTCTGTGTTTATTTCTGGCGATGGTGATTTTCCACTTTTTGCCGCTGTATGGCGCAGTCGTGTTCCTCCGGTTCGGCGTGCGCAAGGCGTTGCAGACGGAGGAACACCGGCGCTTCCGGTTGCTCCTGTGCGCCGCCGGGGTGTTGCTTTCGGTTGGGGTCGTTGTGTGGTATGCGCGGGAGGCGGTTCTGCTGGAGATCCGGGAGTTTTTCGTATGGGGGAGACTGCCCTCTTGAAGATCATAAAACGGAAAATCATCCTCGGAGCGGGTTGGCACCGGGGATGATTTGCATGTATGCGTGTTCCGTCGTCTGTCATTCCGTGACGGCTTCCAACGTTCCGTAGTACCAGCCGATCACGCCGTCTTTTTTGACAAAGCAGCCCTTGGAGGCCTTCAGGATCAGCGACAGCTTGTCTCCGGCGGAGACGGGCAGCGCGTAGTCGGAATAGTCCCGACAGCGGGCGTCGTTAGAAAGGAACACATTCGGGACCCACAGCTCGCGGCCGGTGGAGAGGTGCCGCACGCGGGACTCATCCGCCCCTTTTTCCAGCACTTGGATCGCATTGTCCGTCCAGAGGATGAGGGTCGAGCCCGTGGAGGCTTCCTGCGGCGTTTCGGCGCGAAAGACGGGCAGGTCGTCATAGCTGATAAAAGAAACATCGTCGATGGGACTGTCAAAGTTCGGGATGATCAGCAGATTCAGTTGACCGAAATCCTTGATGCCGCAGCCCCCGTCGATGGAGATGATTTTCTTTTCCCGATCAATGACGGGGTTGAGCTGCATATGTTCCTTCCCGTAAAGGCTGACCGGCCAGTGCCCGACGACCACGTACTTTTCAAAACGGTGGGGCGTTTCCATGAAGCGGTCGTACTTAAGCAGTTCAAACAGCCCGCGCTTGGCGTTTTCCTGCACGTCACGCTCCCGGAGACCGCCGTGGACGAAGATGTAATTTTGCGTTTCGATGACCGTCGGCAGGTTGTCGAGGAAGGAAACTTCCGCTTGAAAGTGCGCCAGTACGGGCTCTTTCATGCGGAGAACCTCCTCCGGCGACCGGCAGAGGCAGCCCAGCTCGACGGTCATTTCGTCGAAGAAGCTGCTTCCTTTCCATGCGCGGCAGCTCAGAAGATACTCATAAAAGTCCTGTGCGTTTTCCGGGGAGAGGTTGCGGATCATGTGCAGCCGCCATGCGTCCACGTTGCCGAGCAGCGGATAGACGTTGCCCGCTTCGCAAAGCTGCATGACGTACCGCAGGGTTTGCAGGCTTTGCGGTCCTTTCTCGATCAGGTCGCCCACGATGAACAGAAGGTCGGAGGCGGAAAACTGCGCTTTTTGCAGGACGTTTTGCAAATGGGAAAGATTCCCGTGAACGTCGCTGGTGACCAGCATCCGCCTGCCTGATGGGATTTGCAGGCGCTCGATTGTGACAGAATTCACGGTTGTGTACCTCCCAGCAGAGCTTCCACCTGCGCTTTTCGCTCGAACAGGACGCAGCCGCCGGCGTGGTCTTCCTCCAGCAGCTTTCCTTCCCGCAGGGAGAGGAACAGCCCGGAGCGCATGGCGTCTTGCAGGGAGGTATCCTTCACGTTGACGTCCGAATAGGGAGAGAAGGGACAGGGTTCCGCGCCGCCGTGGGAATTGATGTGGAAGAATCCGCGCCCCGCCGCAAGGCATCCGCCGGAGCTTTTCTCGTCCCCGGGGAAGGCGACGAACAGCAGGTCTTCCCGCTCCTCCCGCAGGCGGGAGAGGGCGTCCTGCAGGAAGGCCCGTTCCTCGTCTCCCGGCGCCAGATCGCGGCTTTCCTCGGTGACGGGCACGAACTCGATGAAGAACAGCGCCTTGCATCCGCGGCTCGCCAGCGTGTCGATGAATTCTTTGGAAACGGCTTGCTTGAGGTTTTCCTTCGTCACCGTGACGGAAGCGCCGAAGAACAGTCCCTTCGCGTGGAGGGAATCCATGTTGGAGATCAGGCGCTTGTAAACGCCGCTGCCCCGGCGGGCGTCGGTCTCCTGCTCGCCGCCCTCAATGCTCATGACGGGAAGCAGATTGCGGCACCGGTCGAACAACTGGAAGTAGCGTTCGTCCATGTAGGTACCGTTGGTGAAGATGGGGAAGAGGATGTTTTGCATCTTTCCGGCGGCTTCGATGACTCCCCGGCGTACCATGGGCTCCCCGCCGGCAAGCAGAATGAAACTGACGCCCAGATCGTCCGCTTCCCGGAAGATGCGGAGCCAGTCCTCGTCGGTGAGTTGCCCCGTGGGGGCACAGTCCGCCGTTGCGTGGTTGGAGCGGGAATAGCATCCCGCGCAGTGCAGGTTGCAGGCGGAGGTGATGCTGGCGATGAGGAACGCCGGCACATGGAGCCCCTCCTGTTCCTTCCGTTCCCGCAGTTTGGACGCCTTCCTTGCCGCGAGGGCGAATTTGGCGAGAAACGCGCTTTCCCGAGGGTCGCGCAGGGTGGCCCGCAACGCTTCCTTGACGATACGCTCCACGCCTTCGGACATATATGCCTGCATATCAAAGGTGTTTTCCATAGAGAGGGCTCCTTTCAGTTGGGAGTCGGTGTAGGGGGTGCGTTTATTAGAACCAATATTCATACATCTTTTGCAAAAAATCTTTCGTGATGGGATAGCCGGAGCTTTCGCCGATCACGGAATCTATCCCGCAGTGAGGGCAGATTGCCGTTCCGAATCTGTCGGCGTCGTTGTCATCGACCAGCCACTCGTTGATCTCCGTTGGAGAAAAAATCTTCAGGCAGTAAAAACAGCCGCAGACCGTATCCTTTTTCAGCGCTTCCATGTGGTTGCAGCAATATTTATGTGCTTCGATATGTGCTTCCATGTTGATACCCTGCTTTCTTTTTTACAATATATCACGAAAACGCGAATTTTTCAACTCATAAAAGTAAATTTTATGAAGAAGCCTTGTTCTACGGGAATTTTTGAAAAAAATGAAAAGCACCAAAGTTGCAATACCAATGGTATCATGACTTTGGTGCTGATTTGGCAACAAACGAAATTTTTGATACGGGTTGCAGGGGGTTGCAAATGGTTGCATTTTCGGTTTTGGGGGTTGAATAGGGGTTGCACTCGTCAGAAAAATGCAACCACCCCGATAAACTGGAATTTGACGATTAGAGAAAACAAGAGCCGGTGCTCTATGAGTTC
>JAFLUP010000048.1 GCA_022508745.1 Oscillospiraceae bacterium | reverse complement strand
AGGATTCGAACCCTCACATACAGAGTCAGAGTCTGCTGTGCTACCCTTACACAATTCCGCAATGGTATTCGCTTGTCAGCAAGGGGTAGTTTAGCACATCTTTTTCCCTTTGTCAAGAGGGAATTCCAAATTTGCGGGAAAATTTCTCTATTTTTCCCCGAAAAACACGTCCGGGGCGTCCAGGGCGTCCTGCGCGAAGCGGAGGGCGGCGCGGGCGGCGCAGAGACGGATCATGGCGCGCGTGCCGGTGAAGCAGAACTCCTTCGCCCACACGCGGACGGAGCCTTCCCCGCGAAGGGCGACGCCGATACAGACAGTACCCACGGGTTTGCCGCTTTCGTCGCTTCCCGGACCGGCAAGTCCGGTGGCGGAAAGGGCAAGGTCCGCGTCCATGCGCTCCAGAGCGCCCTGCGCCATCTCCTTTGCCGTCTCCGTGGAGACGGCGCCGAAGGCGGAAAGGGTCTCTTGCTTCACCCCCAGCAGGGCGTGTTTCGTTTCGTTACAGTAGGTGACGAAGGAGCCGCGAAAGACCGCGCTGGCGCCCGCCGGGTCGGTCAGCAGTTTGGCGATCAGCCCGCCGGTACAGGATTCCGCGCAGGTGACGGTCATCCCGCGCTTTTTTAGGGTGGTATGCAGACGGCTCATGGGGAAGCCTCCTTTTCCGTGATACGAAAGGATGTGCGAACCGCTTGTGCGAACCGCTTGTGCGGTGGGATCCCTTCCTTTTGTTGTATATATAGTATACCCTGTTTTTGGAAAAATGCAAGGGGAAACGCTTTTTTTCGCGGCAAACCGATGCTCCGTGCCTGTCCATTGTGCAGGCTCTCCAAAAAAAGACCAAAAAATTTGGCGGATCGTGTCTTGCTTTTTCGGCGGGAACATGGTAAAATAGATCAACCAATCGTTTAGGAGCGTGCAGTATGAATTTCAAAAAGGCAATTTCCATTTTCCTTGCTGTGGTGTGCGCGATTGCGGCGTTTTCCATGGCTGCTTCCGCGGACGGCACAGTCACGGTCGGCGGTGCGACGTATGACGTCCTGACCCCGAAGTCTGTCGCCATCACCGGCGAGGGCGTTTCTCCCAGCTATCGCGGCAACGGTTCCATTGAAGTCCTCATCGACGGGGACATCGCCCGCACCGTCACCAATCACGATAATAAGGGCATCGTCCTGATCACCAACGACGAAGTCGTCGCCAGAGCCACCGTGCCGGTGGTGCAGGATATCGACGATATCCCCACGGCGTATATCGAGATGGACTTCGGCGAAGCGGTCTCCTTCGACACCGCATACATGGCCATTTACTGGCAGCAGGCCGGCATCTACGAGCCGGACGGCAACAAGGTCATCGTGGAAACCTCCTCGGACGGCAAGGTCTGGGTGCCTGCCGGCGAGGACGGCACCTTCTATTTCAGCATGCCCAAGTGCCCGGACTGGGTGGAAGGGCTGCCCAACAGCGATCAGGGCTACCCCTACATCGGGGAAGTCGCCATCCCTCTCGGGGAGACCGTCAAGGCTCGCTACGTGCGCTACGCGTACACCTTCCCGGTGCTGGAGGAGGGTTCTCACTGGACCTTCTACACCAACGTGGCAGAATTCATCGGCTTTACCGAAGTGGGCGTTGCCAACTTCAAGGGCGGCCGCAAGCCGAAGCAGCTCACCGCCGCAGATGTGGCGACCCGTCCCGCAGTGGAGGGCACGTGGGTGATGGAGGACGGCGACGAAGTCACCGTCATGACCTTCTCCGACGTCAAGGGTGAGCTTGCCTACACCGCCGCAGTCTACGACAAGGCGGCTTACCTCCAGAACGGCGTCGAGGCGGAAGCGCTGGACACCATGGAGGGCAACTACTTCATCGAAGGCAACAAGGTCTCCGTGATCGTGGACGGCGGATACGACGATTTCACCGCCTCCGTGGACGAGGACGGCAACCTGCTGATGGATCTGGACGGCGAGGAGTACGTGTACTACACGCCGGAGAACTACACGGCGGCGAACCCCGGCGAGGGTCCTGCCGACGATCCCGACACCAGCGATCCCACGGAGGAGAGCGATCCTGCGGAGGAGAGCGACCCTGCGGAGGAGAGCGATCCCGCGGAAGAGAGTGACCCCGCGGAGGAGAGCGAGGATTCCTCCGAGGAAGCTCCTACCGCCTCCGAAGCGTCCGGCAACGAGAGCAGCAAGCCCACCTCCGGTAACTCCACCGGTTCCACCGGCTCCGACGGGGATTCCGATGAGGGCGGCTTCCCGCTGCTGATTGTGATCATCATCGCTGTGGTGGTGGTGGCAGGCGGCGCTGCGGCAGCCATCGTCATCATCAAGAAGAAAAAACAGTAATTCCCCCTGCCCGAAGGAGGCGTCAACCGTGAAACGAGTGGGAACGGCTGTCCTGTGCCTTTGCGTGCTGTCCGCGGCGCTCTTTGCGCTCGTGGGCTGTGGCGCCAAGAGCGAGTACGACGGCATCTACTACAATTATACCAACGGAAACGTCCATGAGGAGTATTCCATCAAGATCAAAGGCAATGGATGGACGATGGTTAATGGCGACGTCAGTTTGGGCGGCACCTACACGGTGGAGGACGGCACCATCACCCTGTTTTACATCCTCACGGGGGACGATCAAGTGGACCCTGTGTTTGGGGAGAAGGGCGGTCTGGTGGAGCTGTACAGCGGCTCTATCGAGGACGGTAGGATCAAGTTGACCAAGCGGAACGGCAGAGTGACATGGCCGATCCTGTTCTTCTACCTGGACGGGAACGTCCCGGAGGAGGGGAGCGGAGCGGTGAGCTCCACCCAGCAGAACCGTCCTGCCGAGAAACACGACAAGTAATGTCCAGCCAATGCCCATTGGGGGTTCCCCAATGGGCATTGCCCCTTTAAAAACGGTTGACAAGGCGTTTTTTGCGTGTTACAATAGCTGTACCATAGATGGATGGAGGAAACGGTATGAAGAAAACGGTTTTATCCGCCTTGAGCCTATGCCTTGCGCTGGTGCTGCTGCTTGCGGCGATGGCGGTTCTTGCGTCCTGCGGCGGCGGGAAGTACGACGGCACATACGTCAGCGAGGGCGGAAATCTGAAGCTGCAACTGAAAGGCAGCGAGTGGACGTTCTACAGCTACGGGGAGGTTACTCGCGGCGGAACCTTCGAGGAAGGCGAAAACGGCAAGATTACCTTCTATTACATGGAGGACGGGGAGAGAAAGAAATGGAGCGGCGCCACCATGAAGGAGGACAGGATCATGGTGAACATCTGGGGCGAGTTCTATCGGGAAGACAAATTGCCACCCGGGACGATTTCGATCGGGTAGACAAATCAGCGCAACGGAACGGGTTTGCGATCATCCATGGAGGAAACGGTATGAAGAAAACGGTTTTATCCGCCTTGAGCCTATGTCTTGCGCTGGTGCTGCTGTTTGCGGCGATGGCGGTTCTTGCGTCCTGCGGGAACAAGGAAGGCGACGGCGGGGACGGCGACAGCGACAGCGGTCCGTACGACGGGGACTATTACAGCGCGTACGGAGAAACGACCTATTACCGGCTGACGGGGAACAAGTGGGCGTTGTATACCGGCGATGAAAAAATGTATACCGGCACGTTTACGGCGGAGGGCGGGGCAGCCACCTTCGTTTCCGACCCTGTGGACGGCAACACCATCTCCTTCACCGCCTCCCTGGACGGGGAGACGATCCGGATCGACGGGGGAGCCGTCTGGACCAAAAAGTAAGGCGCTTGCTTGTTTTTTGTTGAAAAAAAGGATTGACAAAGGATTTTCCGGGTGTTACAATAGGGATAACATTTATCGTATGGAGGAAACAGTATGAAGAAAACCGTTTTGGCTCTCGTCAGCCTTTCCCTTGTGTTCGTGATGCTGCTCGCTTTCGCGGCTTGCGGCAAGAGCGGCCCGTATGACGGGACGTATGTCAACAAGAGGGGAACGGAGGCGCTCAAGCTGAAGGGCAGCACGTGGACCGCTTACGAAGGCGAGGAAGCGGTCATTTCCGGCAGATTTGAAGTGAATGAAGAGGCCGGGACGATTGTCCTTTACCTCAAGAACCCGGAGAGCGGTGCGGAGGTGAAGTTTGATTCGGGCTCCATCAAGGAAGGTGTGATTCGGATTTCCGAGGGCACGTTCTATCTGCAGGAAGCCCAGAACACCGCCAATGGCGGAAACGGCGGTATCGACGCGAATTCCCTCGCCAACGCCATGTCTGCCGCGATGGGCGAGTACTTCAACTGACGAAACCCGTTTTTACATCTTGCGCACCGGCTTCCCGTCGGTGCGCCTGTTTTTGCCGAAAAAGGGATTGACAAGGGGAGTTTCGGGTGGTATAATCGTGATACCATTTCGCTACGGAGGAAATCATCATGAAGAAAACAATTTTGTCTATCGTCAGCATTGCCCTCGTGTGTGTGACGCTTCTCGCGCTGGTTGCCTGCGGCAGCAGCGGCGTCGAGGGAACCTACTCCGACGAAAGCGGCGCCTCGAAAATCAAATTGAAGGGCGGCGAGTGGACGCAGACCCTCTTGGACAACGAGCTCCTCTCCGGCACGTATGAAGTGGATGGCAACAAGATCACGTTGAAATATAACATACTGGGTGAAGAAACGACTTATGCCACCGGTACCGTTGAGGGCGGCAAGCTGACCATCAACGGCGTTACCTTCTCGAAATAAGCCATTCCCGCAAAGGGACGGAATGTCCATCGGTTCGGCGCCGATGGACATTTTTTCGGAACTTGATTGACAAGGGGAGGGAGGAACCCATCATGAAGAAACCGGTTTTGTCCGCGCTGCGCTGTCCTGCTTCGGCGCGCAGGAGGGGGACGAGGTGGATCTGTACGCCGGGGAGATCGCGGGGGGGCGTGATCAAGGTTCGGTTCATGAAGGAAAGCCAGACCCTTACCTTCTATCTGGACGGCAAGATCCCCGCGGGGAATTGAACGGGGAAGGTTCCTTTTTTTGGGGAGAACCGATTGACAAAGGGAAGTTCCTGTGGTAAAATATTGTCGAATTCGAAAGCATTTGGAGGAAATTTGTCATGAAAAAGCGCATTTTGTCCCTTTTGAGCCTCTGCCTGGTGTTCGTGATGCTGTGCGCGGCTATGTTCACCTTCGCCGGCTGCGGCGACAAGGAAGACAGCGCCGACGACAACGGTATCTACTACCGGTACAAGAGCGGCGCGATCAACAAGGATGTCTTCATCGAGATCGACGGAAACAAGTGGTACGGTCAGCTGGACGGGATCCGGGTCACCGGCACCTGCAAGATCTCCGGCGGCAAGCTCTCCCTGCTGTATACCGTGGGGAGCAACCCGACGGTGGACAGGGAGCTGGGGTCGATCGGGAAAGACGGCGAGGACGTGGAGCTGTACGCCGGTACCATCGGGAACGGCGCCATCGAGCTTCGCGTGGTGCTGGGCGAAACCCAGAGCAGCTCTGTGCTTCTGTACCGGGACGGCGTGATTCCGGGGGGCGACGGGCTTCCCAACGGACTGGGGAACGCCGGGAACGGCGGGATCGGCGATACTGGCGCGACCAGCGCGGACAATACGCAGAGCTGGGGCAGGCCCGCGGGTAACCTCGACGGAACCTACACCGCCGAGGACGGCAGCGAGGTTCTGACGCTGCAGAGCGGCAGATGGTCGGTGACCGGGGAGAGCTACCAGTTCGACGGCGACTATGAGCTGGACGGCGATGAGATCACCCTTTACATGGAGACAAACGGGGTCAACACGCCGCTGCTGGTGGGCACGGTGAGCGGCAACGTCATCACCTTCAACGGTCTGCGGTACGTCAAATAAGCATGGAGATGCCCGTCGGCGTTCGGTCGGCGGGCATTTTTGTTTTGGGAAACCGATTGACAGCGCCCGCCCCGCGTGGTACAATGGAGGAAAGAAAGGACGAAAGGCAGAAGAAGTATGAAACAGAGATGGTTGGCTCTTTTGAGCCTTTGTTTGGCGTTTGTGATGTTGTTTTCGCTGGTAAGCTGCGGGGACAAGGACGGCGACAGTGCCGGTTCCGGCGGCGGTTCCGGCGGAGAGGCCTCCGGCGGTCGCTCCAACGACGGGACGTACTACGTGTATGAGAACGGCAGGATCGACAAGGACGGGTTCCTCGTGATCGAGGGGAACAAGTGGTCCACGTCCACCGGCACGGAAACGCTGGGCGGGCGGTGCGTCGTGAAGGGCGACCTGCTGGCTTTGAAATACCAGGTGGGGGGCAATGAGGACATCGACTGGATGCTGCATTACCTCGGGCACGAGGACGGCGAGGAGGTCGATCTATACAAGGGCACCATCGGGGACGGGGTGATCACGCTGACCGAAACCATGGGGGAAGAAGTGAAGATCGTGTTCTATCTGGACGGCAAGCTCCCCGAGGGGGTCGGCGATGCCGAGAGCAGTCCCGCAGGGAGCGGGGAGCCCTTCGCGGAGCCGTTCCCCGTGGAGGATCTGGAGTCCTACAGCCCTTACGCCGCCTACGTGCAGTTGGATGTGCAGGGGTTCGGCAGCATCGTGCTGGAGCTGAATCCCGCCGCGGCGCCCCTGACGGTGGAGAACTTCACGGGGCTCGTGGAGTCCGGCTTCTATGACGGGCTGACCTTCCACCGCATCATCTACGGCTTTATGATCCAAGGGGGCGACCCGGAGGGCACCGGCTACGGCGGTTCGGAGCATACCATCAAGGGGGAATTCGCCGTCAACGGCTGGGAGAACCCCATCAGCCACACCCGCGGCGTCATCTCCATGGCGCGCAGCAACAATCCGGACTCCGCCAGCAGTCAGTTCTTCATCGTGCATCAGGATTCCCCCCATCTGGACGGCAGCTACGCCGCCTTCGGGCGCGTGGTGGTGGGCATGGAGGTGGTGGACGCCATCGCTTCCGTGAAGACGGGCGCCGGCGACTTCCCGGTGGAACCCGTGGTGATGCAGCGGGCGCTGCTGCTGCAAGCGGCGCAGCAGAAGCCGGAACGGTAAGGAGGAAGAAACCGTGAGACGGGGACTCCTGCTTTTGGCAGTGGCGGTCATTTTGCTCTCCGGCTGCGGAGAGGGAACAAGAAACGAAGGGACGGGAAGTGCCGTGAACGGCGGAAGCGAGGACGGCGTCAAGCGGGCGTTTCTGGCGCAATACGTGCAGGACCCGGCGTACGGAGACGCGGATCTTTCGGTGCGGGAGGTCGGAACCTTCGACGGCTTCCGGGCGGTGTATGTGGACGGTGTGCTGGACTACACGCAGGCATACGACGAGGAAACCGTGGGCGGGAGGACGTTTCTCTACGTCAGCGGGCAGCATTTGTTGATTTATTCCGAGGAAACAGGCGAGCTTTACAGCTTGCAGGAGGCGTTGGAGGCGAAGGTACTGGACGGGGACGGGCTGCGGGAGGTCTACGAAGCCCACCGGCGGGCGGAGCCTTTGCGGTACGAGGAAGGCGGGGAAGTTCCCGACCGGGAGATCCTGCGGGCGTACGTGGAGCGCTTCCGCCCGGATTGTTCCGTGGAGGCGCTTTCGCTGGTGCGTCTGGGGGTCTTTGACGGCTGCCACGCGGTGTTCGTCAACGGTCCCTTCCTGTGGGCGGACGTGATCACCACCCAGAAGGTGGGCGGGCTGTCCTTTGTGTACCCCACGTCGCAGGTGATGTATCTCTACCGGGACGGTGGGCTCTACACCCTGCCGGAGGCGTGGGAGGAAGGGCTGATCGGTCGGGAGGCATTGCGGGACTTGCACGACGCCTTCCCCAACCGGGATCCGGCGAAGGTGAAATAGGAGGAAAAGCATGAAAAGACGTGTCTGGGCGCTGCTGCTTTGTTTGGCGCTGCTTGTGACGCTTGCCGCCTGCGGAAAAGGCGGGAGCGAGGAGCCGGAACGCGGCCACGGCGGGGGAGACCGCTATGACGGGATCTATTACCGCTACGACGGCGGGGAGACCTGCCGGCGGGACGTGTTCCTCCGCTTGGATGGGGACGTATGGACGGACGAAGCAGGGCACACCGGCAAGTGCAGGTTCTCCGGGGATTCGGCGGCGGTGCTTCTGTATGAGCTGCACTGGGAGGACTCCTTGGGGGCGCAGGTGTTGGCGCGGGGCGTCGGCGTGGAGGGGGACACCGTCCACCTGTATACCGGCAGCATCCAAAACGGCGGGATGGCGCTGACCCGCATCACTGGGGAGTCGGTTGTGTTCTATCTGGAGGGCAACATCACGGGGGAACGGTTTGATCCGCCCGAGAGCGAGGAATCGAACACGCCGAGCGCGCCGGAGGAATCCGACGTGTCGGATGTGTCGGATATTTCCGATGAGCCGGATATTTCCGATGAGCCGGATATTTCCGATGAGCCGAGCGTGCCGGATGTGTCCGACGAGCCGAGCGTGCCGGATATTTCCGACGAGCCGAACGTGCCGGACGAGCCGGTGGATCCTCCGGCGAACGCGGCGCCCGCCCGGCTGGGCGTCACCGCGACGGAGGTGAAAAGCGGGCTGGAAAGCCACGGCGTCACCCCCACCTGCGCATACCCGGCGGGGGCGCTGATCCTTACGGTGGACTCCTCCTCCGCTGCCTACGCCGCGGGGCTGCGGGAGCTTGACATCGTCACGGCGTTTGCCGGGCAGGAGATCACCTGCAAGGAGGATCTGATGGTGGCGGTTGCCCGCTGCCACGCGCGGGACTCCGTGACCGTGGAGGTGTTCCGCTTTTCCGGCAATTTCGACGGCGGGGCGTACCACACCCTCGCCTTTGCGCTGGACGGGTTCCCTGCGCAGCTGGGCGTCACCGTGATGGAAGTGGAACGCGGGCTGGAAAGCCACGGCGTCACCCCCACCTGCGAGTACCCGGCGGGGGCGCTGCTGACCGTGGTGAACCCCTCCTCCGCCGCCTACGCCGCGGAGCTGCGGCAGTTCGACATCGTCACGGCGTTTGCCGGGCGGGAGATCACCTGCAAGGACGATCTGACGGAGGCACTTTCCCATTGCTATGCGGGGGAAGTGGTGACCGTGACGGTCTTTACCTTCTCCGGGCGCTTCGACAGCGGGTCATACCGCACCCTGTCCTTCCCGCTGGACCGGGCTTCGTGAGGGGGACTCCAACACAGAAAAAATGCAAGCGGAGGAAGGAAACATGAAAAACCGGAAGCGGATCGGACGTTTGCTGTCCTGTTTCCTGCTGGTATGCGGGGTGCTGCTTGGTCTTGCGGCATGCGGAAATGAAAAAAAGCCCACAGAGGGGTTGGAATTCACCCTGAACGAGGACGGCGAGAGCTATTCCCTCAAAGGGATCGGGACAGCGACGGGGACGAAGATCGTGATCCCTGCCGCGTATGAAGGAAAGCCTGTTACGCGCATCAAGCCAATGGCGTTGATCAACAATCAGGAGCTGACGAGCGTCACCCTTCCGGAGAGCGTGACGAGCATTGAGTTCCATGCGTTTTCCGGCTGCACGGGGTTGACGAGCATCACCCTCTCGGAGGGCTTGACGAGCATCAGGGTCGCTGCGTTTTCCGATTGCACGGGGCTGACAAGCATCACTTTCCCGAAGAGTTTGACGGACATCGGGAGCAGTGCGTTTGGGGGCTGCACGGGGCTGAGGAGCGTCGCCCTCCCGAAGGGTGTGAAGTACATCGCGAGCGGTGCGTTTTCCGGCTGCACGGGGCTGACGAGCGTCGCCCTCCCGAAGGGTGTGAAGTACATCGCGAGCTGTGCGTTTTATGACTGCAAGGGGCTGACGGACGTATTCTACGGCGGAAGCGCCGAGGATTGGGCGAAGATCGAGATCGAGGACGGCAATGATCTCCTCTTATCCGCCACGATCCATTACCATTCCTGAACCGACGTCCCCCTTCTCCCGTGGGAAAGGCTTGACAAGGGCGGGCGGATGTGGTAAAATCGTGTCATAATTTGCAAAGCCCGGCGGGATCGCCGGCGGATCCAACATAGAAAAATGCAAGCGGAGGAAGAAAATATGAAAAACCGGAGGCGGATCGGACTTTTGTTGTCCTGTTTCCTGCTGGTATGCGGGATGCTGCTTGGTCTTGCGGCATGCGGGGCGGAAGAAAAGAACGGGACGGAAACGAACGGAGCGGAAAGTGCCGGCACGGGAACTTCCGACACGGAAAGTTCCAGTTTCCCGGAGGAGGTGCTCCCTTCCACGGAGGGATTGGAATTCGTCTTGAACGAGAACGGCGAGAGCTATGCCGTCAAAGGAATCGGTACGGCGACGGAAACGGAGATCGTGATCCCTGCCGCGTACGAAGGGAAGCCTGTCACGAGCATCTTGAAAAAGGCGTTTGCCGATTGCACGGAGCTGACGAGCGTCACCATCCCGAAGGGTGTGAAGCTCATCGGGGAAAGTGCGTTTGAAAACTGCACGGGGCTGACGAATATCACCCTCCCGGAGGGCGTGATAGCGATTGAGCACAGAGTATTCATGGGCTGCACGGGGCTGACGAGTGTCACCCTCCCGGAGAGCATGACGAGCATCGGGGTTCAAGTGTTTGACGGCTGCACGGGGCTGACAAGCGCCACCTTCCCGAAGAGTTTGAAGAGCATCGGGTATAGTGTGTTTTCGGGCTGCACGGGGCTGACGAGCGTCACCCTTCCGGAGAGCATGACGAGCATTGATGGCCATGCGTTTTATAACTGCACGGGGCTGACAAGCATCACCATCCCGGAGGGTGTGACGGACATTTTTGAGGATGCGTTTTTGGGCTGCACGGGGCTGACGGACGTATTCTACGGCGGGAGTGCCGAGGATTGGGAGAAGATCGACTTCTGGTACAGCAATGATCTCCTCAAATCCGCCACGATCCATTACGCTTCCTGATCCCAACCTCTTTTTCTGACAAAAAGAAAACGCTATGCGATTCTGCATAGCGTTTTTTTGTCCCTTGCGTGGGGGAAGGATCACTTCGCCTCCGGCGCCGACAGTTCCAACAGCACGGACTGATAGGGTTTGAGGGTGAGGGTGTTGCCGGAGAGCTTCACGCCGCCGTGGCTGCAAAGGCGGATGGATTTCACGTCAAACGGCAGCTCCACTTTGCGGGTTTTGTCCGAGAAGGAGCAAAGCACCGCGAAGGTCTTCTCGCCGGGACTTGTTCCCTTTCGGGTATAAGCGATGAGCTTGTCGTACCGGCGCAGGATGGGGGCGAAGGCGCCGTCCACAAAGGTGGGCTCCGACTTGCGCAGGGCGACCATCTGCTTGTAGAAGGTCAGCACGCTTTCGGGGTCGTGTTCCTCCGCTGCTGCGTTGACGGTTTGGTAGTCCGGATGCACCGGCAGCCACGTCTTGACCCCGGCGGGGGAGAAGCCGCCGTTCTCGCTGGCGTCCCACGGGAAGGGGACGCGGGCGTTGTCCCGGGAGTATCTCGCCACCAGTTTGATGGCCTCCTCGGGGGAAAGTCCGTCCTCCAGTGCCACGCGATAGTGGTTGCGGGTGGAGATATCGTCGATGGGGTCGATCGAAGGAAACCTCGCGTTGGTCATGCCCAGCTCCTGCCCCTGATAGATGAAGGGCACGCCCCGGAGGTAGAAGTACAGGATCCCCAGCGCCTTCTGCACCTCGGGGGAGTGATCCTTTTCCGGCACGAACTTCTGGATGGCACGGGGGTAATCGTGATTCTCGGTGAACACGGCGCCGTAGCCCACCT
Organism: Oscillospiraceae bacterium; assembly: GCA_022508745.1. Taxonomy (GTDB): domain Bacteria; phylum Bacillota; class Clostridia; order Oscillospirales; family CAG-382; genus Coliplasma. The sequence continues at coordinate 3,404 of JAFLUP010000048.1, read as the reverse complement.
TCTGCGTCTCCAGCTGGGAGGCGTAGAGGGTGTCCCGCCAGCGGCGGAAATCCCATTCCCCGGGGTTCTTGCAGGTGTGCCAGCCGCGTCCGTAGCTGTACGGCTCGGAGTAGGAAAAGTCGAACATGGTGGAAAAATAGCCGTTTTCCCCGATATATTCGCCCAGCTGCTCGTTGGGCACGCCAGCCGCCTCCGCCACGGTGACGCATTGGTAGCGGTCGAAGGTCTGCTCCCGCAGTTCCGTGAGGAAGTCCCCGATGCCGGGGATGTTCCGGGCATAGGGGAAGCAGTCCACCATGCCGTCAGGGGCGTTGGAGGGACCGGAGGGGAGCCCGGGGAGCTTCTTGATATGCACGATGGCGTCGATGCGGAAGCCGCCCAGCCCTTTGTCCAGCCAGAAGCGGATCATGTCGTATAACTGTTCCCGCAGGCGGGGGTTTTCCCAGTTGAGATCCGGCTGTTTTTTGGAGAACAGGTGCAGGTAGTAACGCCCGTCCGGGGTTTTCTCCCACGCGCTGCCGCCGAACATACTCCGCCAGTTGTTGGGGGGCTGTCCGTCCTCCGTGCGGCGGAAGTAGAAGTAGCTTTCCTCCTCGCAGCCCGGCTCCCGCAGGGCCTTCTGGAACCACGGATGCTCGTCCGAGCAATGATTGATGACCAGATCCATCAGGATGCGGATGTCCCGTTTGTTGGCCTCGCGGAGAAGCTCGTCCATGTCCTCCATGGAGCCGAACAGCGGGTCGATGCCCCGATAATCGGCGATGTCGTAGCCCCCGTCGTCCATGGGGGATTTGTAAACCGGGGAGAGCCAGAGCAGCCCTATGCCCAGCTCCTTGAGGTAATCCAGTTTTTCGGTGATGCCCTTCAGATCGCCGGTGCCGTCCCCGTTGGCGTCCCGGAAGGAGCGGGGGTAGACTTGGTAGGCGATGCGGTCTTTCCACCAGTTGCGGTTGTTCATGGTCGCGTTCCTTTCGTTGCTTTTTTACGGGAATAGCATACCACATTTCGGGAGGAATTGCAAGGGAAACGGGAGATTTTCCTATTTTTCGAATTTGTGTAAGAAGTGTAAACTTTTTGCGCAATTTCACCGCTTGCCTTGACATCCGGCGGGGAGACGCGGAAGCGTATCCGCCTGTAAATCGAAACGAGACAAACAAGACCGCATGGAACGTGCCGTGCGGTCTGTTTTTTGGCTTGACAAATATGGAAATCTATGATAAAATTCCTATCGAAGCGCACCAATACGGTTAAAGCGGTTACCTCCCCCTTGAAAAGTAAGGAGGTATCTTTGAAGTGATCCTCCTTACCGAAAGGAAAAGGAGGTGATGCGGCATGTACATAACATGGACGGATTTCTTCGGATTTCTGGAAGCGTTTGTAGCTGTCGTTGGATTGATTCTATTTCTATATGGTCAAAACAATAAAAAGAACTAACCGCCCGCTTCCCCAAGTGACCGGTTAGTTCCACGCTAAGGGGAGGCACCGCATAAAACCGGTGCGCTTCTCTTGTTTCTATTATAGCAAAGGAGGAATCCTTTGTCAAGGGATTTCCTTTAAATTTCGTGCTTGAAGGAGCCGAAGGTTTCCGCTTCCTCCAGCGGGACGTACATATACCCCACGTGGTAGGCGTTCCCGGCGGCGCGGAAGTCCGCGAGGCGCTGCTGCAGGGAGGAGCCGGGGCGGAGGAACATCAGGCTCTCGTCCAGCTCCGTGAGCATGGGGCAGAGGTGAACGTGCCGCTGTATCTCCAAAATGTTGCTCTCCGGGGGCAGGATGTGCTTGTTCTGGGCGGAGTACAGCCAGGAATAGCAGACGAAGCCCTTGATCTCCCCGACGTTCTTCAAAAACGGGGCGTAAAAGGCGTAGGCCTCCTGCATGGAACGGCGGTGATCCTCCACGGTGTAGGGCAGGCGCGGGGGGATGTGCAGCCCCAGCATCATGCTGTTTTCGTCCAGCGCCACCGTCCATTCGCTCTTGCGGAAGGTACGCGCCTCCGGCCAGACCCTGCCGTCGGGCAGGATCTCATGGGCGATGTACGCCTCCTCGGTTTCCCGCAGGGGAGCGGCGTGGGCAGAGGAACGCGCCTCGTCCCGGGTGAGGCTGCCGTCGGGCGCGATGCCGAAGCCGTGGCGCAGCAGGGTGACGAAAGGACTGCCGTCCTTGCTGCTTTTCCCGTTCTTCAGCACCAGAAAGTCCGGAGCGAACCGTTCCGGCTGGAATTTGAGGGTATGGAACACGAACATACAGCCGCCTGCGCCCAGCAGGTTCCAGCTCCGCTCGTTGATGCCCCACTTGCCGCCGTGGGCGTCGCAATAGGCGCGGGTGTAGCCGATATAGGCGCCGATGTTTTCGGCGTTGAGGTCATAGGGGGGCTTGCGCACCGTGAGGGTGTAGCCCAGCGCCGCGGTGACGAACAGCAGGTCCACCGCGCCCGGCTCGTAACCGGGCAGCTCCAGCAGGGAGGGGGCGTAGAGATGCACCTCCCAGGGCTGATGTTCCTCGATCAGGTACCGCCGCAGCAGGATGGCAGCCATGTTCCGGGCAGGCTCCGCCAGCAGGGAAGCGAGCAGCTCCCGCAGGAACGCCATGCAGGGGGCAAACCACGCCCCGCCGTCCTGTTGGTGGGTGGCGGTGGCTTCCGCGACAGCGGCAAGCTCCTCCTCCGTGAGCAGGGGACGGGAAGCGTCCGACGCCCGGAGGGGCAGGGAAGCGAGGGCTTCCGGCGGGTCGAAGGGGTAGAAGGGGCGAAGATCGGAAAAGGTCAGCATAGAAACCTCCGGGAGTGTTCCGCTGCGCGGAAAATGAGGTGTTTCGCTGGCGCGAAACGTGAGGCGTTCCGCTGCGCGGAACATGATGCGCACCTTCGGTGCATGAGGTGTGTCTTTGGCGGCGCGCCAAAGACACGTGAGAGAGTTCTGGCGCAGGGGAAAGAGCGGAACTGACGTCACCGCGGAACATCAGTTCGATTCGTTGGGTCTATTGTACCACGTTTCCCGGCGTTTGTCAAGTGTCTGGAATGTAGAATTTTTGCTTGCGAACATATGTTCGTTTTGTGGAAAGGGTACAAAAACGGGAGTTGGGAACGAATGTTCCGTGTCCGCGGGCGACGGGGAGCGGGGCAGTGAGGGAGAGGCTTCTTCGACAGGATTCGACACGGAATGGAAAAAACAAGGGGAAATCCCGCTGATCGTGGGGATTCCATGTCGAGCCGGTTTCTGTTCAGACGACGAAGGAAATTCTCGCCCGGCGAAAGTTTTCCATGTCCACTAAAAAACACTTGGTGTTCGCGGCAGCGATCACCAAATACAATTAAAATTCATTTGCGGTGGCAGGAGATGCGCGAGCACGATGTGCTCTTGCATCGCGCCGACCGATGTGCGCACACGAAGTGTTCTGCACATCTA
>JAFLUP010000047.1 GCA_022508745.1 Oscillospiraceae bacterium | reverse complement strand
TCTTGTATTCGAGTTGTGTTCAACTTGTTGTCAAGTTATAAAACTTACTTTTACCGTCGTCCCTTTTCCCAATTCGGACGAAAATTCCATCTCCGCGCCGTGGGCGTCCGCGATGGTCTTGCAGAGGGCAAGTCCCAGCCCCGCGCCGCCCTCCGCCCGGGTGCGGCTCCTGTCGGTGCGGTAGAAAGGCTCCGTGATGTGGGAGAGCTGCTCCTCCGTCATGCCCTTGCCGTTGTCGGTGACGGTGAGCGTGTTTTTTTCGCACATCAGCGTCACGATGCCGCCTCCCACGCAGGCTTTGATGGCGTTTTCCGTCAGGTTGTAAAGCAGCATGGAAAGCAGGGTCTCGTCCCCCTCCACACAGGCATATGACGCGCCCACGATCAGCGAAACGTCGCACTTCTTCGCTTTGCTTTCCAGCCGCCTTGCCGTGTCCGTAAGCAGGCGGGAAAGATCCACCTTCACTTTGGGAATCTCATTGTGGCGGATATACGCCGTGTCCAAAATCTTTTCCGAGATCCGTTGCAGCCGTCCCGCTTCGGAAAGGATGCAGCCTGCCGCGTCGATGCGTTCCTCCTCGGTCAACGCCGCCTTTTCCAGATACTCCGCGTATCCGTAAATGCCGGTCAGAGGCGTGCGCAGCTCGTGAGCCATGTTGTCCACCAGCATCTGCTTGCGATGCGCGTCCAGCTCCAGCGTTTCCATGTGCTCCTTGAGCTTCCCCACCATGACGTTGAAGCTCTTCGCCAGCATCGCCACCTCGTCGCTCCCGGATTCGTCCGCCGTGATGGTGAGGTCTCCCGCGGCGATGGTCTCCGTGGTGCGGCGCAGTTTTTCCAGCGGCACGGAGAGTTTTTTCAGCACGAAATACAGACAGACCGCAAAGAACAGCGAAACGCCCAAGGCGATGAAGGCGAAGGTAATCATCAACGAACGGTAGTCCTCGTCCAGACTGCCCACGGCCTTCCCGTAGACGAACCGGTACCTTCCGTTCACGGTGCTGCCGATGGCGACGTGCCGCACGCCCTCCGTCTTGATCTGCGTCATGCTGCCGGCAGAGGGCAGGGCGGTCCCTTCCGCGAAGGAGGTGTAGAGACAGACGTCCCCCTCGTAAAACGCCAGCCGGATGCCCTGTTCCAGATAATGCGTTCCGTAGGACTTCATGAGCACGGTCGGATCCGTCCCTTTCCCGGCGACGACCATGTCGAAACAGTCCCTCTCAAAGGATCTGGCAATGTAATCGTTTTCCGCCCGGCAGGCGTCCTCCACGGCGGAAACATTTTTTTGATACGTATAATAGGCGAGGGAAAAGATCCCTGCGTTGAGACAAAGCAGGAACAGCGCCAGCGTCAACAGAAAGGTTTTGTGCCAAAAACGCATTTATACCTCCAGTCGGTAACCGGTCTTATACACCGTTTTGAGCCTCTCGTCCAGCCCCAGCTTCTTGCGCAGCTTCTGGATATGCACGTCCACCGTCCGCGCGTCCCCCGCGTAATCGTAATCCCACACGATGTTGAGCAGTTTTTCCCGCGAAAGCGCCAGATTCCGGTTGCGAATGAGGGCTTCCAGCAGTTCGTATTCCTTCGGTTTCAGCCCGATTTCCTCCCCGTTCTTAAAGACCTTCCGGCTGTCGAACTCCACCCGGATGTCGTCAAAGGAAAAACTGTTGGAGGTGGCGTGCGTCCGGCGGAGCACCACGTCCACTCTCGCTACCAGCTCCAAAATCTCAAATGGCTTGACGATATAGTCGTCCGCCCCCAGCCGCAGCCCTCGCAGACGGTCCTCCAGTCCCCCTTTTGCCGTGACAAAAATCACCGGCGTGCCGTCCGCCTGACCAATGAGGTCGAACCCGGAAAACCCGGGCAGCATCACGTCCAGGATCAGCAGGTCGTACCCGCCCGATGCAACGGCGTCTGCCGCCGCGTTTCCGTCAAATACCTGTGAGCAGGTATGCCCCACCAGTTCCAGATTCCTTTTCATCAGGTTGTTGATGTTGATCTCGTCTTCCACGATCAGAATGTGCGCCATCCCGTACCATGCCCTCTCCCCCGCAGGTTTTTTCTTTCCTTAAGCATAGTATACCACGCACTTGTTGTCAAGTTGTTATCAAAAACAAAGATTTTTGCCGTACAACCGAAAAAAGACGGGGAGAGACCCCAAAGAGCCTCCCCGCCTGCGCCCCCCCGCCTGCCGCAGAAAAAGCGGGGGGAGTTATTCGGTACTTATTCGATGGAAGCCGACACACCCTTGTAAGTGGCAGCGCACACATATTGACCGCTGTAAACGCCATCCGTAATCAGCTCAGCGTTCTTCGGGACGAATACGCTTTCGCCTGCCGGAATCTCAATGGTAACGGTCTCGGATGCGATCTCGACATACGGCGCAGAGATATCCGGATCCTCGCGCATTGCATCGACCAACGCTTGGCCCTCTTCCGGTGTCAGCTCTGCATGAACCACATACGATGTCTTAACAGTCAGCGTAACGGACTCGGTTCCGAAATTCTCGTAAAGAGCGCCGTCCTCGTAATAATACTGCAAGACATTGTTGATCGTATAGCAGAATTTCCATTCCTCTTCCGAAACGCCCCAAGACGGATTGAGGCTCGCCATCCATGCTTCCAGTTCGCTATCCTCGGAAGCCGTTTCAGCAGGTTCCTCGACGGGTTCTTCGATCGCTTCTTCCGCCGGTTCTTCAGCAGGTTCCTCAACGGGTTCCTCCGCCGGTTCTTCAACTGCCTCGACGATCTCTTCGGCAACGATCTCCTCGTCCTCTGTGACGCCCTCTGCAAACGCGATGATACCCATCGTCAGTGCAAGCGCCAGAACAAGAACAAATACAAGTGCTTTTTTCATGGTTTTTTCCTCCTTTTGTTGTATTTGAATCATAACGCCGACCGGATTTTACCCGCATCAGGGCGCAAGGAAGAAAGGCCCCCTGCGGCGCAGGGCCAAATCCCCCTTTATTCCCCCTATCAGTTCCGACCTGCGCCGGATTCCCCCTTTTAGGCAGCCGTCATTCGATTGCCGCTGATACGCCGTTGTAGGTGGCTGCGCTCACGTATAGACCGCAATAGATGCCATCCTTCATTAGCCTCTCGTTCTTCGAAACAAATCTCCTTTCGCCTGCCGGAATCTCGATGATAACGGTTTCGGACGCAATTTCGACATACGGCGCAGAGACATTCGGATCTTTTTTCATCGCTTCAATCAACGCAATGGACTCTTCCAGCGTCAACTCAGCATGAACGACATACGATGCCTTAACGGTCAGCGTGATGGGCTTTGTTCCGAAATTCTCGTAAACGGCGCCGTTTTCATAATAATATTGCCGAACATGGTTGAGCACATAGCAAAACTCCCAATCCTCTTCCGTAGCACCCCAAGACGGATTGAATCTTGCCATCCAATCCTCATATGAAACTTCTTCCACAGGCGGAGATTCCTGCTTGACCGTCTCAGGCCGCTTTTCACTCGAACCGGCGGTTCCGACGATCGTCCCGCCGGCAGGTTCCGTCGGTGGTTCCACGGTGGCCGCGCCGCCCTTGTCGGCGCTTTCCACGGGAAGTTCCACCCCCAAAGCGGTCGTGATCGGGTCGGTCAGGAAACAGGCAGCGACTGCGGCGCAGACCAGCAGAGCCGCGAGCAACAGCGTCACGGCGGGCCGTTTGTAAGTCATCACGGATTTCACTCTCCGCTTGACCTGCAAGCCCCCGAACGCCAGCGGACAGGTCAGCTTCGCCGCATACGCACGCGGGGAGCTGCCGTGAAGCAGTGCCTTCGCGTAGCACTTCCGGCTTTCCAGATCCACCCCCAGCTTGCGGATGGCGCGCTCGTCGCAGGCGAACTCCACATCCCGCCGGAGCAGGAAATACGCCACCCACAGCACCGGCTGGAACCAGAATACGGTCAGCAGCGCGAACGCGATAGGCTTGCGCCAGTGATCCTTCCGCGCCAGATGCGCCCGCTCATGCGCCAACACATACGGAACATCCCCTGCGTCCATCCCCAGTGGCAGCAGGATGCGCGGGCGGAACAGCCCGAGGACAAAGGGCGTCTGGATGCGGTCGCACTGCCAGTAACCGTCGGGATGCCTCACCGCCTCCCGCACCAAAAGACGCAGATGCAGGTAAGAACCCAACGCATACAGCGCGATGAGCGCCATGCCGACGATCCACAGCACCGCGGCGACGCGGGTGAAGGTCAGCGCCGGAGCGACCGCTTCTTCCGGCGCGGCAGAGGGCAAAAAGGACGTCAAGATCCCTCCGACCGTCTGTCCGCCCGCACCTGTCGTCCCCTCCACGGCGGAAGATACGCTCGCAAGATCCGTGGGGATGGGCTGCGCGTCAGGGATCAGGCTCAACACGCTTTGCAGGGAGAACGGGCAGAGCAGCCGGATGGCTACCAGCCCCCATATCGCGCAGCAGAAGGCGCGGGACACCTTTTTCAGGAATGGACGCAGCAACAGGATAGCAAGCACCAGCCAGAGCGCCGCCAGGCTGCGGTTGAGAAGGACAAGAAACAGTTCCTCCGGCGTCATGACCGCGGTTCCTCCTCAAAGGAATCGATGAACCGGCGGATGGCATCGATCTCCTCCGGCGTGAGCTTCTTTCGCTCCGCGAAGGCGGAAAGGAAGGACGGCAGCGACCCGCCGAAGGTCTCCCGGACAAATTGTTCGCTCTGCCGCGCGTAGAATTCGTTGCGGGAAATGCAGGAGGTGACGGTGCTGTTTTCCATTTGAAAAATGCCCTTCTCGCACAGCCGTTTCAGCACCGTATAGGTGGTGGTGCGCTTCCAGCCCAGCTCCTGCTCGCTGATGCGGATCAGCGTATTCGTGGCGATGGGTTCATTTTGCCAGATGATCTCCGCAAACCGCGTCTCGATCTCGCCCATTTGCAATTCTTTCATACAAAAGCTCCTGCCCTTTCGTTGTCTCTATCTTGTAGACATAGTCTACCACGCGTAGACACATTTGTCAAGAGGGTTTTGAAAAATTTTATTTTCCTCTTTTTGACAGCGAAAAAGATCGGCAGAATTGCTCCTGCCGATCTCGTTTTGCGTATGTTACTTGGATTCCATCAGTTTTTTCGCACGCTCGACGATCTGTTGATACCGTTCTTCCTTCCGCACCCCGTCGAACCATTCCCAACCGTGGGGAGCGGTCAAAGCGTAATACAGTTCCCCGCTGTTGTGCGTGAACAGCCAACCGTAGGAGAGCGGCTCCGCTTTTCCGTCCGGCAACTGCATCCACTCTTTGCCCTTGACTACTTTCACGCCGCCGAAGATCAGCTCGTCGCCCACCTCCAACAGCTCCCCGTCGGGGATCGCCAACCACTTCGGATAGAGGGTAAGCGCCCGTTCGAGGCACGCATAGCCCTCCTCGTTCCTGCCGCAGCCGAACAGCCCGCACGCCAGCCGCACACAGGTGATCGCGTGGTAGCCCGCCCATGCGCGGGGCACCTCGCCGCCCTCTCCCAGCGTTTCCAGTAGTTTCATCCGGTACGTATTCCACGCTACGGATCTGGCAGGCGCCGCCCAGTAGCGGGTGGTTCTGCCGAGGAAATGATTCAGCAGATGGAAGTTGTTCACGTCGTGCCGCAGGCGGCTTTCGTCCAGCTTTCCTTCCTCCCAGAGCTGATCCTCGACGATCTCCCCGAGGATCGAGCTGTACTGCGTGATGTTCTCCACCTTGTTCCGGATCCCGCAGCGGTCCTCAAAGATAATGATGTTCCCTTCTTCGTCCGCGACATAGGTATAGTCCGCACTGCCCACGAAGCCGTCGGTCAGCCCGATGGCTTCGTACCGGCGGGTCATGCCGTCGCAAAGCGGGAAGTATCCCTCTCCCGTTCCTTCGTATGCAGTCAACTCGTAAACCGTCTGCCGCGCGCCCTCACAATAGTAGTTGACGGTCTTGATGATCCCCACGCCTGGGGCGAAGTAGTATTCCTTCTTCCCGCCGCGGTAGGCAAGCCCGTACTGCGGGCCGCTGATGTCCAGCAAGATCCGCATGCAGTTCTCAAAGGTACCCGCTTTGGTGGTGACGGTTCCTCCGTCCTCGCAGCGCATCACGGTTTTCACCGTGGTGTCGCCGTAACGGAGAACTTCTTCCGTCCGCGTTTCTCCGATCACCCACGCGTCCGACCAGAGGGAGCCGGTAGCGTCGAAAAGCATTTCGTAAACGTCGTTGAACAACAGCGGCGTGTCCGCTTCGCCGTAGCCGCCCGTGTTTTTCCATTCGAAGGACCAACGGAAGTCACCGGTATATCCGACGCTCCCCTCCCGTTTTTCCGCCAAACGCCGCTGGAAGAAATTCCAGTGCCCCGTCGCGGTGCAGGATGGATTGAAATGCGGATCCGTATCCATGATCCGCTGTACCACGGAGCAGGCGGCCTTGGTGTGCGCCTTTTCCATGGGCGTTTTCGCCAACACTTGCGCTCTCTCGACAGCATGGGAAACGTCGGCGATGATATGCCTCCCGCCGTCGCCCTCCTGCCAATACTCGTTGCGGATCTGCTGGATCATATCCACCCAGACGTTATCGTCGTATTTCAACCGTTCGATGCGATACTGCTCCGTCAGCGTGACAGTGGTTTCGTCCGCGTAGCAGACCTCGAATCTGCTATCCTGTCGCAGGGCATCGGGGTCGTGACCGGCGGTATACACCCAGAAGTTCCCTTTCGCGCAGGGGAGTAACCCGCGCCCTTCGGGCGCTTTCCCGCCGGAAACGCGGTAGTCCTTCAGCGTGCGCGTCTCGGAGACGCCGACCCTGATCCGTTCCTGCTTGACGATGCCCACGCCTTCCTTGAAGTAGGTCCGGCAGACGGTACCGCCGTACCTTGTCACCCAAAGCTCGCATCCCGTGAAGGTTCCGCAAGGCGTTTCCGCCGTTTCGTCGGCAGACGCGAAAGTGAGCGTCGTCCCGTCGGAGCCGGTATGCGTTTCGCCCACCGCCAGACCCTTTACCGTGAAATAGCCATCACAGCGGGATGCATTCCAAAAAACATGATCCCCGTCTCTGTCCGCCGCGTAGAGATTGCCGTGTCCATATCCTCTGCCTTCCCAGCGGCGCAGCGTTCCGTCAATTACCCGGAATATATCGCCGCCGGTCCCGAGGAGATAGCTCTTTTCCCGCTTTTCCGCATAGCCTTCCGCCTCGTATCGTTTTTCCATCTCGATGGCGGCAAGCGCGGACGCATGATACACGTCCGAGGGCGGCAGGAGGGAAAGCACCTTTCCGTACGCCTCGTAGCCCTTTTCCCGTTGGTTCAGCTTGCAATAGGTATACCCCAGCCAGTACCACTCGGAAGCCAGCGCTTTCGTAAAGCCGCCCTGTTCCAGCCGGGGGATCTGGTGGTCGCGAATGAATTCCGCCTTCGCCTCGCCCGAGAGCTTTTCGTCCTCCCTCGCGGCGACGAACGCCATCACCTCGTCGTTGTGACCCCGTTCCGCCGCGTCCCGGATGCGTTCGAACAGTGCGTCGTTCTTATCGCCGGGGAGCCACCACCAGCCCCGCATCAGCACGTCCGCCAAAGCGTGGTATTTGTCCCTGGAATTGGATTCCGGCAGCTCCTCTACCTCGCTCAGCACGTCCCTGTAGACGGTTTCAAAGCCGGTTTTGCGGTTTTTCAGCTGCCATAGTTTGAGTTCTTCCACCTTTTTCATCACGCGTCTGACCAGCGTGTCGTTCATTTCCTCGTTCATCGCACATAGCTCCTTTCTAATCCGTTTTCTGCCGTCGTGCAGCTGCCATTTCACCGTTCCGGCGGAGATACGCATCCGCTCCGCGATCTCCGCGATGGAAAGATCCTCAAAGTAGTGCAGGTAGATCACCTGCCGCACCTTTTCCGGCAGCCCGTCGATGCTTTCCCGCAGCAGTTCCTTTTCCTCGGATGACACATACAGGCGTTCCGGGTCCGCGGACTGCACATCGTCGAGGACGCGGTTCTCCAGATCATCGATGCTCATGTAGCTGCGGAAGCGAATCATCATGTTTTTGCCGCAGTTCTTCGCGATGCGGCAGACCCACGAGGCGTACTTCGACGGCTCCCGCAGCAGGTTGAGCTTCATCCACGCGGTGATGAAGGCGTCCTGCGCCGCGTCCTCCGCCAGATGACGGTTGCCCGTCACGCCCCGTGCGGCGGCGATGACCGCTTTTTCGTACCTTGCGACCAGCACTTCATAGGCCCGCTGCTCCCCCGCGAGGGTCAGCAGGACCAGCGTTTCGTCATTTTGGTCACTGTACGGCATAGTGCATCATCCTTTCCTTGAAAGAGTTTCCGAAAATTTCCGGTTTTTTCAGCGCTGTCTTTTAGACAAAGATAACCGGAAAAAGGTTGGGTGAAACCCAAAAAAATTCAGAAAAACGTGCGAAAATTCCCTCCTGCGAAAAAAACAGGAGGGAAAACGGGAGTTATAAACAAGTCACATGGGTTTCCGCATCATAGGCATGAGGCGTTTTTTCCGTCGCCTTGTGCCCGACGGCGAGGGCGATTTGGAACTCGTGAGTCTCCGGGAAGCGCAGCGCCTTTTCGAAATACGCCTGCTTTTCCCCGTGCAGCGCGTCGTAAATACAACCGATGATCACGCTGCCCAGACCCAAGGACTCTGCCGCCAGCGCCATGCTTTGCACGGCGATGCCCGCGTCCACGACGCTCCAGTGGAAGGAGCGCTCGGCGCTCAAAAGGATCACCGTCGGCGCTTCGTAATAGAAGTTGTGCGGCTGGTCGGTAAGCCCGCGGAGCCGGTTCTTTTCCGCCTCGATCTCGGAAAGCAGCGGATGATCCCCCCGCAGGACGGTGAAATGCACCTCCTGCCGGTTGACGGCGGTGGGGGACTGCAGCCCGGCTTGCAGCAGAGCGTTCAGTTCCGCCTCGGTAAGCGGTTCCGCCGTGTATCCCCGCGTGGAGCTTCTGTTTTTGATGGCTTCGGCAACAGGGTTCATAATCGCATCTCCTTTGTATGATTTTCTCCATGATAGCACATAAATTCCTTCCTATTCATGAACAAACAAAAAATTTTTGATTTTTCTTACAAAATATTGACAAGTCAATTTCCTGGGTGTATAATAAGCTTTGGAATATGTTGACAAGTCAAATTTTCTATAGAAACGGAGTGTAGGGGTATGAATTTCTTTGAAAAAGCCTTCTGCCGCGTCTATCAGGGCGGCTTCCGTCTGGCGCTGCCCATCCTTCCCTACCGCGAGCCGGAGATTTTGAAGGGCGTCGCGGACGTTCCCCCTCTTTTGAAGAAACAGGGCGTGAAATCCGTCCTGCTGGTCACGGACGGCTTCCTGCGCAAGGCGGGGCTGACGGCGCTGCTGGAAAAACTGCTGGCAAAGAGTGGGATCCGCTGTGCGGTCTACGACGGCACCAACCCCAACCCCACGGTGAAAAACGTGGAGGAAGCGCGGAAGCTCTACCTCAAAGGGAACTGCGAAGCCCTCATCGCCTTCGGCGGCGGCTCCTCCATGGACTGCGCCAAAGCCGTAGGCGCGCGCATCGCCTTCCCGAAGAAAACGGTCAACCAACTGGGCGGACTGTTGAAGGTCTGGCGGAAGATCCCCACCCTCATCGCCATCCCCACCACCGCAGGCACCGGCAGCGAGGTCACGGTGACGGCCGTCATCACCGACAGCGAAAAGAAGCACAAATACACCATGAACAACTTCACGCTGATCCCCTCCTACGCGGTGCTGGATCCGGAAGTCACCTACTCCCTCCCGCCCTATCTGACCGCCACCACCGGCATGGACGCCCTCACCCACGCGGTGGAGGCGTACATCGGGCGTTCCACCACCAAACAGACCCGCGCACTCTCGCTGGATGTGGCGAGGCTGGTCTTTGACAATGTGGAGACCGCCTATCAGGAGGGTCAAAACCGACAGGCGCGGGAGAATATGCTCCGCGCGGCATACGAAGCGGGGCTTGCCTTCTCCAAATCCTATGTGGGCTACATCCACGCCGTCGCCCATTCCCTCGGCGGGCAGTACAACATCCCCCACGGGCTGGCGAACGCCGTCCTCATGCCCATCGTGCTGGAGGACTACGGCGCCTGCGTTCACAAAAAGCTGCACCGGCTCGGGGTCGCCGCCGGGGTCGCGTCGGAACTCGACACCCCCGAAGAAGGCGCACAGAAATTCATCCTTGCCATCCGGGAGATCAACGCCCGCATGGGGATCCCCGCGACCCTTCCCGGCATCCGGGAGGAGGACATCCCCATCATGGCAAGGCACGCTGCAAAGGAAGCCAACCCCCTTTACCCCGTCCCCAAGCTGATGGATGCAAGGGAGTTGGAACGGTTCTACCGCATGGTAGCAAGCAAAAAGGAGCGGATCAACAAAACCATGACCATCGACGAAATTCTGGAAAGCCAACGGAAGTTCTTCCATACCGGCGCAACGCTGTCGGTGGACTTCCGCATCGAAATGCTCAAAAAACTCCACGCCGCCGTGAAGAAATACGAGCCGGAGATCACCGAAGCGCTGAAATCCGATCTGGGAAAGAGCGATTTCGAAGGCTTCATGTGCGAAACGGGGCTGACCTTGAGCGAGATCAGCTACATGATCCGCCACACCCGGCAGTTCGCCGCCAAACGCAAGGTGCGCACGCCCCTGACCAACTTCGCCGCCTCCAGTTACAAACAGCCCACCCCTTACGGCAACACCCTCATCATGAGCCCGTGGAACTACCCCTTCCTGCTGACCATTGATCCGCTGGCAGACGCCATCGCCGCGGGCAACACCGCCGTCGTCAAGCCCAGCGCCTACTCCCCCGCCACCAGCGCGGTCATTCAAAAAATGATCGCGGAGACCTTCCCGCCCAACTATGTCGCCGTCGTGACCGGCGGGCGGAAGGAAAACGCCTCGCTGTTAGAAAAGAAGTTCGATTTCATCTTCTTCACCGGCAGCCAGAGCGTGGGCAAGGAGGTCCTGCGCCGCGCCGCGGAGCATCTGACCCCCGCCGTTCTGGAGCTGGGAGGCAAGAGCCCCTGCATCGTGGACAGCACCGCCAAGCTCCGTCTGGCGGCGAAGCGGATCGTGTTCGGGAAATACCTCAACTGCGGACAGACCTGCGTCGCGCCGGACTACATCCTCTGCGAAAAGAGCGTCAAGGATGCGCTGGTGAAGGAGATCGGCGCCCAGATCCGCAAGCAGTACGGCGAACGTCCGCTGGAAAACCCGGATTACGGCAAGATCGTCAACGAAAAGCATTTCTACCGCCTCTGCGGGCTGATGGACTATTCCAAGGTCGTCCACGGCGGCGAAACCGACCGGGAGACCCTGCAGATCGCACCCACGGTCATGGACGGGGTGACGTGGGAGGACCCGGTGATGGCGGAAGAGATCTTCGGCCCCATCCTGCCCATCCTCACCTTCGACCGTTTTGAGGATCTCTACCCCCTGCTGGCGGACAAACAGAAGCCCCTCGCGCTTTACCTGTTCTCGCAGGATAAAGACCATATCCGGGAAGCCACACGCCGCTTCCGCTACGGCGGCGGCTGCGTCAACGACACCATCATCCATCTGGCGACCAGCGAGATGGGCTTCGGCGGCGTCGGGGAAAGCGGCATGGGGGCTTACCACGGGAAGGAAGGTTTTGACGTGTTCTCCCACCGCAAGAGCATCGTGGACAAAAAGACATGGATCGACCTGCCCATGCGCTACCAGCCCTACCGCAGAGGGCTCTACGGAAAGCTGCTGCGGATGTTCCTGAAATAAACGGAAGAAGCAGAAAAATCCCCTTACCGATCCTCGGTAAGGGGATTTTTGCTATCGGAAAAGGTGATCCTGCCGATCCATCTTGAAAATTTCAGCTAACGTAAGCTACAATCGAAATTCCATGAAATGGGCAGAAAGATGCGCAAGCGCATCGCGCCGACCATTTCATTCCTTACAGCTTTGCGAGTGTCAAAATGCGCAGCATTTTGGCGCGAGACGCGAGTGAACAAAGCTGCAAAACCGGCGCAGCGAACGTAGTGAGTTGCGACGAAATTAATACGCCACGCCCTGTGCGATCATCGCGCGTGCGACCTTCTCGAAGCCCGCGATGTTCGCGCCGGCGACCAGATTGTCCTTCGCGCCGTACTTCTCGGCAGCGTTGTACGCGTTGTGGAAGATGTTGACCATGATGTCACGCAGCTTCGCGTCTACTTCCTCGAAGGTCCAGCTGTACCGCATGGAGTTCTGGCTCATTTCCAGCGCGGAGGTAGCCACGCCGCCTGCGTTGGCAGCCTTCGCCGGCCCGAACAGCACGCCGTTCTGCTGGAACACGGCAACCGCTTCCGGGGTGGAGGGCATATTCGCGCCTTCCGCCACGGCGATCACGCCGTTTGCCACCAGCGTCTTCGCGGATTCCTCGTCCAGTTCGTTCTGGGTCGCGCAGGGGAGCGCGATGTCGCAGGGAATGGTCCAGATGCCCTTGCAGCCGGGAGTGTAGGTGGCGGTGGGGACGCGCTTGACGTACTCGGAGATGCGGGCGCGCTCCACTTCCTTGAGCTGCTTGATCACGGCAAGATCGATGCCGTTTTCATCGTAGATGTATCCGCCGGAGTCGGACATGGCGATGACCTTGCCGCCCAGCTCGGTGGCCTTCTGGTTCGCGTAGATCGCCACGTTGCCGGAGCCGGAGATGACCACGCGCTTGCCCTTGAAGGAATCCTGCTTCATGCAGGAAAGCATTTCCTCGGTGAAGTAGCACAGACCGTAGCCGGTGGCCTCCGTGCGGGCGAGAGAGCCGCCGTAGGTGAGACCCTTGCCGGTCAGCACGCCGGTGAACTCGTTGCGCAGCCGCTTATACTGCCCGTAGAGATAGCCGATCTCCCGTGCGCCGACGCCGATGTCGCCTGCGGGCACGTCGGTATCCGCGCCGATATGCTTGGAAAGCTCGGTCATGAAGCTCTGGCAGAAGCGCATGACTTCCCCGTCGGACTTGCCCTTCGGGTCGAAGTCGGAACCGCCCTTGCCGCCGCCGATGGGCAGACCGGTCAGGCTGTTCTTGAAGATCTGCTCGAAACCGAGGAACTTGATAACGGAAGCGTTGACGGAAGGATGCAGACGCAGACCGCCCTTATACGGACCGATGGCGGAGTTGAACTGCACGCGGAAACCGCGGTTGACCTGCACCTTACCCTGATCGTCCACCCAGGAGACGCGGAAGAAGATCTGCCGCTCCGGCTCGACGATGCGCTCGATGACGCCGGACGCTTCAAACTCCGGCTCCTTCGCCACCACCAGCTCCAGAGACTCCAGAACTTCCTTCACCGCCTGCAGGAATTCCTTTTCCCCGGGATTGCGTTTTTCTACCTGTTCGTAGATGTTTGCCAGATATTGGCTCTGAAATGCCATAACCATTCATCCTTTCCTTTTTTGCAAGATTTCATTCCTATCATACTCCTTTTTTGCCCGTTTGTCAAGGGCTGATCCTTATTTTTGCAAGTTTTCCGCTACTTTCCGTCAAAAAACCGCCGCTTCTTGACAGCAGGCGTCGGATATGCTATAATAGATTCATATGAAATCTGTTTCTATTAAGGAAGGAACCGGCTACTCTCTATGGCAGTTTACATGATCGACTACGAAAACGTCAAGACCGGCGGTCTGAACGGCATCTCCCGCCTGACGGACGCGGATCGTGTCATTATTTTTTACAGTGAAAACGCAAATCGACTCACCTTTGACCTGCACCAGCGCCTGATGGCGTCCACCGCGAAGATCGAATACCGGGAAGTCTCCGTGGGCGGGCACAACGCGCTGGACTTCCAGCTGGTCACCTATCTGGGCTTCCTCATCGCACAGGAGCCGGACGGGCAGTATCTCATCATCAGCAACGACCGGGGATTTGAATACGTGGTCAACTTCTGGCGGAAGGACGGCTTGAGCATCGGGCTGCTCCCCTACCTGAAGGATCCCAACTATGCCCTGCAAAAGGCGCTGCGCCCGGATGGAAAGCCTGCCGCCAGCCCGGTCATCCCGGAAGAACCGGCGGAAGAGCCTTCGCCGGAACCGGAGGTCATTTTCGAAGCGGCGGAAGAAGCAGCCCCGGAAGAAGCGACCCCGGAGACCGCCATCCCGGAGGAACCCGCGCCGGAGGTCGTCTTTGCAGATGCCGCCGCGGCAGAAGCCGCTCCCGCGGAACCGGCGGAAGCCCCGCAGGAGAGTGCGGAGAAACCGAAGCCTTCCCGGAAGAAGAAACCAAGCGCTCCCAAAAAGCAGGAGAAACAGGCGGAAAAACCCTCCGCAAAGCCCGTGCAGGCAAAGGAAGAACCGCAAAAGCCCGCCGATAAAGTCGAAGAAACTGAAGAGCCGACCAAACCCGCCGAGACCCTTTCCGCAGAGACCCGCGCGGAGCTGCGGGCCATGCTGGGGGATTCCGTGGCGGACGACCCGGAGCTGCGCTTCGTGCTGGGCTGTGTGGAGAAGTACAAGACGAAACTCGGCCTGAACAACGCGCTGGTCAAGCGCTTCGGCAATCAGAAGGCGAGCGAGATCTACCAGAAACTCAAGCCCCTGCTTTCCGCCAAAAAGACCGTCGCGCCGGCGCCCAAGCAGAAAAACGCGTCCAAACCCAAAAAGGAAAAAGCGGCTGTTTCGTAAGCCGCATCCTCCTCTGTTTCCAAGGGAATGAAGTTCTCCCGTAACGAACTGCCCGGACGGCAATCCGTTAAAACCGCTTTGAAAGCTGATGACTTCTGCATTTGATGTTGCAGAGGGCGTCAGCTTTTCTGCGTATATCGGAGGTTTTTTCATGTTGACTTCCCTGTCTCTCATTTTTCTCATCGGTCTTGCGACAGCGGCAATCTGCCAAACACTGCGGCTGCCCCGCATGATCGGTATGCTGGCGACCGGCGTCGTGCTGGGTCCCTTCGTTCTTGATTTTCTGGACCCCTCCATCCTCGGCATCTCCGCGGAGCTGCGGCAAATGGCGCTGATCATCATTCTCATCAAGGCGGGACTTTCCCTCCGTATCAGCGATCTGAAAAAGGTTGGCAGACCGGCGATCCTGATGTCATTTTTGCCCGCCGTCTTTGAAATACTGGCGTTCGTGCTGTTTGCACCGATGCTGCTGGATGTCACGCTGGTCGAAGCGGCCGTCATAGGCGCGGTACTGGGTGCGGTATCCCCCGCAGTCGTCGTGCCGAAAATGGTCAGCCTGATGGAAAACCGTTACGGCACAGAGAAAAGCATCCCGCAGATGATCCTCG
>JAFLUP010000046.1 GCA_022508745.1 Oscillospiraceae bacterium | reverse complement strand
AGCAGGATCCCCTGCCCCACGTCGGCAAACATGATGCCGTAAAGCAAGGTATAGGTCAGCGCGACAAACACGGTGGGATCCACCTCGTGGTAGGAGGGTGCGCCGTACATCTCCACAAAATACTGGAACGGGCGGAAGATGCGCCAGTTGCGCAGGCGAGTGGGAGGCGTGATCTTCCCGGAGCCCGTCCCGGCGGATAGATCCGACGCGGTGAAGCTCTCTACCTTCCCCAGAGCTTCCTCCAGTTCCTTGCAGCGCTCCTCCGGCACCCAGCAAACCAACGCCGCGTAGGAGCCGCGATAGAGGCAGGCGTACCGCCGCAGTGCGCAGACCTCGCTCCGGTACTTTAAGTGCGCATACAAAGAAAGCAGTTCCCCTTGATGGGCTTGGAAAAAGGATACCAGACGGTCGTTGGCAGCATGCTGTTCCACATGAAGATCGTAGATCTGCTCCGCGTCGGAAGCGGCGATCTGCGAAGGAGTTCCGTCCTTTTCGGGCATATCCGCCTGCCGGAAGAACAGGGAGGCGAAGATGCGGTCCGCTTCGTCATCATCCTTCGGCGAAAGATACAGCAGCCAACAGGAATCCTTGTCCGTGTAGCACGGAACATATTGCAAGGAATCCGTGTCCCCGTACTGTTGGAGCTTTTCGTAACTGTCCGCCGGGATCCAACCGAAGCGGACGGAGACGAACTCCGTCTGCCGCAGTTCCTCCAGACGCACATCCAGCGAGGCGAAACGTGAAAGCAGCGCCCGCTCTTCCTCCAACTGCCGGATGCGTTCCTGCAGCTTCGTGCAATCCTTTTGCAGGGCGTGCAGTTCCTCGTCCAGCCCGGAAAGCACTTCATCCGCTTCCATGCCCTCCTCGCCGGGCAAAGGCTCCACGGTCTCCGGGTCAATGCCGCAGAGACGGACGGTCTCCTCCACGCGGGCGCAGACGGCTGCGACCTGGTTCTGCTCGTTCAGCGGGGAAAAATCCCGCGTGTCCGCCATGACGGACGCGGCGTTCTCGAGATGCACAAAGCCCAGCGAAGTGACTGCGCTCAACGCGTCATTGAGCCGCTCGGCTTTTCCGAGCAGCAATTTCATTTTCATTTTCTCGACAGACATTTTTCAGCCCCTTTCCATCCCCGGAAGCAGCAACAATGCACGGATCTGCTCCGGCGGAAGGCGATAGCGAACGCCTTCGATGACATAAATCAGATTTTTAACTTCCAGCTCCAGCCAGTTGAGATAAGCAAACAGCACAACGGATGGAACTGCAGAAAAATGGATGCGTTTTCGCAAGAGATCCGGCAGAAACCGATCCGACCAGTTGCCAACGGTGTCCAGATCCTTTTTCTGTACTTCTTTCCCGTAGCGCCCCGCAAGGAAGATCCGCAGGACGTCCTCTCCGCTCGGCGCGTTGAGCATCTCCTCCAACTCTCCGCCGGAAAGATGCAATCGGAAGCCGCTGAGCATAGCCCGCAGCAGCGCAGGACTCATCCCGTAGTAAGTCTTTGCACGGTAGAGCAGTTCCGCATCCCCCAACTCCGCCTTCAGAAGCAGGATCTCCTTGAGCGCCTCCGCTTCCCCGTGGGAGGAAAACAGGTTCTCCGTATATTCGTAAACGGAACGGTCCAATATCGCTTCCGCCAGCGGCAGGTCCACACCGCCGCCGGTGCTTAAAACCGGCGTGAGGATCTTTTCAAAATACGTTCCGCGCAGACATTCGATCAGGTCCTCCCGGCTTTTCACCTGGGAAAGCCCCTGTAAGGAAAACTTGGAAACCGTTTGAGGCAGCAAAAGGGAGGAAAGGACGTATCGTTCCGGCTGTCCGGCTGCCAAAAAACGCAGGAAGTTGATCAGCTCGTTGACGCTGTTGCGGAGCAGAACATAATCCCGCAGGTCGGCAGCCGCGGCGGTGCCGAAGCTGCAAAGGGCGACGCTGCGCTCCAACAACGCCTTGCGGAGCTGGTATTCCAGTAACCCACGGGTGGGAACGCTGTCTCCCCAGGCGAGAAACGGACCGTATGCCGTCCGCTCCCGCAGGAACGCCGCCGCTTCCGGCACGCTCTTACAGGCGGCCATTTCCAGATAGTCGCTTTCCCGCAGCCGCGCGCCGTACTGCGCACGCACCCGCGTCAGGATCGCATAGGAAGCATTTCCGGACATCCGCTCCCCTCCTTTCTATGAACAGGTACAGGCAAATTACCCGCGCAGAACCGCAGCGCAGATCTGCTCCACCCACGCGGCAGTACGGGAAGCGGAAAGCTCATCAAGACGGCGCAGCTTTTCGATCTTTTCGGTTTCGATGGCGTCCAGCTTGCTGTCAGTGGATTTCCGCGCCGCTTCCCGCATCCGGAGCAGCAGCGTTTTGGTCTCCGCCTCATATGCCCGGCGCATCTCCGCTTTTTCCTCGGACAATGCCGCATGGCTGCTGGCTTTTTCCGCCAGAGCGGAGGAAGTCATCTCCCGCGCTTCCGCGTCTGCACGCAGGATATTTTGCAGCAGTTGATCCTTTCCGTTCATACCCGCCTTACACGCTCCTTTTGCGTTTATTTAATAAAATATTTTAACATATTTTTCGGAAAATGCAAGAGAACACCGAAAAAATTTACAAATTTTCGAGCCGTTGCAGGATCCAATCCAGATACAACTCCACCGGGCGGATCGCCGTGTGGGTATAGAGCATCCGACAGCCCACCACGTCCTCGATCTCGTTGAACACCGCTTTCCCTTCGTGAAACAGAAAGTCGATCCCCGCAAGACCGAAGGGCAGCGCCGATTGAAAGGCGCGGACCATTTCGATCTCCTCCCCGGAAAGCGTATACGGCACCGCCCTGCCGCCGAGGCAGAAGTTGCTGCGGAAATCACCGTCCGAGATGCGCAGCATGGCGGCTAAAATGCGGTCGCCCAGAATGTATACCCGAACGTCCCGCCCGAGGTCCGAAACGGGCTCCTGCAAAACGCAGGGAACGCCTTTCAGCGCTTTCGACGCACTGCGGGCTTCCTGCTCGTCATGCACCAGATACACCTGCGTTCCGCCGTGCCCGCCGCAGGCCTTCAGCACATACGGAAAGGGAGCGGCCGGCAGGACCGCCGGATCCGGCACATAACTGGTCTTCGGAAAGGGGATCCCCAGCGAGGACGCGAGGCAATAGGTTTTCCATTTGTCGTTGCAGACCTCGCTGACTGACGCGGGGTTAAACACCGGGACGCCCATCTGCTCCAAACGCAGGCTGAAGGCGGGATCCATCGCCCTTACCACCGCGAAATCCGGTTTTTCTGCCGGAAAGGGATCGCCCGTCATGTGTAGTTCCATTCGCACGCCGCGTTTCGCCGCGGCAGTCATCCAAAAGTCGATAAACGTCCGGTTGCGGGAAGCGCCCTCCGGCGTATAGAACAGCCAGCCGGTCATACGTTCTTCACCGTTTCACGGATATGCGCAAGGATATGCTCCGCCACGTCGATTCCCGTGCAATCCAGCAGGTTGCGGATATGGGCGTTGGAGTTGACCTCGCAGAGCAATGGTTCGTCATCCTCCCCAAACAGCAGATCCACGCCGCCGAAGGAAAGCTCCAGCGCGTCGCAAGCCTGCAGAGCGAGGGCTTTCTGCGATTCGTTTGGTGAAAAAGGTTTCATACTGCCGCCGTTGGAGATATTGGCGCGGAAATCCGTATCCGACCAGCGGTACATACCCGCGACCACTTCCCTTCCCACCACTTGCAAACGGACGTCCCGCCCCCGGGAGGAGGCGACAAAACGCTGCAGCAGCACCGTCTTCGGGGAAGAAGCGTTGAGTCTTTCCACCAGCTCCGCCCTGTTATGTACCAGCCAGACCTGCTGCCCGAAGGAACCGCAGGCCTCCTTGACCACCATGGGAAACCCGAGGGCTTGCGCCGCGGTATCGACGAAGGGGTTTTCCGACCAGTCGGCGGCAAAAAAGGTCATGGGAACAAGAAGCGTTTCCGGCATGGGAAGCCCTTCCCCGCGCAAACGCAGATAGGTAAGCGATTTATCGTCGCAGAGGGCGATGGAGGATGCAGAATTGAAGACGTAGCAGCCGTCCTGCTCCAAAATACGCGCCAGACGCACGTCTTTGGACAGAAACAGGATGAAATCTGTCTCCCTTCCGATGGGTTCCGCGTTCGTGCGCACCGTCATGTCCACGCATTGTCTTTCCGCCGCAGCGAGATATAACGCGGTCTGCGCACGGAATTTTTCCCCGTGCAGATCGTGATTGACGACCAGCGTTCCCTTCATTTTCGTACCCTTGACACCCCTGTCTTTCGGTTGTATTCGCAACATAGTGTACTCCTTTCGGGGGAATTTGTCAAGGCAAACGTGGAAACACGCTCCAAAAGCATGCAAAAACGTCGTATTTCGTCTGCAAAGTCTGTCAGAACCGAAAAAGTTCCGTTATTTTTCCGTAAGCCTGTTGACAAAAATTCGCGGATATGCTACAATAAAGTATAAATCGGGAAGGACGGTGCGGGCAGTGTTTTTTCGTTTTTTGAAGGATGTTTCGCAAATGAAAAAGCGGACTTGCCGTATCCCCTTCCTGTATGCTGATTGTGCGGGAGTATCCCGTTCTACAACGCCCTAACCGGGTTTTCTGCCCTTATGCGGAAAAACCGGCGTTTTTATTTGTTTGATTCTGAACGGCGAGCAGCCGTTTAACGGCTGTATGCCGAGAAAGGAAATTCTATGAAAAAAGTTGCTGTGATCATGGGTTCGGACAGTGATCTTCCCGTTGTGGAAAAAGCCATCGCCGTCCTGCGGGAGTTTGAAGTCCCGTTTGAGGTCCGCGTGCTTTCCGCCCACCGCACCCCTGCGGAAGCAAAGAAGTTTTCCGAACAGGCGCGGGGCAAGCACTTCGGCGTGATCATCGCCGCCGCGGGAAAGGCGGCGCACCTCGCGGGTGCGATCGCCGCTAACACCACGCTGCCGGTCATCGGGATCCCTGTCAAATCCTCCACGCTGGACGGGCTGGACGCATTGCTTTCCACGGTGCAGATGCCGACGGGCATCCCCGTCGCCACCGTCGCCATCGACGGCGCCGCCAACGCCGCGCTGCTCGCCATCCAGATCCTCTCCGTGAGCGATCGCACGCTGGCTTCCAAGCTCTCGGAAAAACGCCGGGCGGATCAGGCGAAGGTTTTGCAAAAGGATGAAGAGGTCTCCTCTCGCTTCTCCAGTACGGAAACGAAATAAAATCAGTATCACATAAAAAGAAAGGTCCAAAATCGCTATGTCTGCAACATTTGAAAAACTCGAACAGCTCTATGAGGGCAAAGCCAAGAAGGTTTACAAAACCGCCGATCCGGAGAAGTACATCGTCTCCTATAAGGACGACGCCACGGCGTTCAACGGTCTGAAGAAAGGGACCATCGTCGGCAAAGGCGCTATCAACAACCGCATGAGCAACTATCTGATGCGCAAGCTGGCGGAAACCGGCATCCCCACGCATTTTGTGGAAGAACTCAACGACCGGGAAACCGTCGTGAAAAAAGTCACCATCCTGCCGCTGGAGGTCATCGTGCGCAACATCGCCGCTGGCTCCTTCTCCAAGCGCATGGGCGTGGAAGAAGGCACCGCCCTGCTCTGCCCGATTCTGGAATTCAGCTATAAGAACGACGATCTGGGCGACCCGTTCATCAACGACGATTACGCCATCGCCCTCGGACTTGCCACGCCGGAGGAGATCCAAACGGTCAAGGCATACACCCGTCAAGTCAACGAATTTTTGAAAAAGTTCTTCCTGGATCTGAATATCGAGCTGGTGGATTTCAAGATCGAATTCGGTAAGACCAGCGACGGCACCGTGATCCTGGCGGACGAGATCTCGCCGGATACCTGCCGCCTCTGGGACGCCACCACACACGAAAAGCTGGATAAGGACCGCTTCCGCCGGGATATGGGCGGCGTGGAAGACGCTTATCAGGAAGTCATGCGGCGTATCTTCGGGGAATAACTCGAAAGGCACAAGGATCATAGCAAAGGATCATGGCAAAGGTATGGGACAGTTAAGAGAAGAATGTGGCGTGTTCGGCATTTTTGCGCCGGAACGCTGTGACGTGGCGTACACCGCGTATTACGGATTGTTCGCTCTCCAGCACCGCGGGCAGGAAAGCTGCGGCATCGTGGTCAACGACGACGGGCTTTTCCACGGGTATAAGGACGTAGGACTGGTCAACGACGTGTTCACGCCGGAGCGCCTGCAAGCGCTGGGAAAGGGCAACATGGCGGTGGGGCACTGCCGCTACGGAACCACCGGATCCAACGGGCGGGAAAACGCACAGCCCATCGTGGTCAATCACGTGAAGGGACGCATGGCGCTGGCACATAACGGCAATCTGGTCAACTCCTTTGAGCTGCGGGAGGAACTGGAGCTGAAAGGCTCCATCTTCCACACCACCAGCGATACGGAGGTCATTTCCTATATCGTCACGGAGGAACGGCTGCGGCAGCCCTCCATTGAACAGGCGGTCAATCACGCCATGGACAGGATCGACGGGGCGTATTCGCTGGTCATCATGTCCCCTTCCAAGCTGATCGCATGCCGGGATCCCAGAGGATTCCGCCCGCTGTGTTACGGCACGCGGGAGGACGGCGCGTACATCGTCGCTTCGGAAAGCTGCGCACTGGCCGCCGTGGGTGCCACCTTCGTGCGGGACATCCGTCCCGGGGAGATCGTGGTCTTTACTTCCGACGGTGTTCGCTCCATTGAGGATCACTGTGATCAGTTCCCTCCCAGCCTTTGCGTGTTTGAATACATCTATTTTGCCAGACCGGATTCCGTCATCGACGGCTGCTGCGTTCACGAAGCGCGGATGCGGGCGGGCGCTTTCCTTGCCGAAGAGCATCCGGTGGAAGCGGACGTGGTCATCGGCGTGCCGGATTCCGGGACGGACGCGGCCATCGGCTATTCGAAGGCGTCCGGCATCCCCTACGAGATGGGGATGATCAAGAACAAATACATCGGGCGTACCTTCATTTCCCCCGGGCAGAAATCCCGGGAGGACAAGGTCCGTATCAAGCTCAGCACCATCTCCAGTGTGATCAAGGGCAAGCGGGTGGTGCTCATCGACGATTCCATCGTGCGGGGGACCACCTGCGCACGGACGGTGGGGCTGGTCCGGGACGCGGGCGCGAAGGAAGTGCATATGCGCATCGCCGCTCCCGCCTTCAAGAACCCCTGCTACTACGGAACGGACATTGATTCCCGCAGGATGCTCATCGCCAATCATCACACCGTCGAAGAGATCGCGCGCATCATCGGAGCGGACTCTCTGGGTTACCTCAGCATCGAGAACGCCATGCGTTTGGGAGGGAAGCCCTTTGACGGCGCCAAGCAATACTGCTCCGCCTGCTTCGACGGGGATTACCCGACGAAAGTTCCTGTGAGTAAGCAGAAGAACCGCTTTGAATACAAGATCTCCCGGAAAGGGTCCAAGAAAAAGTAATGTTTGCCGAGAAAGGAAACACCAAGCATGAATACCAAAAGCTACAGCGAAAGTTATAAAGAAGCGGGCGTGGACATCACCGCCGGCTATAAAGCGGTCGAGCTGATGAAAGCCAGCGTGGCGAGAACGATGACCGCGGGCGTGGAATCCGGCATCGGCGGATTCGGCGGGTTGTTTGCGCCGGATCTGACCGGGATCAAACAGCCGGTGCTGGTCTCCGGTACGGACGGCGTGGGCACCAAGCTGAAGATCGCCTTCCTGATGGACAAGCATGACACCGTGGGCATCGACTGCGTCGCCATGTGCGTCAACGACGTCATCTGCTGCGGCGCAAAGCCCCTCTTCTTTTTGGATTACATCGCCTGCGGGAAGAACGTCCCGGAGAAGATCGCCTCCATCGTTTCCGGCGTAGCGGAGGGCTGCGTGCAGTCCGGCTCCGCGCTCATCGGCGGTGAAACGGCGGAAATGCCCGGTTTCTACCCGGAGGACGAATACGATCTGGCGGGCTTCTCCGTGGGCATCGTGGACCGGGAGAAGGTCATCGACCGCAAGACCATGCAGGCGGGTGACGCGATCATCGCTCTGCCCTCCAGCGGCGTACATTCCAACGGCTTTTCGCTGGTGCGCAAGGTGTTTGATGTGGAACACGGTGACATTCACCGCAAATACGACGCGCTGGACGGCAGGGAGCTGGGAGAAGTCCTGCTGACCCCAACGAAGATCTACGTCCGCCCGGTTCTGGCACTGTTGGAGAAAGTGACCGTCCACGGCATTTCCCACATCACCGGCGGCGGATTTTACGAAAACATCCCCCGTTCCTTCCCGGAAGGGCTTTCCGCGAAGATCGAGAAGCGTGCGGTCAAAGTGCCGCCCATCTTCCCGCTGATTGCCGCGGAAGGAAAGATTGACGAACGGGATCTGTTCAACACCTTCAACATGGGCGTGGGCATGAGCATCGTCGTACCTGCCGACCAAGCGGACAAGGCGCTGGAGATCCTGCGAGGCGCGGGCGAGGACGCTTACCTCATCGGTGAGGTCGTCAAGTCCGACGACGGGGTGATTCTATGCTGAAGGCGCGCATCGCGGTACTGGTTTCCGGCGGCGGGACCAACTTGCAGGCGCTTCTGGACGCGCAGAAAAGCGGCGTGCTTCATTCCGGCGAGATCGTGCTGGTGGTTTCCAACAAACCCGGCGTATATGCGTTGCAGCGAGCGGAAGATGCAGGCGTGGAGCATATGGTGCTCCACCGCAAGGAACTGGGCGCAGAACGCTTTGAACGCGATCTAACTTCCCTGCTTGAAGAAAGAAAGATCGACCTGATCGTGCTGGCGGGCTTCCTCGCCATCCTGTCGG
Source organism: Oscillospiraceae bacterium (assembly GCA_022508745.1). Classification (GTDB taxonomy): domain Bacteria; phylum Bacillota; class Clostridia; order Oscillospirales; family CAG-382; genus Coliplasma. The sequence goes on along the minus strand of JAFLUP010000046.1, from coordinate 6,783 downwards.
AGCAGTTTGTCAAGCGGTATCCCCGCCGGATCCTCAACATTCATCCGTCTTTGATCCCCTCCTTCAGCGGAGACGGCTTTTACGGGCTGAAGGTGCATGAGGCAGCGCTGGCGCGGGGGGTGAAGATCACCGGCGCCACCGTGCATTTCGTCAACGAGATCACGGACGGCGGAGAGATCATCGCGCAGGCGGCGGTCACGGTGCCGGAGGGTATCACCGCCGAAGAACTGCAAAAGCGCGTGATGGAACAAGCGGAATGGAAACTACTGCCGGAGGGAACGGAAGCGGTCTCCGCGGAGATCGTCGCCGGAAAGAAGGCTCCGGGAAAGGATACGAACGTATGAAAGTGATAGTCATCGGCGGCGGCGGACGGGAGCACGCCATCATCAAGAAGCTGAAGGGGCATCCCGAAATCGAAGCGCTGTACGCCCTTCCCGGCAACGGCGGTATCGCGTCGGATGCCATCTGTGTACCCATCGGTGCAAAGGATATCCCCGCCATTGTGGCATTTGCGCAGGAAAAACAGATCGACTTCGCAGTGGTCACGCCGGACGACCCGCTGGTGCTGGGCTGCGTGGATGCTTTGGAAGAAGCCGGCGTGCGCTGCTTCGGTCCCCGCAAAAATGCGGCAATCCTTGAGGGCAGCAAGGTGTTCGCAAAGAATTTAATGAAGAAATACGGCATCCCCACCGCTGCATATGAGGTATTCGATACGGCAGAGGACGCTTTGCGCTATCTGGAGGATGCGCCCATTCCCACGGTCCTCAAGGCGGACGGACTTGCGCTGGGCAAGGGCGTTATCATCGCGACCACCCGCGAGGAAGCGAAAGCGGCGGTCCATTCCATGATGGAGGAACGCATCTTCGGGCAATCCGGCGCACGGATCGTTATTGAGGAGTTCCTGGAAGGGCCGGAGGTCTCCGTTCTGGCATTTACGGACGGCAATGTGGTAAAACCCATGGTCTCCTCCATGGATCACAAGCGCGCCCATGACGGGGACGAAGGGCTGAACACCGGCGGCATGGGAACGATCGCTCCCAACCCGTTCTATACGGAAGAAGTGGCAAACGCCTGCATGGAGCGCATCTTCCTGCCCACCATCCGTGCCATGAAGGAGGAAGGGCGCCCCTTCAAGGGCTGCCTGTACTTCGGACTGATGATCACGAAGGACGGACCGAAGGTCATCGAATACAACTGCCGCTTCGGGGATCCGGAAGCGCAAGTGGTGCTCCCCCTTCTGGAAAGCGACCTGTTCACCATCTTCCGGGCGGTTTCCGACGGCAGGCTTGCCGACGTCGAGGTGAAATTCTCCGACGGCGCCGCCTGCTGCGTCGTGGTGGCGTCGGACGGGTATCCCAAGCAGTATGAGACCGGCTTCCCCATCACCGTCGACGCGGACATCGCTTCCGACGTGCTGTACGCGGGGGCAAAAGACAAGGACGGCGTACTGGTGACAGGCGGCGGGCGTGTCCTTTGCGTTGTGGCAAAGGCGGATACCCTGCCGGAGGCGGTGGACGCCGCATACCGGGACGTTCCGAAGGTTCACTTCCAAAACGCCTATTCCCGCTCGGACATCGGGAAACGGGCGCTATCCATCCTGAACGAGAGGGCAGCAAACTAACTATGGTTTATAGAGTATATGTAGAAAAAAAAGCAACGCTGGACGCGGAAGCGCGTGCGCTGCAAAACGATCTGACTTCCCTCTTCGGCATCGAGGGATTGAAAAAGGTGCGCTTGCTGAACCGCTACGACGTGGAAGGCATCAGCGAGGGGCTGTTTGCTTCCTCCATTCGCACCGTATTTTCCGAGCCGCAGTTGGATGAGGTTTATACGGAACAGCCTGAGGGCGCGGATGCTGTGTTCGCCGTGGAATTCCTGCCCGGTCAGTTTGACCAGCGGGCGGATTCCGCAGCCCAGTGCATCCAGATCCTTTCGCAGGGCGAGCGCCCCACGGTGCGGACGGCGAAGGTCTATCTGCTGTACGGCGATCTTTCTGAGGAAGCGCTGCAAACCGTGCAGAAATACGTCATCAACCCGGTAGAGAGCCGTCTGGCGACGGCGGAAAAACCGGAGACCCTCCGCATGGCATACAACATCCCCACGGAAGTGGAGACCGTGACCGGCTTCTGCGAATTTGACGACGGGCAGCTGCTTTCCTATCTGACCGGGGCGGGGCTTGCCATGGACGCGGACGACATTCGTTTCTGCCAGACCTACTTCCGCAAGGAAGGGCGGGACCCCACCATCACGGAGATCAAGATGATCGATACCTATTGGTCGGATCACTGCCGCCACACCACTTTTTCTACCACCATCGACAGCGTATCGTTCGCTGATCCGGTATTGGAGCGGGCGTATAAGGAATATCTCGCCACCCGGGAAAAGCTGGGACGCACCAAGCCCATCAACCTGATGGACATTGCAACGCTGGCAACGAAAGCCCTTCGTGCAGAGGGAAAACTGGAAAAGCTGGACGAATCCGAAGAAATCAACGCCTGCACAGTGAAAATGCAGGTGGAAATCGACGGCAAAAAAGAGGACTGGCTGCTGTTATTTAAGAACGAAACCCACAACCATCCCACGGAGATCGAGCCCTTCGGCGGCGCGGCGACCTGTATCGGCGGCGCCATCCGCGACCCGCTTTCCGGCCGCGCTTATGTCTACGCGGCCATGCGCGTCACCGGCGCGGGAGATCCGCTGACGCCGGTGCAGGAGACACTTGCAGGCAAACTGCCCCAGCGCAAGATCGTCACTACGGCGGCGGCAGGCTATTCCTCCTACGGCAACCAGATCGGACTTGCCACGGGTATGGTAGACGAGCTGTACCATGAAGGATACGTCGCCAAGCGTATGGAGATCGGCGCGGTCATCGCCGCGGCTCCGGCGGAAAACGTGCGGCGGGAACGCCCCCAACCGGGAGATGTGATCATCCTGTTGGGCGGTCGCACCGGGCGTGACGGCTGCGGCGGCGCGACGGGATCCTCCAAATCCCACACCCTGCAATCTCTGGAAAACTGCGGCGCGGAGGTCCAGAAGGGCAATGCGCCGGAGGAACGCAAGCTGCAAAGGCTGTTCCGCAACCCGGAAGCATCCAGACTCATCAAGCGCTGCAACGACTTCGGCGCGGGCGGCGTTTCCGTTGCCATCGGGGAGCTGGCGGACGGGCTTTCCATCGACCTGAACCGCGTCCCGAAGAAATATGAAGGTCTGGACGGCACCGAGCTTGCCATTTCCGAATCCCAGGAACGTATGGCGGTGGTGGTCGCCAAAGAGGATGCGGAGCGCTTCTGCGCACTGGCTTATGCGGAAAATCTGGAAGCCACGGAAGTCGCCGTCGTCACCGAGGAAAAACGGCTGCGTATGGCATGGAACGGAAAGACCATCGTGGACATTTCCCGGGAATTCCTGAATTCCAACGGTGCGGAGAAGCATATCGAGATCCAAACCCAAAAGCCCCTGCCCTACGCCAAGGAGATCCCCTCGGATTTCTCCTCCGGCATTCGGGCGCTGGCAAGCGATTTGAACGTCTGCTCCCGCAGAGGGCTTTCCGAGCGGTTCGATTCCACCATCGGCGCGGGCACGGTGCTGATGCCCTTCGGCGGTAAGCACCAGCTGACCCCCATCCAAGCCATGGTCCACACCGTTTCCACCGAGAAAAAGGATACGACCACCTGCTCTTTGATGAGCTGGGGATATAACCCTTATCTTTCGGAAAAAAGCCCGTACCACGGCGCGTACCTTGCAGTGGTGGAATCCGTCTCCAAACTGATCGCGACGGGCGCTTCCTACCAGGATATTTATTTAACGTTCCAAGAATATTTCGCCAAACCCGGGCGGGACAGCGCACGCTGGGGACAGCCGCTGGAAGCGCTGCTGGGCGCGTTCATGGCGCAGAAGAATCTGGGCATCGCCGCCATCGGCGGAAAAGACTCCATGAGCGGCAGCTTTGAGGACATCGACGTTCCGCCCACCCTCTGCTCATTCGCGGTGACGACCGAGGACGCATCCCATATCCTCTCGCCGGAGTTCAAGGGTACCGGGCATCCGGTTTACCTGCTTTGCCCGGAAACAGACGGCGACGGGCTCCCCTGCACGAATTCCCTGCTTTCTGTTTACGGGACGTTCACATCTCTGGCACGGGATGGCAAGGTGCTTGCCGCTTACACGCCCACCTACGGCGGCGTGGCGGAAGCAATCCTGAAGATGGGCTTCGGAAACGGGATCGGTTTTGCCTTTGACGGTGCGGTCGCGCCGGAAACCCTGTTCGGCTACCGATACGGCGCGCTGGTCGCGGAATGTAGCGAGGAGTTGCCGGAGCTGCCGGAGACCGTACACAAGATCCTGTTGGGCTACACCGCCGCGGAACAGGCGCTCACCTTCAAAGGTGAGAGCGTTTCGCAGGAAGAGCTGCTCGGGCTGTATGAAAACAAGCTGGAACCGGTCTTTTCCTGCAACATCCCGCAGGGAAAACCAGGCGCAGAGCCCATTCCCGCGTTCACGTATCATACGAAGTCCGCTCCCAAGAGCGCGCACATCGGTGGTGCCAAACCCCGTGCGCTGATCCCGGTATTCCCGGGGACCAACTGCGAATATGATACAGCAAAGGCACTCGCACGGGCGGGCGCAGAGCCGGAGATCGTGGTGCTCAACAACCTCTCCCCGGCGAGCGTGGCGGAATCCGTCGCCCACTTTGCACGCCGCGTCTCGGATGCGCAGATCGTCTTTCTCCCCGGCGGATTTTCCGGCGGCGACGAGCCGGACGGCTCCGGAAAATTCATTACCGCTTTCTTCCGCTCCGGCGCAGTCAAGGACGCCGTGCATACCCTGTTAAAGCAGCGGGACGGTCTGATGGGCGGCATCTGCAACGGCTTTCAGGCACTTATCAAGCTGGGACTTGTCCCTTACGGGGAGATCCGGGAACCGGATGCGGACAGCCCGACGCTGACCTTCAACACCATTGGCAGGCATCAATCCCGTTTGGTACGCACCCGCGTCTGCTCCGATCTCTCCCCCTGGCTGCGGAACGCGCAACCGGGTGAAATCTATACCGTGCCGATCTCCCACGGCGAAGGACGTTTCTACGCCTCTGACGAATGGATCCGCAAATTGGCGGAGAACGGGCAGATCGCCACGCAATACGTGGATCTGAACGGAGCGCCTACCTCCGACGTCCGCTTTAACCCCAACGATTCCGCCTTTGCCATCGAAGGCATCACTTCCCCGGACGGGCGCGTCTTCGGGAAAATGGGACATTCCGAACGAGTCGGGAAATCCCTTTACCGGAACGTGCAGGGCGTCTACGACTTCGGCATGTTTGATGCAGCCGTTTCCTACTTCCGCTAAAAAACAAATGATAAAAACCGGAAAGGAGCTCGAAACAACCATGAAACACGTCTTTCGTATTCTTTGTCTGCTGCTGATCCTCAGCATGATGTCCCTTGTGCTGATCGCCTGCGGCGACGAGGGACCCAACACTTCCAACGACTCCGCCGACACCGCCAACTCCTCCAACCCCGCTTCCGGCAACAACGCCGAATCCGGCACGGGGGATCCTTCCGAAGAGGTTGGATTCCGTTTGGAAAAACAGAATTTCAACGGTACCACCATCAAATTCCTGACCGACAAGGCTTCCGACTACTATCAGTGGGAAGTCTCCCCTTCCGAGCTTGCCGAAGGCGACCGCGTCAACAATGCGTTTTATAACCGCGCGCGGCTGATCGAGCAGGAATACGGTCTGGAACTGGTGCAGGAATACGCCGAAAGCCAGAACGACGTAGTACAACAGGCAAGGGATTACATCACCACCGGACTGGACGAATACCAGGTTTACGTCGCGGGGATGATCTATCTTTCGCAGATGGTGGCGGATGAACTGTTCCTGGACATTTCCTCCATCGACAGCAACAATTACATTGATCTTTCGAAGCCCTACTGGGATCAGTCCATCGTGCGCGACCTGACGGTTCTGGGCAGCACCTACTTCATCACGGGCGACGCGCTCGTCACGGATGACGACGCCACCTGGGCCATCTTCTTCAACAAGGACATCGCGGAGAACTACCATGTTGCGGACAAATACGGGGTCGAATCCCTGTATGACCTCGTTCATGAGGACAGATGGACGCTGGACGTCATGTTTGAGATCATGCAGGAAGTGAAGACGGACGCCGGCGACTCCGGCATGGCGTGGGGCCCGGATACGCCGGATACTTGGGGCCTTATCGCCCAGTGCTACGATTCCTATGCGTTCACCGTGGGCGCAGGGCAAACCCTGATGCGCAACGACGGAACGGAAATCATCATCACCGCCGGCGACCAGAGCAATATCAACGCATTTGCTAAGGTCTTTGATATGCTGACCGCTACGGATTTTACCGCGATTGCGGAAAGCACCGGCAGAGGCTCCAGCGACTACTACGGGGATATGACCTCCATGTTCGCCAACGGAAAAGGGCTGTTCATGCCCAACAAGATCGCAACCATTTCGGACCCGGCCCTGCGGGATGCAAACATCCGTTACGGTCTGCTTCCCATGCCGAAGTATGACGATCAGCAGGAAAACTACACCACCACCGTCACCGTGTACTGGTGCTCCGCGTTCGCCATCCCGATCACCAACTCGGAAAAGCTGGACGCCACCTGTTACGCGCTGGAAGCCCTTGCCTACTACGGCATGGAGCAGGTAACGCCGGAATACTACGAGCATACCCTGAAGGACAGACGTCTGGAGGATACGGAATCCATGGAAATGCTGGATCTGATCTTCCGCAACCGTACCTACGA
>JAFLUP010000045.1 GCA_022508745.1 Oscillospiraceae bacterium | reverse complement strand
GCTACCAGGCCCGTTGGTCAAGCGGTTAAGACACCGCCCTTTCACGGCGGTAACAGCAGTTCGATTCTGCTACGGGTCACCAGCAAAAAAGCACTTGCGAAAGCAAGTGCTTTTTTGCAACGAAATTCTTTTTTGCGGGAGAATGGGTTGATTTTTTCGCCGATTTCGATATAATGGAAGGTGTAAAACCGATTCACAGGAACGAAAGGAAGGGTTACGTCCATGTCGAAAGAAAACTTCAAAGGGATCCTGCTGTATACCGGCAGCCGCGATCGAAACGGGGATAGCATCTACCCGGAGTACAGTAAGGAGGACATCCGCAAGCTGCAGGAGATCGGCGTCAATGAGTTCATCCTGTTGGACGGCGGGCTGCTGTGCAACCATTACATCGACGATGCCGGAGAATACCACCAAATCGTCACGGAGGAGGATGTTGACCGCTTGCCTTCTTCCGTTACCGAGCTGAAATCCCCCGGCTGGCATGAGAAGTTTCAGGAGCAGTACCGCGGGTATATCCGCACACACGGCAAAGGACGCAACCTGAATGAGCATGTCCGCTTACAGGTGGAAGCGGCCCTCCGTCTGGTGGAAGTGGATCCGGATATCCATATCTGGCTGTCCTTCCCGGGCGTTATCATGCACGGCATGGTGGATTACTACTGCGAAACCTTCAAAACCTACGTGCTTGAGTTGGGCAAAAAGCGCCTCCCCGCCGAGATCTGGGAGCATAACATCCGCGGCTACTACTATCACACCGAGGATCTTGTCAACGACTTCGCCGTCTTTGAGAACGACGGCAGCTATAACAGCGATTTCAACAATCCGGGGGTCAAGCACATCAAGTACCTGTCGGAACTGGTGCACGCGGAGGGCAAGAAGATGCTCTGGATCCCGTATTTCCGGTTTGACAGATGGGCGCGGACGGGAGAGCGCATGGGGATCCTTGCCAACCGTACCGATTTCTTCGATTACATCGTTATTCAGCCCTCCTATTTCTTCGCTCCCATCACCAAAGCCAATCTGGAAGTGGTAAAGGAATCCGTCCGGCGGCAGGAGGTCGTGGACTTCTACGGGTTGACCTTCGGCGGGGAAAAGATCTCCAAGACGGTCATCGGCGCGGAGATGGAGATCGCGGAGGACGACAGCTGCAGCGTGGTCAACCGACCGGATCAGCGGGACCGCTACCTTGCCTATGTGGAAGCGTTCAAGGAGTTTGTAGGGGAGTATCCCATCGTCTACTACGCGTCCACCAGAAATTCCGCCATGAGCGAAGCCATATTCAACTACATCAAGGATTTCTACCAAACAAAATAAAAACCTATCAATAAAAATGGGGCCGTCCACATCGGATAGCCCCATTTTTTGCTTTGATTGCTTATTTCGAAACGTTCATCGAGACGCCTTCCGCGCCGATGCCGTTTTCCGGCGGGGTCATCAGTCCCTTTTCGATCAATGCGTCGATCAGCGTATCCGCTACCGTCAGGCTCGCCAACTCGTTGACCAGCCAGTAATCCTCCAACAGGTGCGCCGGAAGATTCTTACGGATGAAGGCCGCGATTTCCGCTGCGACCTGCTCTGCTTCCGCTGTCATCTCATCGCCGAATCGGAAGGAGACGGCTCGATCTTGCGTGTGGTTCGTGCCTTCGTAGACAAGGAATTTGGTGTACAGCGTATCGCCTTCGCGGAACAGATAGCCTTCCTCCACCGCTTTTGCGGCGTATTCCCGTTGCTGCTCGGCCAAGTCGCCTACCGGCAGACCGTAGATCGCACGGATCGCAAGCTGGAACTTCTGGTCTCTGGCAAGGTCCAATCCGCAATGGAAATGGGGACGTAAACGGTTCCCGTAGATATTGCCGGCATGGATCGCTTGATAGCCGCACAGGTTGATCGCCTCGATGCCGTCATATCCGTAGCCCCGTTGTGCCAGCTCTCCGTTATTGAGATAGCCGAACACGCTGAACGGGCGGTCCGATTTCTTGATATCGCAGAAATGCTTTTCTGCAAGGATCTCCTCGACCTTCCATTCAAAGGAGGCTGCCAGCCATTTTACCTGCTGCCAGAGGATCAGGTTCAGATCTACCTTGCGGTTGATGTAGGGGAAGGAAAGATATTCCTCTTTATGCGCTTCCACGAACCGGAGCGCCCCCTCCTGAATCAGCGGGAGCTTGCCGGAAATGATGCCCCACAGGGATTCGATCTGCTGCTGGCTCAAAAGCGGGAAGTTGAGCGCGTACTTTCCGTTTTCCAGCTTACGGACCATGCCGTATGTGCCGTTTTCGCCCCGGGCGAGAATGTCCAGTTCATCCTCCACATAGGGCATGGGTACATACAGCTCGTCCGAGATCTCCTTTGCTGTTTTCGGCTTTTCCAGACAAGCCCAGAGGATGTGATTGGACATCTTGCGGGTGCAGACGCTTCGGGGATCGTTTCCGGCGGGGTCGCCGTTGCCCCAGATGATAAACCTTGGGAGCTTTTCCAATGCCAACGGTTTCTTTGTACTTTCCATATTCTTAACCTCGTTTCTGATGAGTTGCCTTGCCGAAAAGAGTCGCTGCCGAATGGCGTTTTCGCTGGTATTTTGCTGCCTTGCGATCTGCGCGATGGGAAGCCCGTCCAGATAGTAGGCGATCATCACTTCCCGATAGGCGCGGGTCAGGAACGCGATGGAGCGATAGATCTGTTGCAGGCTTTCCGCGTCGTCGTTTTCTTCTGCGAAGGCTTCCTCTGCAACGTCGCCCAACTCCTCGTAGCTGTACCGATCGCTGTTCCTACGCTTCTTTTCGGAAAAATCCGCGTACACGTTCCGCGCCACGCGCCAGATGAAGCCGTACAGGTCTTGAATTTCTCCTTCGCTGTGCGCCGCTTCCACCAACGCCAGTGCGATGTCGGAACACAGCTCCTGCGCTTCGTAGCTGTCCCGGGTGCGCACATAGCAGAACCCGAAGAGCTTATCCAGCAGCTCTTGGTCGATGGCTTTCAGCAAGTTTTGTTTTTTCATGATGTACTCCTATGAACGCGGTTGATCAACGCTTTCACCCGGATAGTCCGGCAAAAACGGGAATTGTTAGGTGCCATTTGAAAAGTTTTTATAAAACCCAGAAAACCGATGAGAATTGGTTTTTTCCTCTTGACAAATTTGTCCTTTGGGGATAGAATAAAGGAAAGATGCAGTTGAAGGGGGCGTTTCCCATGAAGATCTCCACAAAAGGGCGGTATGCACTGCGGATGCTGGTGGATCTGGCGGAGCACGGAACAAACGGATACGTGGCGCTGAAGGATGTGGCGGAACGGCAGCAGATCTCCAAAAAGTATTTGGAGCAGATCGTGCCGCTGCTCAGCAGAAGCGGCATTTTGCGGACCAACCGCGGCTTTCAGGGCGGGTATCAGCTTGCCAAGTCGCCGGAGAAATGCACCGTCGGGGAGATCCTGCGTCTGACGGAGGGCAACCTCGCCCCGGTGGAATGTTTGAGCCGGGAGCCCATGGAATGTGAACGCAGCGGTGCGTGCGCTACGCTGCCGGTCTGGCAGGGGCTGTACCGGGTGATCAACGAATACCTCGACGGCATCACCCTGCAGGACATTCTCGATCAGCAGCGCGAACGGTATGCCAACGATTACGTGATCTAAAGAATTTTGAAACCTTCCTCTGTCCTTTCGCAAGGGCAGGGGATTTTTCAAGGGAAAAGAGGGAGGCACATGGCCACTTGTACCCTTTGTCCGCGCCATTGTGGAGCGGATAGGGAACGATCCCCCGGCTACTGTGGGGCGGATGGAACAATGCGCGTCGCCCGCGCCGCGCCGCACCATTGGGAAGAACCGTTTCTTTCCGGGAAATACGGCTCCGGCACGGTGTTTTTTACCGGTTGCCAGCTTCGTTGCGTCTACTGCCAGAACCGGGAAATCTCCCGCGGGAAAGCGGGGAAACCCGTCAGCATCCGTCAGCTTGCGGACATCTTTCTGTCCCTGCAGGCGCAGGGGGTCCATAACATCAACCTGGTGACTCCCGACCTGTATCTGCCGCAGGTGGCGGATGCGCTCCGCATAGCGAAGCGGGACGGACTGACATTGCCGGTGGTGATGAATTGCAGCGGCTACGAAACGGTGGAGATGTTGCGAGGCATGGAAGGGCTGATCGACATTTATCTGCCGGACTTCAAGTATTGTTCGACGCTGCTTGCGAAGAAGTATTCCTCCGCTGCGGACTACCCGCAGGTTGCAAAGGCGGCGTTGGAGGAGATGGTTCGGCTACAGCCCCGTATCCGAAAGGACAGGCAGGGGATGCTGAAGGCGGGCGTTGTGGCTCGACATTTGCTCCTGCCGGGTCATGTGAGCGATTCCAAACGGGTTCTCGCGTACCTGCACCAAACGTACGGCGACCGTATCTATATCAGCATCATGAGCCAGTTTACCCCCATCGGGCTGGAAGCCGTTCCCGAACTGAACCGGCGGGTGACGGAGGAAGAATACGAGGACCTGATCGACTTCGCGCGGAGGCTGGGCATCCGTAAGGCGTTCGTGCAGGAGGGGAGCGCTGCGTCCGAGAGTTTCATCCCTCCCTTTGACGGGGAAGGCGTGGAATGACGCCACCTTCTTAAGGAAAAGGCAAAAAGAAGCGGAAGATCGCTTGCTTTTTGCCTTTTATCGTTGGGATTTTACGGGTTGAGCTTGTTATACAGCTCGCGGAACTGTTCGACAGTAGCGGCGAAGTCCGCGATGGCGTCCTCGATGACTTCCGGCTTGGTGAGGTCGATATCCGCGACCTGTAGGCTCTCCAGCGGGCTGCGGGAGCCGCCGCATTTCAGGAAGTCCAGGTACTTCTGCACGTATGCGTCGCCCTGCGTCTCGATCTTCTTGACGATGCTGGACGCGGCGGAAATGCAGGTCGCGTACTTATACACATAGAAATTGTAGTAGAAATGCGGGATGCGCATCCATTCGTAAGCGATCTGCTTGTCGCATACCACATCCTTCCCGAAGTAGCGCTTCACCAGCTTGTAATACCGCTGGCTGAGCAGATCCTTCGTGAGGGTCTCGCCCGCTTCGCACAGAGCATGGATCTCCTTTTCGAAGGAGGCGAACATGGTCTGGCGATAGAGGGTACCCTTATAGGTCTCCATAAGCTGATTGAGGATGTACAGCTTTTCTTCGTCGCTGTCCGTTTCCCGCAGCAGTTTGTGGAACAGAATCAGCTCGTTGACCGTGGACGCCACTTCCGCCACAAAGATGGTGTAGCGGGATTCCTGCGGCGTGTTCGCTTGGGCGGAGAACCAGCTGTGCATGGAATGACCCGCTTCGTGGGCGAGGGTGGAAACATCATCCAGCGTATCGGTGTAGTTGAGCAGGATGTAGGGCTGCGTGTCGTAGGAACCGGCGCTGTATGCGCCGCCGCGTTTGCCCTTGTTGGGGTACACGTCCGCCCAGCCCAGATGTTTCAGACCGTTTTCCAGTGTGGAGTGGTACTCCTCGCCGAAGATCTTCACCGCATCCAGTACGATATCCACCGCTTCCTCGTAGGAATACTTGCGGTCGCAGGAGGTGATCAGCGGCGTATAGATGTCGTACAGGTGCAGCTGGGGAACGCCCAGTGCCTTCTTCTTGAGGGCGTAGTAGTCAAACAGCGGCTTCAGATTCTTTTCCACGGTGCCGATGAGGTTGTTATAGATCACCGGCGTGACTTCGTCGTGGAAGACGGAGGCCTCCAAACTGTTCTCGAAGTTCCGCACCCGGGCGAGGGTGACCCGTTCTTTCACAAACCCGCTGAGCAGGGAAGCGAAGGTGTTGCCGTAGTTGCTGTACGTTTCATAGAGCTTGGAAAACGCCGCGCGGCGGACCCGGCGGTCGGTACTCATCAGCAGCGGGACATAATTGGTGTCCGTCAGCTGCAATTCCTTGCCGTCCTCGCCCTTGATCTTGCCGAACAGCAGGTCCGCGTTGGCGAACACGCTGCGGATGTGGTCATGGGAATGAAGCGCGCCCTGCAGGTTTGCCAGCAGCTTCTCGCACTCGTCGGAGAGCATATGCGGGCGGAACCGGCGGGAAAGGGTGATGGAACGGCGGAATTCCTGCAGTTTCGGGAAGGATTCGTACCATTCGTTCAGGGTGTCCTCCTCCAAACGGAGCAGGTTGGGATCTACAAAGAAGGTTGCTGCGGAGAGCGCTTCGTCCAGATTCATCACTCTGCCGCGCAGCGCGAGGTAGGTGTTGTCGGAGGTGTCCACGTCGGAATTGAGCATGGCGTACTCGTACATCTTTTCCAGCAGCCGCCCCAGCTCCAGAGAATCGCTGAACATGGCATACAACCCCTCCGGGCTTTTGCACATGGTCTCCTGATGGGAGGGGAACGCTTCGATCAGTTTCTGTGCCTTTGCATAGTCTGCGTCAAACGCCGCCATGTCCGGGTAGATCGCGGAAAGGTCCCATTTGTATTTTGCGGGAATATCGGCTCTAACGTCTGTCATAACAATGATCATTCCTTTCTTTGTCATTTGTGGCGTTTTTCCTTTGGGAAAATGAAGTGCCTTGCACTTCAAGCACAAATGGGGTTTGAAAACGCCAACACAACCCCTTTTGCTTTCACCGGTTTCAAACCTTTCTCCTTTTCTTTACTCTGCTTCTTCATCCTCGAAGGGCAACAGGATCGCCGCGGCGATATAGGCGATGACGCCAACGCCGCAGAACGCGGCGACCACCGCACCGATGCGGACCACGTTGACGTCCATCCGCAGATACTCCGCAAGACCTGCACAAACGCCGCAGATCATCTTCCCGTCTTCGACTTTGTAAAGCTTTTTCATGGTAAGATTCTCCTTTTATATGATTTTTTATTGTTTCATCTCCAAAATGGTAACGCCGGTTTCGCCCTCGCCGTAGCGTCCCATGCGGAAGGAAGCGATCCGGTGATCCCGGCGGAAGAACTGCCACAGGGCGTTCCGCAGGGCGCCAGTGCCTTTGCCGTGAATGACGGTGACAGTGGTAAAGCCGGTCATGCAGACCTCGTCCAGCCAGCGGTCGATGACAAACCACGCGTCGTCGCCGGTCAGCCCCCGCACGTCCACCTCGTTTTTGACAGCTTCCGCCCTCTGGGTATAGGTGGCTTGACCGACGGGTTTCTTTTTGTTTTGCTTGCCCGCTTGCGGGACGTCTTCCAGCAGCCGAATGTTGGAAAGTGCGGTTCTCGTTTCCGTGCGCCCGACGATACAGGTCACGGTGTCTCCGGAAAGGCTGCGTACTGTGGCTTCACAGCCGATGTCCGCAAGACGGATGCGGTCGCCCGCCTGCAACGGGCGCGGCAGGACGTAATCCTCGTCCGCATCCCGCCGTTCTTCCAGATCGCCTAACTGCTCTCCCGCGTTTTTCAGCATCCCGCGGACGGAACGACGCGCTTCTTCGATGCGAGCGCTTTCCAGTTTTTTGGCTTCCTGCTTTTTGATGCTTTCCAGCTCGGAAAAGACCTGCCGGCTGGCAGCCTTTGCCGCTTCCAAAATGCGGTTGGCCTGCTGCCGCGCCCTGTCCAGCTCCGCATCCGCTCGGTCAAGCAGCTCGCGGCTCTTGCGCTCGGTCTCCTCCGCGGCGTTTTCCGCCCGTCGCTTGGCTTCCGTCGCGGCGGAACGCTCCTTTTCTAGCGTTTGTTCCCGTTCTTCCAAACGGGAAATGACGTCCTCAAAGCGGATGTTGTCGTCCGCCAGCAGCGCCCGTGCCTGATCGATGATGCTTTCCGGCAGCCCCAGACGGGAAGAGATGGCAAAGGCGTTGGAACGCCCGGGCAGACCGATGATGAGCCGGTAGGTGGGGCGCAGGGTGTCCACGTCGAACTCACAGGAGGCGTTGAGAACGCCCGGCGTGTCTAACGCGTAGAGTTTTAATTCCGAATAGTGCGTGGTGGCAGCCGTCAGTGCCCCCAGCGAGCGGACGCGCTCCAGAATGGCGATGGCGAGGGCAGCACCTTCGGTTGGGTCGGTCCCCGCGCCCAATTCGTCGAACAGTACCAGGCAGCCGTCGTCGCAGGTCTCCAGAATGGAAACGATATTGACCATGTGCGCCGAGAAGGTGGAAAGGGATTGTTCGATACTCTGCTCGTCGCCGATGTCGGCGAGAACGCCGGAGAAGACCGGCATCTCCGTTCCGTCGTCGGCAGGAAGCAGGAAGCCGGATTGCGCCATGCAGGCAAACAGCCCCAGCGTTTTCAGTGTGACCGTTTTCCCGCCGGTGTTCGGCCCCGTTACGATCAGGGTTTTTTCCGTTTCCCCGAAGGAGACGGAGATGGGAACGACGGTTTCCCGGGAAAGCAGCGGATGCCGCCCGCGCACGATGCGGATACCGCCCATCTTTGGGCTGCGCATCTTCGGGCGGATGCCCCGCAGGGAGGAGGAGTAGGATGCCCGTGCAAAGATCACGTCCAGCGCGACGATGGTACGGTAATCCACCGTCAGGACCGTGGAAGCGTTCGCGGCTTCGGCGGAAAGCTCCCGCAGAATTTTTTCGATCTCTTCGTTTTCCTGTCCGTGCAGGTCCCGCAGGCGGTTGTTGGCTTCCACCACCCCCGCCGGCTCGATGAACAGAGTTGCGCCGGAGGCGGAGGAATCGTGTACGATGCCCTTGACTGCGTTCTTGTCGGACGCTTTGACCGGCACCACGAACCGCCCGGAACGCTGTGTGATGATCAGCTCTTGTAAATGCTTCTGCATGGGGCCGGAGACGATGCGGTTGAGCACTTCCCGCACATCGTTTTCTGCCTTGCGAATGGCGCGGCGGATGCGGTATAGCTCGTCGGAAGCATCGTCGGCGATCTGATCCTCCGCGATGATGGTGCGCTCGATCCGATCAGCGAGCAGCCTGTTTTCCAGCAGCGCATCGAAATATACGCCCAGCGCGTTCAGCGAGCGCCCGGCGGCATACTGCTTCGCTGCGCCCGCCGTACGGAGCAGGGAAGCGATGGCAAGCAGCTCCAACGTCGTCAGGATGGCGCCCTTGCAGCTTCTCTCTACCGCGTCAGGGACGGAAGCGGCTGCCGAAAGGGGAGGTGCGCCTTTATACGTCAACAGCTCCAACGCTTCCTCCGTTTCGTCCAGCAGCCGATTTACTACCACCGGATCCGCGGATGGCGCACAGGTCGCAATGGCGTGTTTCCCGCCGTCCGTATATGCATACGCGGAGGCTGCCGACGCGATCTTATCAAATTCGAGGACGGTACGCCCTCGTTCAATGCCTTTTAACTCGGTCATGATATGCCTTTCTACAAATTCTGTTTCAGGAAGTCCAGCGTTTTCGGCTTTCGTTCCAGACGCAGCAGGAGATACTCTTCCGTCAGCGCGGAAAGCTCCCGCAGCGCGTGTTCCTCCAAACGAAATAGGAAGATCTTATTCACCGGCACTGTCAGGATGTGCCGCAGCGCCTTGCAGCAGGGGAGAGAGACCGGCACACGACGGGAAAACCCTTCCGCGGGATTCTCGCAGCTCCGGCAGAATAGGTAACCGTCGGTCAGCTCGAACATGCCATCCCGCATTTCCTCCACCGGCTTGCCGCAGATAGGACAGCCGGTCAGATCCGGCTCGTAGCCGATCAGCGCGGCGGTGCGGAACTCGAAGGCGGTCTTGATCACCTGCGGGTCCGCCAGCTTCTTTTCTGCCGCATACAGCGCGTTGAGCAGCAGACGCAGGATCTCCACCCCTTCTTCGCCCCCCACGGAGACGGCGGACGCCAGCTCGCAGAGGTAGCACCCCAGCGCGAAGGCGGTCACGTCCGCCCGCAGGTCGTAAAAATCCTCTTGTAAGATGGATTCCTGCAGGGTGAAAAAACCGTTTTTCTCATACAAAAGCAGGTCGGAATACGCAAACAACTGCGCCGAGCGCAGGTTGGTCGCAGAGAGCTTCCGCACGCCGGGCGCCCGGACGGTCAAAACGCCTTCCTCGCCCGTCAGCACCCGCAGCAACTTGTCACTTTCGCCCTTCGCCATCTCGCTGACGACGATGCCTCTGACTTTATGCCTCATGTTTCATCTTGATAGCCGAAGTCGGAAAGAAGCCCCGGACGGTCCCGCCAGTTCTCCTTGACTTTGACCCACAGGTCCAGATACACCCGGGCGCCGAAGATCTGCTCCGCTTCCTCCCGGGCATATGTACCGATTTTTTTGAGCATCTCGCCGTTCTTGCCGATGATGATGCGCTTATGTGCCGCGCGCTCACAGTAGATCTCCGCGCGCACCGCCAGAACGCCCTTCTTTTCCTTGAATTCCTCGATGGCGACAGCGATCCCGTGGGGGACTTCCTCGTCCAGCAGGCGGAGCGCCTTTTCCCGCACAATCTCTGCGAAGATGCGCCGCTCCGGCTGATCCGTGATCTCGTCGTCCGGGAAGAAATGCACGCTTTCCGTGAGGAAGGGCTCCAGCTCTTTGAAGATGGCGTCCACACCGTCCCCGGTGAGCGCGGAGATGGGGATCAGCGCGTCGAACCGGTAGGAATCGGAAAGGGAAGCGATCTGTTCTGCCAGTTTCGCTTTGTTGGCGCGATCCACCTTATTGAGCAGCAACAGCAGCGGCACGCCGGAATCTGCGTGCTTTTGCAGGGCGGTTTTTTCTGTTTCCGTCAGCTCTCGGCAGGCTTCGATAAGAAATAAGATCACGTCTGAATCCACGGAAGCGGCGCCCACCTGCTTCATCATGTATTCCCCCAGCAGTGTCCGCGGGCGGTGCAAACCGGGGGTGTCGATGAAGACATACTGATCCTCTCCCTTGGTGAGGATGCCGGTGATGCGGTTGCGGGTGGTCTGGGGCTTGCGGGAAACGATGGCGATCTTTTCCCCCAGCAGCGTATTCAACAGGGTGGACTTGCCCACATTCGGGCGGCCCGTGATGGTAATAAAAGCGGTTCTTGTCATGTTTTGTTCCTTCATCTTATCTTGTGATGCCCAGCGAATCAAGCACTTCCCGTTGTTTTTGCTCCATTTCCTCCCGCTCCGGCTCCGTTTCATGGTCGTATCCCAACAGGTGCAGGGCGGCATGCGCGGAAAGGAAGCACAGCTCCCGCCGGAGGGAATGACCGTATTCCTCCGCCTGCCGTCTGGCGGTCTCGGCGGAAATGACGATGTTTCCCAGAGAAACATAGACCTGCGGCATGGAGAATTCCAGCATGGGGAAGGAAAGCACGTCCGTCGGACGGTCGATGTCGCGGTACTCCCGGTTCAGACGACGGATCTCCTCGTCGCCGCAGACGGTCAGCTCCACTTCAAACCGGTGGGAGGGGTAATGCTCCTGCACGCAGGTGCGGATCACCCGCTTCATCAGCGTAAAGACCGTTTCCGGGATGGGAAATGCCGGATCGCGCTCTACATAAAACCGTATCATTGCTTGTTTCCTTTCGGTGCGCGGGATTCATATGCTTCGATGATCTTCTGTACCAGCGGATGGCGGACGATGTCCTTGCGGGTAAAGCGGAAGATCTCGATGTCCTTGATGTTTTTCAGCACGTCGATAGCCTCCACCAGACCGCTTCTGCTGGGATGGGGAAGGTCGATCTGGGTCACGTCGCCGGTCACCACCGCCTTGCTGTTGTTGCCAAGGCGGGTCAGGAACATCTTCATCTGCTCCGGCGTGGTGTTCTGCGCTTCGTCCAGAATGATGAACGCGTCGTCCAGCGTGCGCCCGCGCATATATGCCAGCGGGCAGATCTCCAGAACGCCCTTTTCCGCCGAACGCGCCGCACTTTCGCCCCCCAACAGCTCCCCGAGGGCGTCGTAAAGCGGACGGAGGTACGGATCAATCTTGCTTTGCAGGTCGCCGGGGAGGAATCCCAGCTTTTCGCCGGCTTCCACCGCAGGGCGGGTGAGAACGATGCGGGAGACCTGCTTTTGCTTGAGCGCCGTCACCGCCATGGCTACGGCAAGGAAGGTTTTTCCCGTGCCCGCAGGTCCGATGCCGAACACCAGCGTGTTCTCCCGGATGGCATCCACATACCGCCGCTGCCCAACGGTACGCGCCTTTACCGGCTTGCCTTTGCTGGTCAGGCAGATGCAATCGCTGTACAGAGCGGAAAGCTCGTCCCCGCGGTCCTCGCGGATCATGGAAATGACGTATTGCACGCTGTTCATATCCAGCGTGCCGGAAATGGCGGAGAGGCGCTGCAACTGCTGGATGCAGGCGCAAGCCTGATCTACCTCCTGCTGTGCGCCGCCTTGTACCTTCACGCCGCCGTCCCGACAGTGGATGGAAACGGCGAAGGCGTCCTCCATGGCGCGCAGGTTGGTATCCAGCGTCCCGTACAGTTGGGAGAGGAAATCGACGGAAAGATCCGTCAGTGTTCTTTCGTACATTTGTATGGTTCCTTTTATCCCTAAATGAAAATGAACAGAATATAACAAAAATAGTATATCACAGTTTTTCCCGTTTGTCAAAGGAAATCCCGTTTTTCTATTGACGAAATGTGTTTTTTATGGTATGCTTTTGATAAGAAATGAAGCGATTTTTGTTTTGGAGGGTACTTATTGATGAAAAGAAACGTCCTTACCCGTGCGCTTTGTATCCTGTTGCTGCTTTCCCTTGCGGCGGTCTTTGCCGCTTGCGGCTCGGATGACGAACCCTCTGCCGCCGGTTCCGTCAACGTCGATGGCTCCCTCGACGGCGATACGGAAAGCACGCCCGATGATACGCCGGCGCCGCTCTTCTCCAATCTGCCGAACACCAACTTTGACGGGGCGGACTTTGTCGTTCTGGTCAACGGCGACAGCTTTGAGCAGTATGCGTCCGTCGAGGTGCTTCCGCAGGAAAGCTCTGATTCCGGTTTGCAGGATGCGGTCAAGGCTCGTAATGACCTGATTGAGGAGCATTTCGGTGTTACCATCAAGGAAAACCGCACCGAGGCGCAGACGAGCATGGTTTCCATCATCCGTAACAATGCGGTATCCGGCGTGAGCGAGTACGATCTGGTTATGCCGTACATGAGCGACGCCGCGACGCTGGCGATGGAAGGGCTCTTCTTCGACCTTGCAAAGACGGAGCATATCCATCTGAACGAAAGCTATTACGATCAGGGCGCCGTCAGCGGCCTTTCCGTGGCAAATAAAAATTATTTCGCCACCGGCGACCTGTCTCTGCTCTCCTTTGCCTGCACCCACGCCATGATCTTCAATAAGGATATGATCGAGGAAAACGGTATGGAAAATCCTTACGATCTGGTGGAGAACGGGGAATGGACCATCGATAAGCTGCAGGAAATGGCACGCAAGGTGACCACGGAAAGCGACGGAAATCCCGGCTGGGGATACGGCGATACCTACGGATTTTTGGTGAACGGCAACTTCGCCGGCAGTATGTTTGTGGGCGCAGGGCACCGCTTTACCTCGAAAAATGAACAAGACGAGCCGGTCATCTCCATCACCGATTCCGGCGCCGTTTCTACCATCGAGAAGATCACCGCCCTTATCAACGATAAGAGCGCGACCGCCCAGATCGTGGATGGAAGCGATTTCTATACCAGCGCTGTGGCAGCGGGCAAGAATGTCTGGACTACCGCCAACGAAGTGGTAGCGAACAAAACGGTGCTCTTCCGCGCCATCGCTCTCATCGATGTGTTCGATATGGGGAAGTACGAGTGCAAATTCGGCGTCCTTCCGACCCCGAAGCTGGATACTGCGCAGGAGAAGTATTACAACCGTGTTTCTACCCTGTACGCCTCCTGCGTCGCCATCCCGATCAATGTGGCTGACCCCACCATGTCCGCCGTCATTACCGACGCGCTGATGCAGGCGTCTACGGATACCATCAAAAAGGCATACTTCGAAGTCATCATGAAGGGCCGCAAGATCGCAGATCTGGAAAGCGAAAAGATGCTGGACATCATCTTCGACAGCCGCGTGTACGATCTGGGCTCCATCTATAACTGGGGAGGCAACAGCGAGTACGACACCAATTCCATCACCGGCTTCCTCAACGACGTGGCGTTCTCCTCCACGAAGGAATTCACCTCCACCTGGGAAGGGATCGCCGATATGGTGCAATCCGCCATGGAGGACACGATCGACGCCTATCGCAGTATTCCGGACTGACCGCGGGTAGAAAACCATGAAGGGAACCCTCACAAAGTCTTTTTGCCGCGTTCTTTGTCTCGCGTTGCTCCTCGTTATCGGGCTGCTTTCCGCCTGCGGCGCGGAAAACGCCGAAACGCCCTCCGATGCGCCTGACGTGCCCGATTCCGTCGCGTCCGACGTGACTTCTTCGGAGGAAGCCTTCGTCCTGTTCTCCAATCTGCCGAATAAGACCTTTGACGGCGAGGAAGTCACGTTCCTCGTGGAAGGGGATTACCAATTATCCTACGCTTCGGTGGAGATCCTTCCGAATGACGTTTCCGACAGCGGTCTGCAGGAAGCGATCAAAGCCCGCAACGATCTTGTGGAGGAAGCCTTCGGCGTTACCATCAAAGAGGTCCGCACCGAGAGTGGCGGGGATCTGGTCAACCGGATCCGTAACGGCATGGCAGCCGGCACCAGCGAATATGACATTGTCATGCCTTACATGGCGGATGCCGCAAGATTGGCGCAGGAGGGCATCCTGTACGACCTGCGCACATTGGAAAACATTCATCTGGATCAAAGTTATTACGACCAGGGTTCCGTCCGCGATCTTTCTATCGCTGGGAAAAACTACTTCGTCACCGGAGACGTTTCTCTGCTGACGTGGGATGTGACCCATGTTCTGGAGTTCAACAAGGACATGGTCAAGGAATACGGGCTGGAAAACCCGTATGATCTGGTGGAGAGCGGAAAGTGGACCATTGATAAACTGCGGGAAATGGCACGGCAGGTCACGGAGGACACCGACGGGCTTCCCGGCATGAGCTACTTGGATACCTACGGCTTTTTGGTCAACCGTAATTTCGTTTCCAGTATGTTCATCGGCTGCGGACAGCGGTTTTCCGTCAAAAACGAGGACGATGAGCCGGAGCTTGCCGTCTATTCCACGGCGGGTACGGCGGTGTTTGATAAGATCTTCGATTTGGTCAACGACCAAAAGGCAAGCGGTCTGATTGATCTGGACGGCGGCGGTTTCGCTTCTTCTGCCGTGGACGCGGGGAAAACCGTTTGGCAGGCTGCGGATGAAGCCACCGCAAATAAACGTGCGCTGTTCCATGCGGCGTCCTTGCGGGGGATTTTAGGGCTCGGAGAATACGATTGCAACTTCGGCATCCTGCCGGCGCCGAAATACGATGAAGCGCAGGACGAGTACTTCTGCCGCGTCTCTACGCTGTACGCCACCTGTATCACCATCCCATTGAATGTGCGGGACGTGGAACTTTCCTCCGTCATTGCGGACGCGATGATGCAGGCGTCCACCGATACCGTCCGGGAAGCGTATATCGACGTGATCATGAAAAAGCGCAAGATCCAGGATTCCGAAAGCGAAAAGATGCTGGACATCATTTTCGAAAGCTGCGTCTACGACTTCGGCTCCATTTATAACTGGGGCGGAAGCAGCGAATACGACATCCGCTCCATCACCGGGTTCATGAACGATGTGGCGTTCTCCGGCGTCAACGATTTCACCTCCCGTTGGGAGTCCATCGCCTCTGCCGTGCAGACCGCAATGGAGGACACCATCGATACTTACCGCAATCTCTCGTAAGAGCAAACATCAAAAAGAGATCCCCGGAAGCCGTAGCTTCCGGGGACTTTTCTTTGCGTGAAAGGGGAGTTATCCGCGTGCTTCTTGGATCTGTGCGATATAATCGTCGATGGCGAGCTGCCAGCTGTCCTGTACGCCATCCAGCGTAGACGCATGGGAGTTGCTCTGCCCGTTCAGACCGTTCAGCAGGATCCCGGTGAAGAAGGTCAGGGAGTTGCTGAAGTTGAACACCGCGCCCATATCGTAGGTACGGTTGCGGAAGATCAGATCCAGCAT
>JAFLUP010000044.1 GCA_022508745.1 Oscillospiraceae bacterium | reverse complement strand
ACGGGGCGTAAATTCCAAAACGGTGGCGGGGAAAACCCGAAAGAAGGAGAAAACCATGTCAGTCGTATCCATGAAGCAACTGCTGGAAGCAGGCGTCCACTTCGGTCACCAGACCAGAAGATGGAACCCCAAAATGGCGGAGTATATCTTCACCGAGCGGAACGGGATCTATATCATCGATCTGCAGAAGACCGTCAAGAAAATCGAAGAGGCGTATATGTTTGTGCGCCAGATCGCCGCTGAAGGCGGCAGCATCCTGTTCGTCGGCACCAAGAAGCAGGCGCAGGACGCCATCCGCGAGGAAGCGCTCCGCTGCGAGCAGTACTACGTCAACACCCGTTGGCTGGGCGGTATGATGACCAACTTCAAGACCATCAAGAAGTCCATCGCCAAGCTCAACAACCTGCAGAAGATGGCAGAGGACGGCACCTACGACCTGCTGCCCAAGAAGGAAGTCGCCGCGCTCCAGAAGCAGACCAACGATCTGGAAAAAAACCTGGGCGGTATCAAGAGCATGAAGGTTCTCCCCTCCGCGATCTTCGTGGTCGACCCGAAGAAGGAGACCAACGCGGTCGAGGAAGCAAGAAAGCTGGGCATCCCGGTCATCGCGATCGTGGATACCAACTGTGACCCGGACGTCATTGACGTGGTCATCCCCGGCAACGACGACGCGATCCGCGCCATCAAGCTCATCGCTTCCGTCATGGCGGACGCCGTTCTGGAAGGCAAGCAGGGCGAACAGTTCACCGATTCCACTGAGGAAGCTGCTCCCGCAGCAGAGTAAATCGGCTGCATCATAACAATTTAGGAGGAATTTGAAATGGCAGAGATTTCCGCAAAATTGGTCATGGATCTGCGCAAGAAAACCGGCGCAGGCATGATGGAATGTAAAAAGGCGCTGGTCGCCGCCAACGGCGACTTTGATGAAGCGATCAAGGTGCTGCGCGAAAAGGGTCTTTCCGTTGCCGCCAAGAAGGCGGACCGCATCGCCGCGGAGGGCGTCGTTGACGTTCTGACCGCGGACGGCGTCACCGCTATGGTCGAGGTCAATGCCGAGACCGACTTCGTCGCCAAGAACGCCACCTTCCGTGAGTTCGTGCAGGGCATCCTGCGCACCATCGTCGCCAACAAACCCGCCGACGTGGCAGCCCTTCTGGCGCTCCCCTTCGACGGCGGCGAGATGACCGTGGAAGCCACCCTGAAGGATAAGATCTTCACCATCGGCGAGAATATGTCCATCCGTCGGTTCACCGTCATCGAGGGGCTGACCGG
Organism: Oscillospiraceae bacterium; assembly: GCA_022508745.1. Taxonomy (GTDB): domain Bacteria; phylum Bacillota; class Clostridia; order Oscillospirales; family CAG-382; genus Coliplasma. The sequence continues at coordinate 15,831 of JAFLUP010000044.1, read as the reverse complement.
CACCTATGTCCACGGCGGCGGTTCTTCCGCGTGCGTGACCAAGTTCGAGGCGGACGAGGCTGTGGCTGCGAACCCGGCGTTTGCAGAGTATGCCAAGAATATCTGTATGCAGATCGTGGCGATGAACCCGACCTATGTCTGCCACTGCTGCGTCCCGGAGGACGTGCTGGCGAACGAGAAGGAGATCGCGCTGACCCAGATCAATAACGATCCGAAGAACGCCTCCAAGCCGGATGTCATCAAGGAGAAGATGATCGAAGGCCGTCTCAACAAGTTCTATGAGAGCGCCTGCCTGCTGGATCAGGGTTATGTCAAGGACGACAAGATGACCGTCGCAGAGTACACCGAGGCCACCGGCAAGGAGCTGGGCGGCAAGATCGCCGTCTCCTGCTTCGTCAAGTACGAACGCGGCGAGGGCATCGAGAAGCGCGAGGACGACTTCGCCGGCGAGATCGAGAAACTGGTCAAAGGCGAGTAAACATCCATCAAACAAAGAAAAGCTGCTCGAAAGAGCAGCTTTTTCGCACGCTCAAAATTTTTTTGAAAAATTGCAAAAAAGGGCTTGACTCTCCCCTTAACTGTCATGATATGCTGTGTATGCAAAGCAGAAAGCGGCGCCCTTCCTGCCTTGCAAATAACGACGGAAAGGAACAAGTTTGTATGTATAAGATCGGAGAACTCTCCAGACTTTGCCAATTACCCGTGAAAACGCTTCGGTATTATGACAGCATCGGTCTACTGGTACCGGACGAGATCGATCGTTTCACCGGATACCGCTACTATTCGGCAGCGAAGATCGCGGAGTGCAACCGCATTGTTGCGCTCAAGGAGTTGGGTTTTTCGTTGGACGAAATCCGCGTGTATCTGCACTCCGAATCCGCGGAGCATCTTGCTTTGCTTCTGGACGTCAAATTGGCGGAGCTGCGGACTGCGCTTGCAAAAACGGAGGCGCAGCTCAAACAACTCACAGCGATCAGGGAAAGGATGAATGAGGAAGCTATGAAACCGTTTGATCTGGTGTTCAGGAAAGCAGACGGAATCTCCGTAGTGCTCACGCGGGAAGTGTTTCCGCGCAAGGAGGACGTCTACGGGAGAATCGAGCGCATGAAGCAGGCGCTTCCTGCGAAAATCGTCGGACGGCGCACAATCGTGATCAATTATGAGTGCGAATATCGGGAAAGCGAGTTTGACCTCGCTGCGTGTGTGGAAATCACCGGCAAGCTGCCGGAGGAAGGCGCGTTTGCGCAGAACCTGCTGACATTTTCAGGGGAAATCGCGTCCATCGTTTGCCAAAAAGGGGAGCTGGACGCCGCATATCGCTCGATGGCGACACAGTTGGACGAGGCGTCCGCGCAGGTCGTCGGCGCGTACTATGAGATCTATTATGACGACGGGACAGTGGAGCTGCGCGCGCCGGTCCGGCGGGCGTCTGCCACGGACATTTTGCAGGATGACGTGCGCGACCTTCCGTTTGTCAATGACGAGGAAGCCCTCGGCAAATGGAAGTTGCTGGACATTGTGCCAAGCGAGGAGCAGTTCCTGTACGGACACGTGAAAAGCAGCCATGAAAGTTGGCTCGACGAGCTGTATTTCCTTAAAAACGGCGAGCCGTATTGGGTTTATGAAGGGTGGACGAAGGGCGTTTTGTTCACTTGGTGTGAAGGACATCACTTCAGCAATCCGTACGCGATCCGGCAGGCGGAGGGACGTCGGCTGCTATTCTTGCACAGGAAAGACCGGCAGGGAGTGCCGCACGTTTGGGTGTATGAAAAACTGTCGGACGGGATTTTCTGCGCGGACGATATTCGCCGCCGGGATTTTGTAGACTATCCGTTTGTGAATGACGATGCGATTTTGGGTGAGTGGGAGGTCAAAGATTTTTTTGCCGATCCGCCGGAGCAGTTTGACCCCAAACGCCAAAACCGTTCAGAGGAGGAGCTGTTCTTCCGCAAGGTGTCGTTCCTTCCGGACGGGGCGTGCTTGCAAGTCACCAAAAATGGGGAGAACCGACTCAAATGGACAAAGGGCTATCTGCTGAATCCGGGAAAGGAGATTGCCTCCGCGTACCATCTCCGGGAAATCGGGGGTACAACGTATTTGTTCGTCGAATGGAAGTCGGGGGATTATCAGTTCGGCAATCCCGGCAGGATTCACTGGTATGTGTTCAGCCGTGCATAAAGGAAAAGGCGCTGCGGATGGCCCCGCAGCGCTTTTTTTGCGAAATTGATTACATTCTGACGCCCCAGACGCAGAGGGGCGTTTTTTCGGACGGGAGGGTCAGCTTACCCTCCGCGATAAGGGATTCCATCAGGAACGCGGCAGCGTCCAGACGGTGATGGATCTTGGCGATGTCGCCGCACTGGTCCTTCACCGCGTCCGGCGCGTGTTCCGTCAGCAGCTTTTCGGCGCGGTCGGAAATCTCGATCATACAGTCTGCGACCATCTCCGAGGCAGGACGAAGGAGCTCTCGCACCTGCTCGTAAACGGGCGCATCAAACACAGGGAAGTTGGCGGAGAGGATCCCGTCCGTGTTGCGGAGAAAGCCGTTTTCCATCAGCCACGGCAGCGTTTCGTTATCACTTTCGGGCTTGCCGAGGATCGCATCGCACATGGCTTCTACCTTTTGCAGGAAATGCGAGTGATCATATAGTTGGCAATCCTGGATGACGCGGTAATTTTCCGCGGAGAACCACGCGGTGCCCGCTTTATTGTGGCTGTCCATGGTGACGCCGTTGTAATGGTGGTGCACATAGTCGTTGTCGTACCCGAACACCCAGCCATGACCGCCGAGGGCAAGGGGTTTGGCCTCTCCGACGGGGGATTTGTCTCCCGCCAGAAAACACCCGTTCACCATGGCGATGTTCAACAGCCCGAACAGCAGCCGGTTGTCGTCGTAGTCGTTTCCCCAGAAGTCCAGCTTCCGCACCTGCGGCAGCAGCGCCTTGGCAGTTTCAAAGATGCGCTCCGCGACGGCGGGGTACAGACCGGAGGTGCCCCTCACGAATTCCTTTTCGTAGTCCTCCGTGACGATGACCAGATTGGTCTGGTAGACGTTTCCGTTTTTCGCCAGCACGCCGGCGTCCACCAGCGTCTGGATCTCCTCCTCCAGATAGGGCATGGAGACTCCCAGTTCCATGGAAAGCTCCTCCGCGGTCATAGGGGTGTAATAGGCCGCTAACAGGATAGAGCCGGGCAATCTGCGGTCGAACATACCGTTGTAATAGTTGCTGTCGCCCCAAAAATCCAGCCGGAACGTGCCGGGGTTGTAGCTTTTTTCTCCTAACATTCTTGTCATACCGATCCCTTCTTTCAATAGCTTGCGTGTTTTAAACAGATGGTATTTTACCATCTCCACGCTGATGTTTTGTTCTTTTGCGATCTGGGAACACCGCTTGTTTTCGACATAATACGCCACGCAGACCTCCCGGTGGGTCTGGGAAAGCAGAGACAGCTCCCGCCGGAGCAGGTAGAGCGCTTCGCTCTGTTCCTCCTGCGCAAGGTATGTATGCTCCGCAGAAGGTTCGAACAGCCCTGCTGCTTGCTCCGGGTCAAGGGACTCGTACTGTCTGCTTGTTTCCTCCCGCCGGATGAATTTCCGGAAGGTGTTTTCGGCGATTTTCCATGCGAATCCCCAGAAAGCCCCTTCCTCCCGGAGATTTTTTGCGGATGCAAGGATCTCACATACGATCTCGTTCACCAGATCGTCCACCATGTCCTTGTCGTACAGGCGGGCGAAGGCATATCCGTAGAGGGAGGTGAGATTCTGCGAGAGCAATTCGGAGACGCGTTTGTCGTTCATAAGCGGGTTCCTCACAATTTGAAAGCTTTCACCTATATAGTATCGGGATCGGGAAAACGGTTAATATGATTTTGATTTTTTTGATATGGCAGGTTTCACAGTTGAAACTCCTGCATAGCGTTTTCGCATAGGGAAACAAATGCTTCGGACAAAAAGCCCGCCGCTCGTTCTTTCAAAATGGCTTCCAAAATTCCGGCAGCGAAGTTGCACCACGTTTTTGCTTCTGCACGTTCATTCTTTTCGATCAAACGATCCTTGGTGACGGAGAGCATATTGATCATCGATTCAAAATCGAGGAAAAGCTGTTTCTGCGCGGCGTTCATGGAAGCGTCGCCGTTCAAAAGAAGGGCTACAAGCTGTAATTTGGTAAAGTAGAGCTCCGGAATTCTTTCAAGTGTATCCGCGCAAAGGTCTTTTTGCCCGTTTGCGCTGTATATTTTTGCAAGAATTCGCAGTGCGTCGAATTTCACCTCGTCGTCCTGCGCCGTTTCGATCAGCGCCTTGCAGAGGTTCTCCGCTTCATCGGAACGTTCTGCGGGCAGGGTATAGAGCAAATTGTTGAGCAGCATTTCATTTCCGGGAAAGCTTTTCAGACCTTCGCGCAGGATCTTTTCCGCTTCTTCGGGATGTTCTCTGCGCAGCGCGTAGGCGCGGTCGCGAATTTCCGTTATCTTCTTTTCGTTTGCAAATCGGTTGTAATCCAAAAGCTCGTCGGTAGAGACGTCGAAAAAACAGGCGAGGGCAGGAAGAAGCGAAATGTCCGGCGCGGCGGCGCCTGTCTCCCACTTGCTGACTGCCTGACAGCTGACGCCCATACTTTCCGCAAGTGTTTCTTGCGAGATATGGTGTTGGTTTCGCAAGGATCTGATCTTTTTTCCAATGTTTATCATGGTATCCTCCTGATGTTTTTGTTCAACGTTGACGGTTGCAGTATATCGCATCCGGGATCAGAAGTCCATCATCCGTTTGTTTAGATTTTTTCTATTGTTGGTTGACCCCTGCGGGACAATCATACAAAAACAAGGCAGGCAAGGTCGAAGTAAACCCTGTCTGCCGTATGTAAGTGCTTTTATGTCTTTGCCTTGCGGGCGTCCCGTTCCCGGATCTCCACGCGGCGGATCTTGCCGCTGAAGGTGGAGGGGATCTGGTCCACATAGTCGATCACGCGGGGGACCTTGTAGTCGGCGGTTTGCTCCTTGACGAAATCCCGCAGCACTTTGGTCATGGCAAGCCCGGCGGTGTAGCCTTCGCGAAGCACCACGGTGGCTTTGACCACATAGCCCCGCTGTTCGTCCGGCAGCCCCGTAACGGCACATTCCATCACGGCGGGGTGCTGGATCAGCACGCTTTCTACTTCAAACGGACTGACGCGGTAGCCGCTGCATTTGATCATGTCGTCCACTCTGCCCACGAACCAGAAATAGCCGTCCTCGTCGCGATAAGCGATGTCCCCGGTGCGGTACAGGTCACCGTCCCAGCCGTTGTCCCCCAACTCCAATCCGGGGGCGGAACGCATACAGAGCCCCGCGCGGCAGCGCCCCTCGGGGGGCAGAACGATCTCGCCCGGTTCTCCCGGCGGACATTCTTTGCCCTCCTCGCTCACCACCATGGGGTGATACAGCGGGGAGCCCTTCCCCATGGAACCGGGACGGATCGGATCGCCCACGAACTCGCCGGTCAGCAGGACGGATTCCGTCTGTCCGTAGCCGGAATGGATCTCAAGCCCGGTCAGCTTGCGGAACTGTTCCACGATCTCCGCGGGGATCGCTTCTCCGGCGGTGGCGGCGTATTCCACATGGGCAAAGCCGTCGTCCAGCAAGCGATTCTTGACAAAGAAGCGGTAAATGGTGGGCGGCGCGCAGAAGGTGGTGACGCGCTGCGATTTCAGCACGTCCAGCATCCGCGTGGCGGAAAAGATGTCAAAATCATAGGCCATGACCGCACTGCCGCAGAGCCATTGCCCGTAAATTTTTCCCCAGGACGCCTTCGCCCAGCCGGTGTCCGCGACGGAGAGGTGCAGACCGCCGTCCCGCACGTTCTGCCAGAGCAGAGCGGTGGAGATGTGCGCCAGCGGGTACATGCCGTCCTGAACGACGATCTTCGGCTTTCCGGTGGTGCCGGAGGTGAAGTAGAGCAGCAGCGGGTCCTCCTTGCGGGTGTCCACGCGCTCCATCTCCTCGGGATAGGCGGAAATCGCCTCGTCCAGCCGCAAAAAGCCGGGGAAGTCTGCCCCCACGCTGCACAGCAGGCGGACGGACGAGCTGTCCTTCGCCGCTGCGTCGATCTTTTGGCAGAGGGCTTCTTCCCCGAGACAGACCACGGCGGAAACCTCCGCGTCCCGCATGTGGGAAACCAGATCCTTGTGATTGAGCATACAGGCGGTGGGCATGGCGATGGCGCCCAGCTTGTGCAGCGCCACCAGTAAATACCAATAGACGTAGTGCCGCTTCAGCAGCAGCATCACGCGGTCGCCTTTGCTTACGCCCTGCGCGGCGAGAAAGTTGGCGGCTTGATTGGAGAGGCGGGACATCTCCCCGAAGGTCAATACCCGCTCATGGCAAGCCGTCTGTGCATACAGCGCACAGCTTTCATCCTGCACCCAGACCAGCGCACGCTGTTCGGGGTGTTCCTTTGCCATGCGGTCCACCACGTCGTAGGCAAAATTGAAGGTTTCGGGGATGTGGAGCGTCATCTCCTCGCTCCCCGAAACGGTACAGAAATGTGGGTAAAGGGCACTCATCCGTTTACGCTCCCATCCTCCTGATAAACGCCGATCCGGCGGAAGCGCTGATAGCGTTCCTCCAGCAGTTGTTCATCGGAAAGTCCCCGCAGGGCGTTCAACTCGCCCAGCAGCAGCTCCTTGAGTTCACCGCACATTTGGTCGAAGTGCGCGAAGTCCTCCCGGACGATCCCTTCCGCCACGCCGAAGGAGACCATGTCCTCCGCCGTGATGTGCAGACAGTCCGCCGCGTCTTGGGCGCGGGAGGCGTCCTTCCAGAGGATGCTGGCGCAGCCGTCCGGCGTGATGACGGAATAGACGGCGTTTTCCAGCATATAGACGCGGTCGGCTACCGCCAGCGCCAATGCGCCGCCGCTGCCGCCTTCGCCTACCACCACAGAGAGGATGGGGGTTTGCAGCCCCATCATTTCAAACAGGTTCTCGGCGATCGCCTGCCCCTGCCCGCGTTCCTCCGCGTCTGCGCCCGGATGCGCCCCCAGCGTATCCACGATACAGACCACCGGGCGGCGGAACTTCTCCGCCTGTTTCATCAGACGCAGCGCCTTCCGGTAGCCTTCCGGCATCGGACAGCCGAAGTGTTTTTTCATGCGTTCCGCCAGATCTTTGCCTTTGTCCATGGCGATGTAGGTTACCGGTACGTCCCCCAGGTAGCCGATGCCCGCAAGGATGGCGGGGTCCTCCGCATACCGGCGGTCGCCGCAGAGCTCTACGCGCTGGGTGAACAGCGCTTCCACAAAGTCCCGTCCCTTCGGCCGGTCGGAAGCGCGCACCGCCTTCATTTTTTCATAAGCAGTCATGAGTGTGTGCTCCTTCCTTTCTCTCAACCGTCCGGGGTCAGTTCCTTTTGGTGCTGACGGAGCAGCAGCGCGATGGTCTCCCGCTGTTCCTCCCGGGGCAGGATCTTATCCACAAACCCGTGCTCCAGCAGGAATTCCGACGTCTGGAAGTCCTTCGGCAGCTCCGCGCCGGTGGTCTGCTCGATCACACGGCGACCGGCAAAGCCGATGAGGGTTTTCGGTTCTGCAAGGGTGACGTCCCCTTCCATGGCGATGGAAGCGGTCATGCCGCCGGTGGTCGGATCGGTCAGCAGGGAAAGATAAAGCAGTCCCGCGTCGCTGTGCTTGCGGACGGCGCCGCTACACTTTGCCATCTGCATGAGGGAAACGATGCCCTCCTGCATCCGCGCACCGCCGGAGCAGAGCACGCCCAGCACGGGCAACCCGTTTTCCGTGGCATACTCAAACAGGCGGGTGATCTTTTCCCCCACGGCGGAGCCCATACTGGCCATGACAAAGCGGGAATCCATGGCGAAAACGGCGCAGGGGATCCCTTGCACCTGCATCACGCCGGAAACGACGGCACATTTCTCGCCGGTACTTTGTTTTGCCTTGTCCAGCTTATTTTGGTATTCCGGGAAGGAGAGGAAGTCCACGGAGGTCAGGGTCTCGTCCAGCTCCGCGAAGCTGCCCTCGTCCGCCAGAAGCCGGATGCGATCCCGGGCGGGGATGCGCACATACCCGCCGCAGGCGGGGCATACGTACAAACTGTTCATGAGGAGGTCGCGCCGGTGAGAGGCCTTGCAGGCAGGGCAGCGCACCTCGGGATCCCCGCCGGAAGCGCCGGACGCACCGTCCGGTTTTTCCATGCGGAGATGAGAAAATAAATGCAGCATGATAAGCTACCGATCCTTTCTTTGGAAGGACGTCAACCGTCGGTATTTTCCGGGAATACGGCGAAGGAGAAGGAAGCGCTGACGCAAAGCTCGCCTTCCACGCGGCCGGTCCCTTTCGCCCAGTAGAAGGGCGGTTTCTGTTTTTCGATCACGCACTCGGTGGTGAACAGGTCCCCCGGTTGCACGGGGCGCTTGAAGCGAACGCCGTCCAACCCCGTCAGCACGGTGCGGACGGGACCGTGGATCTGTTCCCCCAGCAGGACGCAGGCGGATTGCGCGAGGATCTCGCACAAAATCACCCCCGGAACGATAGGGTTTCCCGGGAAATGTCCTTGCAGGAAGAATTCCTCCGGACGGATCCGCTTTTTGCCCTGCGCTTTGCCCTCCACGACGTCAGCTTCGTCCAGAAGCAGCATATTATCCCGGTGGGGGAGCAGGGTCATCAGTTCCTCCCGGTTCATTTCGCGACCTTCTTCAGCACCAGGCAGGTGTTATGCCCGCCGAAGCCCAGAGACGTGGAAACTGTCGTGTCGATGGGCGTGTGCACCGCCGTGTTGGGCGTGTAATCCAGATCCAGCTCCGGATCGGGGGATGTCAGGTTGATGGTGGGGGGGACGAGATCCTCCTGCAGCGCGAGGATGCAGGCCAGCAGCTCCGCACTTCCCGCCGCGCCCAGCATATGGCCGGTCATGGACTTCGTGGAGCTGATGTGCAGCTTGGAAGCGCCTTCTCCGAAGTAGGTCTTGAACGCCAGCGTTTCCACCTTGTCGTTGAGCTTGGTGCCGGTGCCGTGGGCGTTGACATAGGTGCGTGCCGGGTCGTACGCCACGCCTTCCATCGCCTGTGCGATGGCGCGGATGGTCTGCTTGGCTTCCGGGTCGGGGGCGGTGACGTGATGGGCGTCACAGGTGGCGCCGTAGCCCGCAACTTCCGCGTAGATCTTCGCGCCTCTGGCGACGGCGTGCTCGTATTCCTCCAGCACCAGCATGGCGGCGCCTTCCCCGAGGACGAATCCGCCGCGGCGACTGTCGAAGGGCAGGGAAGCCGCGTTCGGATCCTGCGATTGGGAGAGCGCCATACAGTTGATAAAGCCGGAAATGGCAAGGGGATTGACGGCAGCTTCGGTGCCGCCGCAGATGACGGCGGTCAGATAGCCGTCACGGATGGCGCGGAAGGCTTCCCCGACGGCGGTGGATCCCGTAGCGCAGGCGGTAGCCACGCACATGGCGGGACCGTGGGCGTGGAAGCGGATGGCGATCTGCCCGGCGGCGATGTTGATGATCATTTTGGGGACGAAGTGCGGGCTGACCCCCTTCGGGCCGTTTTGCAGCCGCTTTCCTTCCTCCTCGCAGATGGTGTTGATGCCGCCCACGCCGGAACCGGCGTAGACGCCCAGCTCGTTTTCATCCACGTTGCCGAGGATGCCGCTGTCGTCCACCGCCTCCTGCGCGGCGCAGACCGCGTACTGCACGTACAGGTCGGTCTTGCGGCGGGTCAGAGGGTCAAAGCAGGCGGAGGGGTCGAAGTCCTTGACCTCCGCCACCACCTTGCACTTGTAGTCGGTGGGGTCGAACCGCGTGAGCGGCGCGATGCCGTTCTTTCCGGTCCGCAGTCCTTCAAAATAAGCGGGGACGTTGTTTCCGATGGGCGTTACCGCCCCGATCCCCGTGATCACAACTCTTTTTGCCATGGATGTATCCTATCCTTTCTCAAACAAGGGTATTTTGCGTATTCAGATGGCGAGTCCGCCGTCGATGCGGATGGTTTCGCCGGTGATGTAATCCGCGTCAGGGGAGGCAAGGAAGGCGACCAGCTTTGCCACCTCCGCGGGTTTCGCGAAGCGCTTCAGCGGAATGTTGTCCAAAAGCGGATTGTTTTCCGCAAGGGAGGCCGTCATGTCCGTCTCCACAAAGCCGGGAGCCACCGCGTTGCAGGTGATGCCCCGGGGCGCGAGCTCCCGGGCGAGGGATTTGGTCAGCCCGATCAAGCCCGCCTTGGAAGCGGCATAGTTGCACTGCCCCGCGTTGCCCATCAGCCCGGAAACGGAGGAAATGTTGATGATCTTCCCGCTGCGCTTTTTCACCATGACGGGGATGACCTGCTTTGCGCAGTAGAACGCGCCTTGCAGGTTGACGGAGAGCACCCGTTCAAAGTCCTCCTCCTTCATCATCATCGCCAGCTTGTCTCGGGTGACGCCCGCGTTGTTCACCAGAAGATCCACGGTGCCGAAGGCGGCAAGCAGCGTTTTGAAGACCTCCCGCACGGCGGAAGCATCCGAAACGTCGCACTGATACGCCTCCGCGCGGACGTTCTGTTCCCGCAGGAGCGAGAGGGTTTCCCCGGCGGCGTCGGCGTTGCCGGCGTACAGGAACGCCACGTCAGCGCCGCGCTTTGCCAGCTCTAAACAGATTTCCCGCCCGATCCCGCGGGAGCCGCCGGTGACGACGGCGACCTTCCCGTTAAGCATGGGCGCGTACCTCCTCCGCCACCTTCGCGCAATCCTCTGCGGTCTCGGCGGTGAATACCTTCGCTTCCGGCAGGATGCGGGTGACCAATTTGGCAAGCACGTTGCCCACGCCGGTTTCGATAAACGTGTCGAAGCCGTCCTCCGCCATGCGAAGGATGGTCTGCTCCCAGCGCACCGGGTGGTTCATCTGCATGGAGAGGGCGTCCGCCACCGATGCCCCGTAGGGGGTGGCGTTAAAGTTGGCGTACACCGGGATCTCCGGCGCACGGAAGGGCGTTTCCTTCAAAACGGCGGCAAATTTCGCCGCGGCGTTATCCATAAAAGGCGAATGGAAGCCGCCCGCCACCTTGAGGGGGAGCGCACGTCCGCCCGCTTCCTTGACCCGTTCGGCAAAGGCGGCAAGCTCCGCTTCGTCCCCTGCCACCGAAAGGTTGCCGGCGGAATTGTAGTTGACGGGATATACGGCGTGGAATTCGCCGCAAAGCCGTTCCACCGTGGCGTTGTCCAACTTGATGACGGCGACCATGGAGCTTTTTCTCTCCCGGGTAGCTTCCCCCATCAGGATCCCTCTGCGCACCGTGAGCGCGAACCCGTCCGCCGGGTCCATGGTGCCGGCGAAGGCCAGCGCGGGCAGCTCGCCCAGAGAGAATCCCGCCACGCCTGCCGGACGGATCCCCGCTTCCGCGAGAACCGCGGCGGGAGCGTAGTCGGCAAGGTAGAGACAGGGCTGCGTGTTTTCCGTGGCGCGGAGGGTCTCCGCGTCCCCGTCAAACATCTGCGCCAGCGTGCCGGGACGCAGCGCTTCCGCGCGGTCAAACAAGGCGCGCACGGATGCGTTCTGCTCATATAGATCTTTCCCCATGCCGGGATGCTGTGCCCCCTGCCCGGAGAAGAGGAATGCGATTTTAGCCATAGCGATACTCTTTTCCTTCTCTGACCGTTCGGCCAGAAAAAATCCGTTTTAGATGCGGTTTCCACCCAGAAGGGCTTCGCACTGCCCGCAGATCTCTTGGATGATCTCCGAAGCGGATTGCTCCTTGCGGACCATGCCGGAAATCTGCCCCGCGAGGAAGCTGCCGTTCTTGACGTCCCCCTCCACGGCGGCGAGGCGCAGAGCGCCGACCCCCAGATTCGCCACGTCCTCCGGAGTCGTTTCCGGTTGGTATTCCACCTGCACAAAGTTGCGGCTGAAGGGATTTTTCAGACCGCGGCAGGTGTTTCCGCCGAAGCGTCTGCCGGTGACGACGGTAGAAACGTCTGTGGCGCGCAGCACCAGGTCCTTGTAGTTCTGGTGAACGCCGCACTCGGTGGCGACCAGAAAACGGGTGCCCATCTGGATGCCGCAGGCGCCCAGCATGAAGGCAGCCGCCATGCCGCGCCCGTCGGCGATGCCGCCGGCTGCCAGCACAGGGATCTGCACCGCGTCGCACACTTGCGGCACCAGCGCCATGGTGGTCAGTTCACCGATGTGTCCGCCGGATTCCTGCCCTTCCGCGATGACCGCGTCCGCACCCGCGCGTTCCGCCATCTTTGCGGAAGCGACGGAAGCCACCACCGGGATCACCGTGATCCCCGCCGCTTTCCATGCGGGCAGGTATTTCGCGGGGGAGCCCGCGCCGGTGGTCACTACGGGAACGCCCTCGTCGATAACGGCTTGGGCGACGTCGTCCGCGTGCGGGCTCATCAGCATGATATTCACGCCGAAGGGACGGTCCGTCAGGGAGCGGGCGATGCGGATCTGCTCCCGCAGATAGCCCGCCTCCGCGTTCATGGCGGAAATGATGCCCAGCCCGCCCGCCTCAGAGACGGCGGCGGCCAGCTTTCCGTCCGATATCCAAGCCATCCCGCCTTGAAAGACGGGATAGCGGATATGCAGCAGATCGCAAATTGGAGACGTCATCATAATCAGCCCTTCAGCGCTTCCAGCTTTTCGACCAGCGCACCGACGGTTTTGATGGATGCGTCCGCTTCTACGGAGACACCGAATTCCTCTTCCACGCTCATCAGCATTTCCGCGAAATCCAGAGAGTCCAGACCCAGCGCGGAAAATTCGGATTCCGCCGTGATCTCCTCCGCCGGGATGCCCAGCCGTTCTGCCAGCATTTCTTGCACTTTCTCGAGTACCATAGTAAGATCTCCTTTTGATTTGATGATTTATTCTTCTTCTTTTTTTGCCGTTTTGAGTGCGCGGGACTCTCTGTTGAGCAGTTCAAACCGCTCGCAGAGCGTGTCCAGCGTCTTATACATGATGAGCAGCTCTTCTCTGGGAATCCCCACGTTCAGGAAGGCTTCCACTTCCTTGGCGTACTGCTTGAGGAGAGCGCCGAGGCGCTTGCCTTCCTCCGTCAGGACCAGCTTGCTGCCATACCTCCGTTTGCTTTCGGAGGGACGCGGACAGGTGATGAGCTTTTTGCTGCTCAACGACCGCAAACTGCGGGAAATCAGGGAACGGTCCAGTTGACATTCCCGCGAGAGCTGCTCAGCGGACAGCCCTTCCGGATTGTCATAGAACAGGTACATGACCAGCACCTCGCTGTTTTTGAGGTTCAGGTGATGCACGCGGTCGTACTTCACTCGCTCCAGATTTTTTTGCAAAATGGTCAGCGCGGTGGAGAGGTGAACGAACCCGCCGATGATGATGCCATCCCTTTCCATGACAGTACACCCTTTCTTTCCCCGAATTTTCGCTAAATATTGACAAGTCAATATTCTTCACGGGGGACAGTATAACACATAAAATTTGATTTGTCAATATTTGCAGAGAAATTTTTTTCCACTTTTCTAAAAAAAGAAAAAGCCCGCTGACCGTTAGACGGAAAGCGGGCAAAAAAGCGGGGGAGACTTATGAGAGATACAGGTCTACGCCTCGTTTCAGGCGGGCGAGGCCGTCAAACAGGGTTTTCTTCGGGCAGGCGACATTCATGCGCAGGAAGCGGTTCCCGTGCCCGCCGTACTGTGCGCCGGCGGAAAGATACAGCCCGGTTTTCTCCCGCAGGAAAGCGGCAAACGCCGTTGTGTCTCCGGGTAAGGCGCTGCAATCCAGCCAGAGCAGATAGGTGGCGCGGGAGGGGACGAGAGAAATCAGCGGAAGCTCCTTATCGAGGAAGTCGGAAGCGATCCGCTTATTTTCAAAGATGTACTGCCGCAGCCCGTCCAGCCATTCGCCCCCCTGGGTGAGGGCGGCAACGGTGGCTTCGACGGCGAAGGCGTTGGGCTCGGCGACCTCGTCCGTGTTCAGTGCGCGGTTGACGCGGTTGCGCAGCGCCTCGTTGGGTATGACCACCGCCGCCGTGTTCAGCCCCGCGATGTTGAACGCCTTGGACGGCGCGATGCAGGTGATGCTGATCTCCCGGCAGACCTCCGACGCAGTGGCGAAGGGAACATAGGCGCAGTCGGGATCCACCAGATCGCAGTGGATCTCGTCGGAGATCACCGTGACGTGGTGCTTTTTGCAGAGATCGCCGATTTTCGCCAGCGTTTCCCGATCCCAGATCTTTCCAACGGGGTTGTGGGGGTTGCAGAGGATCATCAGGGTGGTCTGCGGGTCGGAGAGGGCGTTCTCCAGCGCTTCGAAGTCGATGTCGTAGCTGTGCGCCTGCTCATCGTAGACCAGCGGGCAATCCAGCACGCGCCGGCCGTTGTTTTCGATGGAATTGAAGAAAATGTTGTAGACCGGCGTCTGGAGGACTACCTTTTCCGCCGGCGTCGTCAGCTTGCGGACGGTAGTGGAGATGGCGGGTACCACGCCGGTGCAGAAGATCAGCCACTCCGGCGGGATGGGGAAGCCGTGGCGGGTGCCCCACCACTCCCCGTAAGCGCGGTACCACGCGTCCGTGACCGTGGCGTAACCGAACACCCCGTGCATCGCCCGTTCAAAGATGGCGTCGCGGATAGCGGGTGCGGCGCGGAAGTCCATATCCGCTACCCACATGGGCAGCTCGTCCGGCGAAACGTCCCATTTCAGGGAGTTGCTCTGCCGCCGGTCAATTTCAGTATCAAACCATTCGTTGTTCATACGTTCGTTTCCTTTTCTTTTCCCACAAGAATGGTCGTTTTAGAAGGATCGATCCGTTCCGGATCCATGGTCAGCTCCCCGATCTCGTCCGCGCGGATGACGCCGCCGGACGGGTTGAAAACGCTGTCGATGCGGCTGTGGATCTCCGCGTCCGCCGTGGAGTATTCAAAGGACAGGGTGGTATTGATCAACTTGCAGTTCTTCATGACCAGATTTTCGATGTAGCACATCCCCTGCAAGCTCTCGATGGTGCAGTTGACAAACGTCAGATTTTTGGAATTCCAGCCCAGATATTCCCCGGAGATGAAGGAATCGTACACCGTCACGTTCTCCGCATTCCAGAAGGAATCCTTGGAGACCATTTTCGCGTTATGGACTTCGATGTCCCGCGCGCCGTCGAAAGCGTAGTTGCCGTACAGGGTGAAATCGTTGATTTTCAGCCCTTTGCTGTTCATGCCGAAGTAGTCCCCCGTCGCCACCACGCGGTCCAGCACCACGTCCTCGCAGGACCAGAGGGTCTCCGCCGCGTCGGAGAAGGAGACGTTATGCAATCTCACGCCGTGGCAGCGGCGGAAGTTCTTGGGTGCGTCGATCACGCAGTTTTCCAGGGTGATGTTGTCCGTATACCAGACCCCCGAGCGCCCCATTTTCAGCCAGGTGCAGTCCTTCGCAACGATGTCCTTCGCGTACCAGAGAGGGTATTTCCACTGGAACATACAGCCGTAAAGTTCGATGTTGCGGCTTTCCTTCAGGGGGGATTCGCCGTCGGTAAAAATGGTGTCGTAGAGCTTCAGGTCCTTTCCGTGGAAAAGGGGACGTTCGCCGGTATATACCTTTTGTCTGATTTCTTCCATAAGAATACAGTTCCTCTTTCCGTGCAAAATCTTTCAATATAGGAGTATACCCCTAATAAGGCAGATTGTCAAGATTTTCCGCAAAAAAAGAAAAAGCAAGGTGTTTTTCTTGCTTCGAAACACCTTGCGGGGAGTATTGGAATATATATCCTGCCGAACCATCTTAAAAAGTTCAGCTAACGTAAGTTACAATAAAATTCATTTTCGGTCCGGACATGCGCCGGACCGAAAATTCCTATCGGCTTTGCAAGTGTCAAAATGCGTAGCATTTTGGCGCGCAGGCG
>JAFLUP010000043.1 GCA_022508745.1 Oscillospiraceae bacterium | reverse complement strand
TGGCAATCCGCTTACGCGGAGTATTATTTCACGGAGGTCTGCTGGCCGGATTTCAAGCCGAAGGAGCTGTACCGGGCGCTGCACGCCTTTGAGACCCGATCCCGCCGGTTCGGGCGCACCTGAAGAAAGGGGAGTTTTGTATGCTGAAACGGATACTGACGGCTGTGGTCGCGTTGGCGATCTTCATCCCGGTCCTGCTGTTTGCTCCCTACCCGGTGCTGGCGGCGGTGTTCGGTCTGCTGGCGGCGGTGGCGATTTTTGAGATCACCGGCTGTATCGGACTGCGCCGGGAATGGTGGCTGACGCTGGCGACGATGCTGCTTTGCGCCGCTTACGTCGTCATTCCGAACGTGTGTAACGATTGGTGGAGCACGACGGCGCATACCACCGACGTTTCGGCGGATCTGATCAACCTCGTCTCCGACCTGCGGAGGGTGACGACCGAGCTGTGCCGGGTCCTGCTGGTCCTCGTTTATCTCGTCGCGGCGGTGCTGCGGCATGGCAAGCTGCCTACGGACCGGCTGATGCTGCAATTCGGCATGGCGGTCTACGTCACGCTGGGCTTCGACGCTTTGAGCCGGCTGGCAGCTCTTACGTCGGTGGACGCATCCAATCACGTCGTCCACACGAACCTGTGGCTCTGGGTGGCGTTGTGCATCCCGTGGGTCGCGGACACGTTGGCGTATTTTACCGGCTATTTCCTCGGGAAGCGCAAGCTCTGCCCGGAAATTTCCCCCAAAAAGACCGTCGCGGGCGCCGTGGGCGGCGTGGCGGGCACCGGCGCTGTGGCGCTGATCGTTTTCGGCTTCGCGCAGGGGTGGGACGCTCCCCCCGTGGTGCTGGCAGGTGTGCCCCTTGCAGCGATGCTGCTGGCCGTGATCTCCATCTTCGGGGATCTGTTTGCCTCGGTACTGAAGCGGCAGTTCGGCGTGAAGGATTACGGGGCGATTTTCCCCGGTCACGGCGGCATAATGGATCGGTTTGACAGCACCATTCCCGTGGCGATCTGCCTGATGCTGCTGGTCAACCTGACGCCGTTGGGCAGCTTGCTGTAAGATGGTATCCTCTGTTTGTGTGTTAGGGTCCACCGGCTCCATCGGCACCCAGGCGCTGGACGTGGCGCGGAGGCTGGGCATCCGGGTCACGGCGCTCGCGGCGGGAACGCGGGAAAAAGAGCTGGAGGACCAGTGCCGGGCATTTTGCCCCGGAACCGTATACATTGATGAAAGCTGTTATTCCTCCCTGCGGGTGCGGCTGGCGGACACATCCGTCCGCGTCGTCACCGGGCGGGAGGCGCTTTCCGCTTTGGCGGCGGAAGACCCTTCTCCCATGGTGGTCAACGCGCTGACCGGGATTCTGGGTCTGCTCCCCACGCTTGCGGCGGTGGAAGCCGGCAAGGACGTGGCGCTGGCCAACAAGGAAACGCTGGTCGCCGGCGGCGAGATCGTCATGCGCCGCGCGGCGGAAAAGGGCGTGCGCATTCTGCCGGTGGACAGCGAACATTCGGCGATTTTCCAGTGCTTGCAATCCGGTGGGAGACCCAAAAAGCTGCTGCTGACCGGCTCCGGCGGCCCCTTCTTCGGTAAGGACCGCGCCTTTCTGGAGACCGTGCGCCCGGAGGATGCCCTCAAGCATCCCAACTGGCAAATGGGCGCCAAGATCACCGTGGACAGCTCCACCCTGATGAACAAGGGGCTGGAGCTGATCGAGGCGGTGCATCTGTTCGGGATCCGCCCGGAGCAGGTGGAGGTGGTCATCCAGCGGGAGAGCGTCATTCATTCGCTGGTGCAGTTTGAGGACAACGCCGTGCTGGCGCAGCTGGGCGTGCCGGATATGCGGCTGTGCATCCAATACGCCCTGACCTACCCGGAGCGGATGCCCTGTCCGACAGGGGAGCTGGATCTGTTCGCTTTGGAAAAGCTGACCTTTGCCCGTCCGGATACGGAGACCTTCCCGCTGCTGGCGCTGGCAAAGGACGCCATCGCGCGGGGAGGGAACCTGCCCGCCGCCATGAACGGCGCCAACGAGGAAGCCGTCGGGCGGTTCCTGCGGGGAGAGATCCGCTACACAGAACTGTTCGAGCTGGTCATTCAGGCGACGGAGCAGACCGCCTACTGCGCGAACCCCTCTTTGGAAACGATTTTTGCGTCTGACGAAGCGGCGCGCGGGTTTGTCCGCGCGGGATAACCGTTTTTCGCCCTGTTTTTCGGAAAGGAAGAGCTGTTTTGCTGATTGTCACCATACTGGTCACGCTGCTGATCTTCGGGCTGCTTGTCACCGTTCACGAGCTGGGGCATTACCTGGTCGCGCGGGCGAGCAAGGTCGCCATTCTGGAATTTTCCATCGGCATGGGACCCAAGATCAAGAGCTGGGAAGGAAAGGTGAATACCTTCTCCCTGCGCGCCATTCCCATCGGCGGGTATGTCCGTATGCTGGGGGAACCGGGGGAGGAGGACGAAACCCCGGAGACGCTTGCCGCCTGTATCGGGAGGCACGCCATCAACGAGGTGCATCTGGTCAAGCGGATGCTGATCGTGCTTGCGGGGCCGGCGATGAACGTGTTGCTGGCCTTTTTGGTCATGCTGCTTCTGGTCAGCACCAGCGGCGCCATCGGCAGCACGCAGGTGGCGGAGCTATTGCCGGAAAACGTCAGCGGGCAGTATGGTCTGCAGGTGGGGGACGTCATCCGGGAAGTCAACGGAAAAACCATCCACTGCTATCCCGACCTTTCCTATAAGATCCTTTCCGACGGCGTGGAGCCGGTGGACATTCTGGTGGAAAGAAACGGGGAAACCATCCTGCTGGAGGACGTGGCGTTCGCTCCCACGGAGGAAAGCGGCGTGGCGTTCGGGCAGATGGATTTCAAGGTCTATGCCCGGCAAAAAACGCCGTTGGTGATCCTGTACGAGAGCTTCTGGCAGGGCTGCAGCATGGTCTATATGACCGTGGATTCGCTGGTGGATACCTTCAGCGGGCGGTACGGTCTGAACGCCGTGGGCGGTCCGGTGGCCATCGGCGAGCAGGTGGGGGAAACCATCGAACAGAGCCAGAGCGTGGCGGATACCCTTTACAATCTGGGCAGCCTGACCATGCTCATCTCCGTCTCCCTCGCCATCACCAACCTGCTGCCGCTCCCCGCGTTGGACGGCGGGCGGTTCTTGCTGTATGTGATCGAGGGGATCCGGCGCAAGCCGCTGCCGAAAAAGGTGGAAAACGCCCTCAATGCGGCCTGTATGCTGCTGTTGTTCGCCCTGATGATCCTGATCTTCTTTAAGGATCTGATCGGGCTGTTTTAAGCGGGGAAACGGATATGGAACGGAGAACGTGCAGGACGGTCCGCGTGGGAAACGTCCCCATCGGGGGGGATTCGCCCATTGCGGTGCAGTCCATGACCAATACCCCCACGGCGGACAAGGAAAAGACGCTGGCGCAGATCAACGCGCTGGCAAACGCCGGTTGCGACATCGTGCGGGTCACGGTGAATACGAAAGAGGCGGCGGGAGCGGTGGCTTACCTGTGCGAACATTCGCCGGTGCCGCTGGTGGCGGACATCCATTTCGATTACCGGCTGGCGCTTGCCGCCGCGGAGGCGGGCATCGCCAAGATCCGCATCAATCCGGGCAACATCGGTTCGGAGGAGGGGATCCGCGCCGTGGCGAAGATCTGCCGGGAAAAACGCATCCCCATCCGCATCGGGATCAACGGCGGCTCGCTGGAACGGGAGCTGCTGACGAAATACGGCGGTCCCGTCCCGGAAGCCCTGTGCGAAAGCGCCCTGCGGGCGGCACAGGCGTTTGAAACATACGATTTTCACGATCTGGTGCTTTCCGTCAAATGCTCGGACGCGCCGGGGATGATCCGGGCAAACCGCCTGCTGGCGGAACGCTGCGACTACCCGCTGCATCTGGGGGTGACGGAGACCGGCACCCTGCGGAGCGGGAGCATCAAATCCGCCGTAGGCATCGGAGCGCTGCTCTGCGACGGCGTCGGGGATACCATCCGCGTCTCCCTGACGGCGGACCCGGTGGAGGAAGTCCGGGCGGCGAAGGAGATCCTGCGCGCCTGCGGGCGCACCGGCGGGGTGAACCTGATCTCCTGTCCCACCTGCGGGCGGACGGAGGTGGATCTGATCCGCTACGCGGAAGCGCTGCAGGAGAAAATCGACCGGCTGGAGGTTTCCGCCGACAAACGGGTAACCGTGGCGCTGATGGGCTGCGCGGTCAACGGACCGGGGGAAGCCCGGGAAGCGGACGTGGGCGTCGCGGGAGGAAAAGGGGAAGCCCTGCTGTTCCGCAAGGGCGAGATCGTGGGGAAACTCCCGGAGGAGGAGATCCTTCCCACCCTGTGGGGGGAGATCCTGCGCCTGCTGGGAGAAGCATAGTCGAAACGTACGGAAAAGGTAAGAGAAACGCATGAATACCGAGGTTTTGGAGGCCTTCAAAAAGAAATTTCCCCGCTTGGAACTGAAGCGGGAGCAGGAAGAGCTGGTGGGCAGGATGCGCTCCCTTTCGGTCAAGGTGCACCGGGAGGAGAAGCGGGTGGAGCTTGCCTGCGCTTTTGGCGCGCCGGAAGATCCGCGGAAGCTGTTCGCGCTGGAAAAGCTGATCAAAGAGGGGTATCAGCTGAACGACGCGCGGCTGTTCCCGACGTATCCGCCGGAGAGCTTTTCCGAACTCTGCGTGCCGGGGCTGCTCCGTTGGCTGCAGCGCTGCACCGGGGAGGGCGTCAGCCACGGTTTTTTTGAGGATAGCAAGAGTACGTTCGACCGGAACGCCATGCGGCTGGAGATTCGGCTGCGTTCCGGCGCTTCCTCGTCGTTGGTGGAATACAGCGGCGCGAAACGCTTTCTGGAGGAGTGTATTTTCGGGCAATTCGCCCTGAACGTGACGGTGGAGATCATCGGCGAAAAGATCGACCCCGCCATCTACGAAGCGGAGGGCGTGCTTGCCCTGCGCATGGCGGCGCGGGAAGAATCGGATACCGCCTACGCGGCGGAAGCCGGCAAAAGCATGGCGCTGGAGGCGCTCCCCGCCGACGAAGCGACGGTGGAGCAGACGGCGGACGGGCGGACGCTGCTGCAAACCGGCAGGATGCAGATGGACATCACCTCCCCGGAGGTTTGCTACGGCACGTTGAAGAACCGCTCCGCGCTCATCCCCATCCGGCAGATCAAGGCGGACAGCTTTGTCGCCTTTGCGGGGAAACTCTTCTCCTGGGAAGAAAAAGAGAACTACGAAAAGGAAAAGAACAGCTTCCGGATGTTCGTCACGGACGGGGAAGCTTCCGTTATGCTGCGCTTTCAGGCGGCGAAGGGGACGAAGTTCCCCAAGGCGCCGGCGTTCGTGATCGTGGAAGGGCGCGCGGCATATTCCGACTTTGACGGGGAGATCGTGGTCCGCGCCAGCGCTATGGCGACGGTCAAGGGCATCTCCCGCAAGGAGACCCACCCCGAACCGCGGGTGGAACTGCATTGCCACACCAATATGTCCACCATGGACGCGCTGACCGACCCCGCAGACCTCATCAAGCGCTGCAAGGCGTGGGGCTGTCCGGCGGTAGCCATCACCGATCACGGCAATCTGCAGGCCTTCCCGGAAATCATGAAGGCGGTGTCGAAGACCCCGGAGGTCAAACCCCTGTACGGCATGGAGGGCTATCTGGTGGACGATACCGCCCGCGCGGTATTCTTCTACGCCGAACAGAAGGATAACAAAACCTTCGGGGAAGACCCGTTCGTGGTCTTTGATATCGAGACCACCGGTCTTTCCGCCCAGACCTGCGGCATCACGCAGATCGCCGCCGTGCGCTATCAAGGCGGGAAACTGCTGGATACCTTTGCCACCTTTGTGGACCCGGAAATGCCCATCCCGGCGGAGATCACCAAGCTGACCGGCATCACGGACGAGATGGTGGCGGGAGCGCCCAAACGCAGGGAAGCGGTGGAGAGCTTCCTGCGGTTTGCTGACGGACAGATGTTGGTGGCGCACAATGCGGCGTTTGACTGCTCCTTTATCCGCAAGGCGGCGACGGACTACGGGCTGTCCTTCCCGAACCCCTGTCTGGACACCCTGTCCCTTTCCCGCTATATCAACGCGGACCAGAAGCGCCACACGCTGGACGCCCTCGCGCGGTATTTCAAGCTGGGCGACTTTGACCACCACCGTGCCGATGCGGACACGGAGATGCTGGCGCGTATCTTCGACTGCATGATCCGCAAGCTGCAAAACAACGGCATCCATACCACGGACGAAATGGTCTCCGCCATGGCGGAGCACTGCGATCCGAAGCGGCTGCGGAGCTATCATATCGTGCTGCTTGCGAAGAATCAGACGGGTCTGAAGAACCTGTATAAGCTGGTATCCTATTCCTACCTGAACTATTTCAGCCGCCATCCCCGCATCCCGAAAACCGTTTTGCAGGAGCACCGGGAGGGGCTGATCATCGGCTCCGCCTGTATCGCCGGAGAGCTGTATCAGGCGGTGATGCAGGGAAAATCCTTCGACGAGCTTTGCAAGATCGCGGAATTGTACGATTATCTGGAGATCCAGCCCTGGACCAACAACTGGTTCCTCTTTGAGGACGGGGATCTGGGCACCGATCCGGAACAGGCAAGGCGGCAGTTGCAGGAAAACGACCGCACCATCCTGCGGGTGGCGGAACAGGTCGGCAAGCCCGTCTGCGCCACCGGCGACGTGCATTTTCTGGACCCGGAGGATGAGCTTTACCGGCAGATCCTGCTGATCGGGCAGAAATTTACCGACGGCGGGCGGGAGACCAAGCTGTACTTCAAAACCACCGGGGAAATGCTGGAGGAATTCTCTTTCCTCGGGGAAGAGAAGGCGCATGAGGTGGTGGTGGAGAACCCCCGGAAGATCGCGGACAGCATCGAGCTGCTGAAACCCATCCCGGACGGCACCTATACGCCGGAGATCCCGGGGGCGGAGGACGATCTGGTGCGCACCTGTCACAAGACGGCGCACGATTTGTACGGCGAGGCACTGCCGGAAGTGGTGCAGGCGCGCATGGACAAAGAGCTTAACTCCATCATCGAGCACGGGTACGCGGTGCTTTATGTCATCGCGCGGAATTTGGTGCGCAACTCGGAGGAACACGGGTATTATGTGGGTTCCCGCGGGTCGGTGGGCTCCTCCTTCATCGCGACGCTTGCGCATATTTCCGAGGTCAACCCCCTGCCTCCCCACTGGAGATGCCCCATCTGCAAACACAGCGAGTTCGTGCTGGACGGCTCTTACGGCTCCGGCTTCGATATGCCGGACAAGGACTGCCCCCACTGCAAAAAGAAGATGATCGTGGACGGGCACAACATCCCCTTCGAGACGTTCCTCGGTTTCCACGGGGAGAAAGCGCCGGATATCGACCTGAACTTCTCCGGCGACGTGCAGTCCGCGGCGCATAAATACACGGAAGTGCTCTTCGGCAAGGAAAACATTTTCCGCGCCGGAACGGTGGGCACCCTGCAATCCAAGACCTGCTTCGGCTTCGTCAAGCATTATCTGGAGGACGCGGGGAAAAACCTCACCCGCGCCGAGCAGGAGCGGCTCATCAACGGCTGCGTGGGCATCAAGCGCACCACCGGGCAGCACCCGGGGGGCATCGTGGTCATCCCGAAGCAGTACGAGATCTACGATTTCACGCCGGTGCAGTATCCGGCGGAAAAAGAGTCCTCCGGCGTGATCACCACCCACTTCGCCTTTGAATATCTGCACGATACCCTGCTCAAGCTGGACATCCTCGGTCACGACGTGCCCACCATCTACCGGGTGTTGGAGGAATACACCGGCAAATCCATGATGGCGCTGCCCATGAACGACCCGGACGTCTATGATCTGTTCAAAACCACAAGACCGTTGGGCGTGACGCCCGCGGAGATCGACTGCCCGCTGGGAACGCTGGGGCTGCCGGAGTTCGGCACCGGCTACGCCATGCAGATGATCCTGGACGCCAAACCCCAGAACTTCTCCGATCTGGTGCAGATCTCCGGGATCTCCCACGGGACGGGCATCTGGCTGGGGAACGCGAAGGATCTGATCGCCAACGGCACCTGCACCATCAACGAGGTCATCGGGACCCGGGACAGCATCATGGTCTACCTGATGCAAAAGGGCGTGGATTCCTCCGTGGCGTTCGAATCCATGGAGCGCACCCGGAAGGGCAAGGGGCTGACGCCGGAGCTGATCGCGGAGCTGAAAAAGTGCGACGTGCCGGACTGGTACATCGAATCCTGCCAGAAGATCAAGTATATGTTCCCGAAGGCGCACGCGGCGGCGTACGTCATTTCCGCCCTGCGCATCGGCTGGTTCAAGATCAACTATCCGGTGGAGTTCTACGCCACGTATTTCACCGTCAAATCCGACGTGTTCGACGGGGCGCTGGTCATGCAGGGGCTCCCCGCCATCAAAGCGCGCCTGCGGGAGCTGCACAATCTGCAAAACCCCACGGCGAAGGACGAAAACATGATCGTCATTCTGAATCTGGTGGTGGAAATGTACGCCCGTAAGGTGGAATTTCTGCCCGTGCGGGTCTATAAGTCCGACGCCACCCGCTTCCTGCCGGAAAACGGCAAAGTGCGCCTGCCCTTCACCTCTCTGGTAGGGGTGGGAGCCAGCGCGTCGGAGCGGATCTGCGCCGCCCTCGCCTCCGGCAGAGCCACCACGGTGGAGGAGCTGGAAAACGAGCCGGGCGTGGGCAGGAGCGTGGTAGAGCTGCTGCGGCAGTACGGCTGTCTGGAAGGGATGCCGGAATCCAACCAACTGACACTGTTTTAGAAATGAGTGATCCCTATGCCATTGATCGAATGTCATACGCATAACCATATTTCCTTTGACGCAGAGGGCACGCTGGACGCCATGTGCGATTCGGCGATCCGGGCGGGCGTCGGCACGCTGGCGCTCACCAATCATTACGAGCTGGACGCCGTCCTTGCCGGGCGGTGCGGAGCGCCGGACCACCTTGCGGAGGAACAGGAATTCCTCGCGGCGAAGGAGAAATACGCGGGCAGGCTGACCCTTCTGCGGGGCATCGAGCTGGGACAGCCCTACGCCTCTTTGGAGGAGAGCGAACGGCTGCTGCGGGCGCGTCCCTACGACGTGGTGCTGGGCTCCGTGCATCTCCTGTCGGACGGGACGGACTTCTACGATTACGAGAACGCCCCCCTTACCGACGAACAATACCGCGCCATGTGGGAGGATTACCTCGGTCTGCTGTTGAAGAACGCTTCGGTTTCCCCTGTGGACGTGCAGACGCACCTCACCTATCCGCTGCGGTACATCCCCGCAGACCGCCGGGAGCGCATCACGGGGATGCCGGGCAGAGCCGTAGAGCTGTTTGAACCAATTCTGCGCAAGTTGGTGGAGCGCGGCGTCGCGTTGGAAATCAACACCGCCGCGTTGCGCCGTCCCGCCGCGCTCCTGCCGGAGCCGGATCCGGGTCTTGCGCTGCTGAAACGCTACCGGGAGTTGGGGGGCGAGCTGCTCTCCATCGGGAGCGACGCGCACCGCCCCGCCGACGTTGCCGCCGGACTGCGGGAAGGTACAAGGCTTGCACAGCAAGCCGGTTTCCGCTACTTTGCCGTGTTCCGCGAACGAAAACCCTACCTTGTTTCTATGGAGGAGATTTTATCATGACGATTAAAAACGAGATCCTTTCCCATCTGGAAAACGACGCGCATCTGGACGCCGCGACGCTGGCGGTCATGCTGGGCGAGCAGGAGGAAGCCGTCAAGCGGGAGATCGCCGCCTGCGAAGCGGACGGGACCATCCTCTCCTATAAAACGGTGGTGAACTGGGAAAAGACCGACCGCCGCATGGTGCGGGCGTTCATCGAGCTGAAAACCATTCCCCAGCGGGACAAGGGCTTCGGCGCCGTGGCGGAGCGCATCGCCCAGTATCCGCAGGTGAGAAGTGTGTTCCTCATGTCCGGCGGGTTCGACCTGGCGCTGTTTGTGGAAGGGGAAAGCATGCGGGACGTGGCGCTGTTCGTGGCGGAAAAGCTGGCGACCATGGAGGGCGTAACCTCCACTGCCACCCATTTCGTCCTGCAAACCTATAAGGACAACGACGTGATCTTCGAGCAGGATCACGCCGATCAGAGAGGAAACAGCTGGTAATGTTTGATCCGACGACACGTTTGAACCACCATATTGTGAAGATCCGTCCCTCCGGCATCCGCAGATTTTTCGATATGCTGGACGAGATGAAGGATGTGGTCGCCCTGACCGTCGGGCAGCCGGATTTTGTCACGCCCTGGCACATCCGGGACGCGGGCATCCGCTCTCTGGAGGAGGGAAAGACCTACTATACCTCCAACAACGGGCTTTTGGAGATGCGGCAGGAGATCGCCGCTTACCAGAAGCGCCGCTTTGCGCTGGAATACGATCCGAAAACCGAGATCATCGTCACCGTCGGGGGCAGCGAGGCCATTGATCTTGCTATCCGCGCCACGGTCAATCCGGGGGACGAGATCATCGTGCCGGAGCCCTGTTTCGTCTGCTACGCGCCGCTGGTGGAGCTGGCGGGCGGCACGCCGGTTCCCCTGCCGTTAAAACAGGAAAACAACTTCAAATTGACGGCGGAGGAGCTGAAAAGCGCCATCACCCCCCGCACCAAGGCGCTGGTGCTGGCGTTCCCGAACAATCCCACCGGGGCGTGCATGACCCGCGAGGAACTGGAAACGCTGGCGGAAGTCCTGCGGGAAACGGAAGTGCTGGTCTTTTCGGACGAAATCTATGCGGAGCTGACCTACGATTATAAACATACCTCCATCGCCTCCCTGCCGGGGATGCGGGAGCGGACGGTGGTGATCGGCGGGTTCTCCAAGGCTTACGCCATGACCGGCTGGCGGCTGGGGTATACCCTCGCCCCCGCGGTATTGACCAAACAGATGGCAAAGATCCATCAGTACGGCATCATGTGCGCCCCCACCACCAGCCAGTACGCCGCCATCGAGGCGCTGCGCAACGGCGACGAGGACATCGAGCGCATGAAGGCGGAATATAAGGCCCGCCGCAACCTGATCGTGGAGCGGCTGCGCGCCATCGGTCTGCCCTGCTTCCTGCCGGAGGGGGCGTTCTACGCCTTCCCGTACATCGGCGGATTCGGGCTTTCCAGCGAGGAATTTTGTGAGAAACTGCTTTACGAAAAGCACGTCGCCATCGTGCCGGGGGACGCCTTCGGCTCGTGCGGAGAGGGCTTCGCCCGCCTGTCTTATGCCTATTCCGTCCGCCATATCGAGCAGGCGATCACGCGGATCGGGGAATTCCTGAAAACCTTATGAACAAGGAACGGTTACGCGCCTCCGCCTATGCGAAGATCAATGAATTCCTGACCGTGACCGGTCGGCGGGAGGACGGGATGCACACCCTGGATACGGTGATGCAGACGGTCTCCCTGTGCGATACCGTGGAGGTAGAAAAAGCGGATACGCTGACGTTTACCTGTTCGGAGCCCTCCCTTGCGGGGGAGGATAACCTTTGCGTCAAAGCGGCAACGGCATTTTTCGCCGTGTTGGAAACGCGGCTCGCGGCAGGGCTTACCGAGAGCGCTTCCATCCGGTTGGAGAAAAAAATCCCCACCGGCGCGGGGCTGGGGGGCGGCAGCGCGGACGCGGCGGCGGTCTTGCGGCTGCTGAACCGCCTGTATGGCGACCCGCTCCCGGAGGAAACGCTGTTTTCCCTCGGGGAAAGGCTGGGGGCGGACGTGCCCTTCTGTCTCTACGGCGGGAGGTGCTTTTGCTCCGGCATCGGGGAGGTGCTTGATCCCGTCCCGGATCAGAAGTGGCGCGCGCTGGTCGTCGCCAAGGGGCAGAGGAGCCTGTCCACGGCGGAAATGTACCGCCGTCTGGATGCGCGAGGCGCCGGTTTGGGCGGACCGAACGCGTTCGAGCCGGTGGCGATCGAGCTGCTTCCGGAGATCGGGGAGCTCAAACGGGCGCTGAAAGCCCTCGGCGGCAGAAAGGCCCGCATGACCGGCAGCGGGAGCGCGCTGTTCGCGTTCTTCCCCTCCATGCGGAAGGCGGAGATCGCCGCGGAGGCGCTGCGCAGGGAACGAAACTGCTTCGCGGTTGCCTGCCGGACGGTCTCCCATGAAGAAGTTGCCAAGAATTTCCGGTCCGGTGATTAACTGACCGGTTTTTCTGTCCATACTCCATGCAAAGGGACAAAAAAGGGGCATGGAATATGGTAAAACAACAACGTACATGGAAGTTAGCGCTGTGGGAACGGGTGCTGTGCGCGGTCTGCGCGTCGGTGTTCCTGCTTTTGGTGGTGGACCTGGCGGTCCCCGCCCGGGAAGCGGACATCTACGACACAGTGATTCGCCTGCACGTCCTCGCCAATTCGGACGGGGAGGAGGATCAGGCGGTCAAGCTGCAGGTGCGGGACGCCATCCTTGCGGAGTGCGGCGACCTGTTTTCCCAAACGACCACCACCGCCGAGGCGCTGACGCAGATCGAAGAAGCCGCTTCCCGCATGGAGCAGATCGCCGACCGGGTGCTGGAGGAGCATGGGTTCTCCTACCGGGCGAAGGCGGTGTTCGGGACGGAGACTTACCCCACGCGGGAGTATGACGGCGTGGTATTTCCCGCCGGAGAGTACCGCTCCCTGCGCATCCTGTTGGGGGAGGGCGACGGGCAGAACTGGTGGTGCTGTCTGTTTCCGCCGCTGTGTATGTCCGCGTCCACGGCGCGGGAGAGTCTGGATTCCGTCGGGCTGGACACGTCCTCCGGCAAAGTATTTACCAAAAAGACATATCGCTTCCGTTTGAAGCTATTGGAGTGGTTTTCATGCTTTTTCTGATCACCGGCCCCGCGGGCAGCGGGAAAACCGAATGTCTTTACGCCGAGCTGGAACAGGCGTACCGCGCAGGGATCCCTTGCGTCTGGATCGCGCCGGAGCAGCAGTCCGTGCAGGCGGAGCGGGAGATCCTCTCCCGTCTGGGGGACGGCTGCAACCTTTCGGTGGAGATTTTGAACTTTGAACGGCTGCCGGAGCGCATCGCACGCGCCTACGGCGATCTGGCCGTTACATACCCGGATCGGGGCGCTCTCTGCGCCCTTTTGTCCGTTTTGGCGGCGGAGCATAAAGCGGAGCTGCGGGAATACGCCTCCTGCGCGGAGGACGGGGATTTCATCGACGGGCTGTTCGGGCTGTTCGGACGGCTGCGCTCGGAACGGATCCGCCCGGAGGATCTGCGGCAGGCGGTGGAAAGCGGACGGCTGGAAAGTGAACGGCTGGCGGCGAAGGTGGCGGACATCGCGCTGCTTTACAGCGCCTACGACGCGTATTTTGACGAAACCCGTCGGGACCCGCGGGACGCGCTGACCGTGCTGGCGGAGCAGTTGCCGGAAAAGCCCTTCTTCGCCGGAAAAGCGGTGTTCGTGGACGGATACTACACCTTCACCGGGCAGGAATACGCCGTGCTGGCGCAGATCCTGCGGCAGGCGGGGGCGGTCTATTGCAGCGCCACCTACGACGGGCGGGAGATTTTTGAAAGCAACGAAGCCTGCGCACAGCGCCTTACGAAGCTGGCAGGTACGTACCGCATCCTTCCCGTGGGGGAATACCGCCGGAGCGAACAGGCGGAGCTGCGCTTTCTGGAAAAGCATCTCTGGTCGGAGGAAACGCCGGTCTACGAGGGGGACGTGCAGGCCATCCGGCTGATCAAGGCGGAGAACCTGTTCGGGGAAGCGGAAGCGGTGGCTTCGGAGATCCTGCGTCTGGTGCGGTCGGGGTATCGCTACCGGGAGATCACGGTGCTGGCGCGCCACGCGGAAACCTACGCGGGGATTTTAGACGCGGTGCTGCGGCAGAACCGGATCCCCTTCTTCTTCGCGGAAAAGGAGGAATTGCTCACCCACCCGTTGGTCTCCTTCCTGTTCGCAACCCTGGAGCTGGTGACGACGGATTTCTCCCTGTACGCGGTGCGCAGATACCTCAAAAGCGGATACGCGGGTGGGTTGCTCTCCGCGGAGGATTGCGATCAGCTGTTGCGCTACGCGGAAAGCTGGAACCTGCGGGGGCGGGAATGGTACGGGGATACTCCCTGGACGCGCAACCCGGACGGCTACCGGGAAGGCGACATGACGGAGGAGCAGACCGCGCTTTTGGCGGCGGTGAACGCCTCCCGGGAGGTTCTGCTGCCCGGTTGGAACGCATTGCTCACCTCCTTGCGGGGCAGATCGCTGACGGGCAGGCAGATCCTGCGGGCGTTGTATGCGCATCTGGAACAGACGGGCGCGTCGGCGCTGTACGTGGAAAAGGTCAACGCCCTGCTGCAAAGCGGCGACGTGGAGCGGGCGGAGAAGGACAGCCAGCTCTGGAAGCTGCTGATGGGCATTTTCGACCGTCTGGACGAGCTGTGCGGGGAAAAGCGCATAACGGTGAAGCGGATGCTCTCCCTGCTGACCCTGACCGTCCGGCAGTACAGTCTTGGCTCCATCCCGCCGTCACAGGATTCGGTGACGGTGGGGGAAGCTGCGCTGCTGCGCCCGGACCGGGCGAAGGCGGTGATCGTCATGGGCTGCAACGACGGCGTGTTCCCCGCCATGGTGGGGAGCGACCCGCTGTTCGGGGACGCGGAAGCGGTAGAGCTGGAAGGGGCGGGGCTTTCCATCGTGGAAGGGCGGCTTTCCCGCCTGCGGGAGGAACGCTTTTACTTCTATTCCGCCGCGGCGGCGCCCACGGAAACCCTGATCTTCACCTATCCCGCGGAGACGTTGGGCGGGGAGGAGCTGCGCCAGTCCCCTGCGATCCTGCGCCTGCGCGCCCTCTTTCCGCAGCTTCGGGCGGTGCTCTACACCGGCACGGGGGAGCAAGCGCTGTTTTCCGCGGAAAACGCGGCGTCCATGTTCCGTACCCTGCCGGAGGGAGAGGAGCGGGAGCGCCTGCGCGCCCTGCTGGAGGAAAAGGGCATCACGCCTCCCGCCGCGCGGGCGATCCTTGCGGATCCGGAGGCGAGGATCGACTACGCCTCCCGGAATTTGAGCCTGTCCCCCAGCGGGTTGGAACGCTACCGCTACTGCCCCTTTTCCTATTTCGGCAAGCATCTGCTGCGGCTGAAGGAAAAGCAGCGGAACCGCTTCGCGGCGCCGGAGATCGGCACCTTCATTCATAAGATTCTGGAACAATACCTCACCCTTCACACGGTGAACGGGTGTTTCACGCCCCCCGCGTCTCAAGCGGAGCTGGAACGGGAGACGGACAGGCTGATGTCCCAATACCTGACGAATGTGACGGGGGGAGCGCATCAGACCGACAAGCGCCTCCTGTACCTCTGCCATCACCTGCGCAAGCTGTTGCTCCTGCTGCTGCGGGATCTTTCCGGGGAGTTCGCGGGGAGTCAATTCCGTCCCGCGGGCTTCGAGGTGCGCATCGGGATGGGTTCCGAAGGGCTTCCGGCGGTGGAGATCCCGCTGGCGGGCGGAAAAACCGCTTCCCTGTGCGGGGTGATCGACCGGGTGGACGTCTACGACCGGGACGACGTGCAGTACGCCCGCGTGGTGGATTACAAAACCTACAACAAGGAGCTGCAACTGGAGTACGCCCGGGCATACGGTCTGGACGAGCAGATGCTGCTCTACCTGTTCGCCTACTGCCGCGCCGCTTCCGCGGGCGGGACGGAGATCCGTCCGGCGGGAGCGCTGTACAACGTCGAGACTCTGCCTTTCGTCCCCGCGGTGGAGGGGGAAAGCGAGGAAAACCTGCAAAAACGGCTGGAAAAAGAGCTGAAACGCACCGGCGTGATTTTGGAGGACACGGAGGTCGCCCACGCCATGGACGGGACGGAAAAGGGCGCGTACCTTCCGGCGAGCTTCGACAAGAACGGCGAGCTCCGACCCGGCAAAGGGACGCTTCCGGCGGCAGAGTTCGCTGCCCTTGAGGACCTGCTGGAACAGCAGCTCCGGGACACGGCGGAGCAGATCTTCGGCGGCAACATGGACGTCCGCCCGCTGGACGTGGACGACCATCACCGCGCCTGCGCCCATTGCAAGCTGCGTCCCGCCTGCCGGAGGGGCAGGAACGATATGGATACGGAGGAGGATTGACCGATATGCCCGAATGGACAGTTTCACAGGAAAACGCGATCAACGCGCGGGATTTGAGCCTGCTGGTCTCCGCAGGCGCCGGCAGCGGAAAGACCACGGTGCTGACCCAGCGGATCATCGAGCGCATCAAGCGCGGGGATTCGGTCATGGATTTTCTGGTCGTCACCTTCACCAACAGCTCCGCGGCCGACCTGAAAGAAAAACTGTACGGCGCCATCAGCGATCTGGCGGCGCAACACCCGCAGGAGAAGCGCTACCGCACCCAGCTCTACCTGCTGCCCGGCGCTTCCATCAGCACCATCGACTCCTTCTGTCTCGGACTGGTGCGCGCCAACTTCCAGACGCTGGGGCTTTCCCCCAACGTCCGCACGGCGGACGAGCAGGAGGCAAGGATGCTTGCCATGGACGCCATGGAGGAGGTCGCAGCCGCTTTCTACGAGGAAGCGGGGAACACGGAACGCGCGGCGGATTTTTCCCTGCTGGCGGACACCTTTGCCGGGGCGAAAAACGATGAAAAGCTGCTGGAAGCCATGCGGAGCGTTTACGAAAAGATCCGCGCCTTCGACGATCCTTTCGGCTGGCTTTGGGAGAAAGGAAACTGCCTGCTTGCGGACGCCGAGCAGCTGAACACCCACGGGGATCTCTTCCGCACCTCCATCGGGGAGCATCTGCGCGCCCTTTTGGGGGAGAGTCTGGAAGCGCTGGCGGAGGAGGCGGACGGGCTGTATGTCTATATTGCCGCGGCGGAGGGTGCGCCGGAGAATTTAGATACCGCCAAATTCTGGCAGGCGCAGACGCGGCTGTTTGCGGATACCGTCAAGCAGGACTATCCCGTCTTTGTCGGGGCGGCGCAGGCATATCGCGCCGTCAGGCAGCCGAATATCAAATATGGGGATCTGTCGGAGGAGGATCAAACCCTCTACGACAAGGGGCGCGGGCAGATCAAAAAGCAGTTGGACCGCTTGTTGGATCGCTTTGTCGCCTCACCGGCGGAAATCGCGCGGCAGTTCGTCCAAACGGGGCGGATCCTGTTTGCGATGCACGCCTTCCTGGTCGCCTTTGACCGGCGGTATGGGGAGCTCAAGCGGGAAAAAGGCGTGATGGATTTCTCGGACGCGCCCCATTTCCTGCTGCGGCTGTTGGAGCAGAACGGGCAGCCCACCCCTCTGTGCCTCTCCCTGCGCAGACAGATCAAGGAAATTTACATCGACGAATATCAGGACGTTTCCCC
>JAFLUP010000042.1 GCA_022508745.1 Oscillospiraceae bacterium | reverse complement strand
CTCGCCTGCCAGCGTCTGCAACTGCAGAGTTTCTTCGTAGTACGCCTTCTTGACGTCCGTGCTGTAGTAGCCCAGCGCGTCCAGCAGGACGTACGCCGCATCCAGATTGGTGCAGCAGATCGGGATCCCGAGAACGGAGGACTGGTACGCGTTGACCGTATTGCAGTAACGATCCTGCTCCGCATCAAACTTCGGGGTCGGCAGAACGCCGAAATCGAAGGACATATCGACTCTCTTGAGGATGGAGATGGAGCTGGACGTGGTGTTGTAGAACAGCCCTCTCCCGTTGATGAACATTTCCTCCAGCTCCGCAAAGCCGTAGGTGGAGGGGTTGGAGCCCATGCCGATGATCAGCTCGGCACGTTGGGTCAGCTGCTTATCAGACATGATGTCGAACACTTTTCCGAACACGGTCTGCCCCTGCCCGGAGACCACGTTGATCTGGAAATAATCTTCCGTATCCGGGTCCGTCGTCACCGTAGCGAAGTTACAGCCGTTGACCAGAACCGTCGCACCGTAAGCGTGGGACAGGTTGCCGTAGGTCGCGGTGAAGCCCCAATTACCATTCTCATCCGGGTGGGAGGCCTCAACGCACATCTCTTTGAAGAGATCCAGCGTGAAATCCCCGTCCTTGACGATCTGGTAAATATCGCCTCTGGAGGTCAGCGCCGTGTTGTTGTTGTACATCTCTTTATTGTAGAGATACAGATAGATGTTGTCGTCATCCGTGATCAGCGCGTCGCCGCTGATGAAATACGCTCTTCCGGCGATAGAAATGGCGTCCATCGCTTCCTTATCCCACCAGGAGCTGTTCAGGCTGAGCTTTTCCGGCTCGATGGACCAGAAGAGGCTTTCCGTCACGCTCTGCACCATGCGGTCGACGGATTCACAGACCAGATCGAATTCCGCACCGCCGGCGATCACCTGGTCCCGCAGGTACTCCACGGGATATTTTTCCGAATGGATCTCGATCTTGAGCCCGTGATTCTGCTCGATCAGGTCGTTGCGGGCCTTGACCGCCTCGCTGACCTTGGTATAAACGCTTTCTTCATTCGGAACGAACTGCAGCTCACCGTAGGTGTGGCGAGCGGTTTCCACGCACAGGATCGTGAGGGTGGTATCCTCATAATAATCCTGATACAGGAACGTATCTTCTGTTTTGTCGTCTCCCGTTCCGCCGGATTCTGTTCCGCCGGATTCCGTTCCATCGGACGTGCCGCTGTTTACCGTTCCGCCGACAGGCTTGTTGCTGTTCGTTCCCGAGCTGTTGCCGGCTTCGTCGGAATCATCACCGCACGCGGCAAAGCAAAGAACGCAAAGTGCCGCGACCAGCAGAAAACAAGCCAGACGCAGAACATTCGATTTCGTACGCAACATGCTAAACCTCCCAAAACTATTGATTGATTACAAGGGTATTATAACATAGACGCATTTGTTTTTTCAACATTGTTTTCTCTAAAGATTCGTCAGGCATTTTGTGTATTCTGCCCAATTTCCATGGCGGCCAGCTTGATGCAGCAGCAGAGCAGCGGTGCCGCCTCTGCCAATTCGTTGAGGGAGGGATATGTGGGCGCGATGCGCAGGATGCTGTCCTCCGGATCCTGTCCGTAGGGGAACGGCGCTCCCGCCGCGGTCAGCACGAGCCCTGCGTCCTTCGCCAGCTCCACCACCCGCTTGGCGGTTCCCTTCGGAACCGTCATGCAAATGAAGTATCCGCCGTTGGGCTTGGTCCAATGCACCCCCGGCACATGGGAAAGCTCCTCGTCGAACACCCGATAGAGCAGCTGGAACTTCGGAAGAATGATCTCCGTATGCACCTTCATGTGCGCCTTGACGTCCTCCAGATTGCGGAACACGCGGGAATGGCGCAGCTGATTGAGCTTATCGTGCCCGATGGTCTGCACCTTGAGGGATTCCAAAATCCGGGCGATGTTGCGGGGACTGGAGGCGAGGCAGGAAATGCCCGCACCGGAATAGGTGATCTTCGACGTGGAAGCGAACTCGATGAACAGATCCTCGTTGCCGTATTTCGCCGCTTCGGAGAAGATCTCCAGCAAATGATCCGGCGTGTCCGTCAGGTCGTGCAACACATAGGCGTTATCCCAGAACACGCGGAAGTCTTTTGCCGCGGGTTTGAGCTGCGCGAACCGCTTGACGACTTCGTCGGAGTAGGTGATGCCGCTGGGATTGGCGTACTTCGGCACGCACCAGATGCCCTTGACGGTCTCGTCCTCCGCCACCAGCTTTTCCACCATATCCATGTCCGGCCCGTCGGAAAGCAGCGGAACGTTGATCATGCGGATGCCGAAGGATTCGCAGATGGCGAAATGCCGGTCATAGCCGGGCACCGGGCAGAGGAAGGAGATCTGGTCGTACTTGCACCAGGGTTTGCAATCCTCCCGCACGCCGCAGAGCATGGCTCTGGCGACCATATCGTACATCAGGTTCAGGCTGGAGTTGCCGCCGACGATGACCTGTTCCATCGGCACGTCCAGAATTTCCCCGAACAGACGCTTCATCTCGTTGATGCCGTCCAGACCGCCGTAATTCCGGCAGTCCGTGCCGGTCTCGGAAAAACATTCGTCATTGCGGATAACGGCAGTCAGCAGACGGGACATGGTCCCCAACTGCTCCGGGGAAGGCTTCCCCCGGGACATATCCAGTTTTCTGCCCCGCGCCTTGATGGATTCGTATTGCTTTAACAGTTGTTCGTAGTTCATGGGTGAAATGTTCCTTTTTTGTGGATTGGTTTACGCGGGGGAAGGCGTCCTCCCGCAGAAATCGCTAAAATTCAGCGCTGCCGGTGGTACGGGGGAAGGGCTCTACGTCGCGGATGTTGGAAATGCCGGTAAGATACATGATGAGCCGTTCAAACCCAAGTCCGTATCCGGCGTGCTTCACGCCGCCGTAACGGCGCAGGTCCAGGTACCACCAGTAGTCCTCCTTGCGAAGCCCCAGCTCCTCCATGCGCGCTTCCAGCACCTCCAGCCGTTCCTCACGCTGGGAGCCGCCGATCAGCTCGCCCACGCCGGGCACCAGCATATCCGCCGCTGCAACGGTCTTTCCGTCGTCGTTGAGACGCATATAGAACGCCTTAATCTCCTTCGGGTAATCCGTGACGAACACGGGACGCCCGAAGATGACCTCCGTCAGATAACGCTCATGCTCGGTCTGTAAGTCGCAGCCCCAGGAGACCGGGTAAACGAACTCCTGCTTGCTTTCCTGCAGCAGCTTGATGGCCTCCGTGTAGGTGCAGCGGGCGAAGGCATTGTTTGCCACCAGCGTCAGCCGGTCCAGCAGACCTTTGTCCACAAATTGATTGAAAAACGCGAGCTCGCTCGGACATTCCTCCAGCACCCGCCGGATGACGTAGCGGGTCATCTCCTCGGCAAGAGCGGTGTCGTCCTCCAGATCGGCAAAAGCCATCTCCGGCTCGATCATCCAGAATTCCGCCGCGTGCCGCGGGGTGTTGGAATTTTCTGCGCGGAAGGTGGGACCGAAGGTATAGACGTTGGCATACGCCAAAGCGAAACATTCTGCCTCCAACTGCCCGGAAACCGTCAGATTGGCAGGTTTTCCGAAGAAGTCCTTGGAGAAATCCACCGTGCCGTCGTCATTCATCGGCGGGTTGACCGGATCCAGCGTGGTGACGCGGAACATCTCCCCCGCCCCCTCGCAATCGCTGGCGGTGATGATCGGGGTATGCACATACACGAAGCCCTTCTCCGCGAAGAACGCGTGGATCGCCTGCGCTGCCACCGAACGGACGCGGAACACGGCGTTGAAGGTGTTCGCGCGCGGACGCAGATGCGCAATGGAACGCAAAAATTCAAAAGAATGGCGCTTGGGCTGGAGGGGATATTCCGGCGAGGACGCACCCACCACCTCCACGGACGCCGCTTTCAGCTCAAAGGGCTGCTTGGCGCCGGGCGTCAACTCCAGAACGCCGGTGACCAGGACGGACGCACCCACGTTCTGTTTGGAAACGGTTTTGTAGTTTTCCAGCTTGCTTTCTTCCAGCACCACCTGCAAATTCCGGAAGCAGGTTCCGTCGTTGAGCTCGATAAAGCCGAAGGTGTTAGAGGCGCGGATGCTTCTGACCCAGCCGCCGAGCTTCAAAGTCTGCCCCGCGAAGCTCTCCGGAGAAGCGAAGATGGATCGAACGGCAGTCAGATCCTGTTTGATTGCCATGAGGATGACAGCTCCTTTCAAAATCTGTTCATTGAACCGTTTGATTATAGCATACTTTCCGCCAACTTGCAAGTCCCGAAAGGAAAAATTTCACGGTTTTTTCGCGCATTTTGCGCTTTTCCTCTTGCAATTCCCCATGGGTTGTGGTATACTTTATATTGTATGGAAATCGGGTAAACAACATAGATGTATTTGGAAAGTATATGAATATAGAGACAAACGGCAACGAAAAGAAAATCGGCAGAGCCGCGCAGACCTTCATGGGGAGGATCCCCGCTTCGGTCTGGGCGTATTTTGCGTTGCACGGCGTCGGGAAAGAGAATGTGCTGCTGGCGCTGCGGAGCGATCTTTCCACGGACGGGCGTTCCTGCGATTGCTTTGTCCTGCTGACTGAACGGGAAGTCATCCGTGCGGAGGGCGTCATCGAGTTTTCCCGGGATGCGGGAATCGCCGCCTCCGGCAAACGGCGCCGCGCCGAATGTTACCGGGCAGAAGCCCCCGTGCGCTTCCCGGTGGCATCCATTCAGGAGCCGGAAGTGGAGCTGCTCATCTCCAGCGGACGCGCGGTGTGCAAGAACGCGGACGACGGGGAGCCTTTGCAGCTGTTCGGTTTTACCGCCACCTACAGCCACGACGCCACGGTTTTTTGCCGCGCCATCGCGGAATTGCAGGAAAACGGCTTCCTTTCTGAGCGTCTGCTCAAGCAGGAGGACGCAGACAGCAAGATCTGCCCCCGCTGCCACCGCCGTTTCCCGGACAGAGGGCGGCGCTACTGCCCGCACTGTCTGGAAAAGACCGGGCTTGCCAAACGGCTGGGCCTCCTGTTCCTCCGCTATAAGGGGTTCGTGCTGCTGATCCTGTTCACCCTGCTTTTGAACGTAGGGCTTGCGCTGGTCACGCCGTACATCAGCAACAGCGTGCTGTATGCGGACGTGCTTTCCCCCGAAGGGTCCCTTTACGGGAAGATCGGGGCGCTGGTATTGGTGCTGATGGGGGTCAGGCTGCTTTCTCTGCTGATCAACCTCGTCACCGGAACGGTCAACGCAAAGGTGGCGGCGGAAGTCTCTTACGACCTGAAAACGGATATTTTTCAATCCCTCGGGAAGCTCTCCTTTTCCTTCTTTACCAACCGGCAGACCGGCTCGCTGATGACCCAGATCAACAGCGATTCCACCACCATCTACTGGTTCTTCTGCGACGGCTTCCCCGCCCTGCTTTCCCAGGTCATTCAACTGCTGGTGCTGCTGGTGGTGATGTTCAGCCTGAACGTGGAGTTGACGCTTTACACATTCGTCACCATTCCGCTGTTTTTCATCAGCTTTCATCTGCTTTCCCGGTTGTTTGAAAAGCTGCACGCCCGTGCGTGGTCCCGCCGGGCTTCGTATAACTCCCTGCTGTCGGACGTGATCAACGGCATCCGCGTGGTCAAAGCGTTCTCCCGCGAGGACGCGGAGACCGCCCGCTTCGGCGCCCGCAGCGAAGCCTCCGCCGCTGCTAACCGGGAACTGGACTACACCGCCTCCCGCATCTATCCATTCCTGATGTTCGCCCTCAAGATCGGCAGCTATGTCGTCTGGCTGGTGGGCGGTTGGCGCGTGATGGACGGGACAGGCATGGATTTCCCCACGCTGATGACCTTCTCCGCCCTTCTCTCGCTGGTCTATTCTCCCATCGAAATGATCTCCGATGTGACCGACTGGTGGAGCGATTGTCTCAACGCCCTCAAGCGTCTGTTCGATATTAAGGACGCAAAGATCGAAGTCGCCGAAGCGCCGGACGCCATCGACCCCGAACTGCGTGGGGAGCTGGAATTCAAAAACGTCACCTTCTCATACGTGGAAAACCGCAAAGTGCTGACGGACGTCTCCTTCCACGTTCCCGCCGGGAAAACGCTGGGCATCGTCGGGCAGACGGGCGCGGGAAAATCCACCATCGCCAACCTTATCACCCGGTTGTATGATTGCGACGAAGGCGCGGTCCTGCTGGACGGCGTGGACGTGAAGAACTATTCCTTTGCCTGCCTGCGGCGCAACATTTCCATCGTTTCGCAGGAGACCTACCTGTTCAACGGGACGGTGCTGGAAAACATCCGCTATGCCCGACCGGACGCTACGTTCGAAGAGGTTCTGGCAGCTGCCAAAACCGCCCATGCGCACGATTTCATCATCCGCTTCCCGGATGGCTACCAGACCCGCATCGGGCAGGGAGACCGTCAGCTTTCCGGCGGCGAGCGGCAGCGGCTTTCCATCGCCCGTGCGCTGTTGAAAAACCCGCGTATTCTGATTTTGGACGAGGCGACCTCCGCTATGGATACCCAGACGGAGCGCAATATCCAGCGGGCGCTGACGGAGCTTTCCCGCACCCGCACCACCATCGTCATCGCCCACCGGCTTTCCACCCTGCGGGACGCGGATTCCCTCATCGCCATCGAAAACGGACGTCTGATGGAATCCGGCACCGCCTCGGAGCTGATGGAGAAGCAGGGCGTGTATTACAAGCTCTACACCCTGCAGGCGGAAGCCCTCAAAAACGTCGGGATCGCCGAGGACTGACCCAAAAGTCGGCAGGAATCACCAAAAAAATCAAAACGGCATACCCTTTCCTTGAAGGAATCTTGCGATACAAACTCACAAAAAAATCACCCCCATTTGGAGGCGAGGTTTGAAAATCACATAAGCAAAAATGACGACACCGGCAGTTTCAAACCTCATTTGTGCCCTGATGCACAATGGTGCATCATTTCCCTAAAGGAAAACCGTCACAAATGTAAAGAAAGGTATGGTCATACATATGGAAAAACTGTACATCATCGGCGGGAAGCGCCTTTCCGGAAGCATAAAGT
Source organism: Oscillospiraceae bacterium (assembly GCA_022508745.1). Taxonomy (GTDB): domain Bacteria; phylum Bacillota; class Clostridia; order Oscillospirales; family CAG-382; genus Coliplasma. The sequence continues at coordinate 11,317 of JAFLUP010000042.1, read as the reverse complement.
GCGGCGGGATGAAGAATGCCGCAGACCCAATCTTTTTCGCCACCCTTTTGGTGGGGGACGTCTGCACCATCGAAAACGTGCCGGACGCGGCGGACATCCATCACGCCTGCGACATCCTGCGCTCTCTGGGCGCGGTGGTGGCATATAAAGGGGACAATGTATACCAGATCGATACCCGCTTTGTGGACCACGCCCGGATCGACGGCACCCTCTCCTGCAAGCTGCGCTCCTCCTATTACCTGCTGGGCGCAGGGCTTGGCAGGTTCGGCACGGCGGAGACCGGATACCCCGGCGGATGCGATTTCGGCAGCCGCCCCATCGACCAGCACGTCAAGGGCTTCCGCGCGCTGGGCGCCCGTGTGGAAGAAAACGTGGGCGAGGATCAGTGCATCCGCTGTCAAGCCCCCGATGGCGGGCTGACCGGCTCCTCCATCTATCTGGACGTTCCCTCGGTGGGCGCTACCATCAACATCATGCTGGCGGCCTGTACCGCGAAGGGCACCACCATCATTGACAACGCCGCCCGCGAGCCGCATATCGTCGACGTGGCTTCCTTCTTAAACAGCTGCGGGGCGGACATCGTGGGCGCAGGTACCCCCACCATCAAGATCAACGGCGTTCCCAAGCTGTACGGCAGCACCTACGCCGTGGTGCCGGACATGATCGAAGCGGGCACCTACATGATCGCCGCGGCAGCGACCGGCAGCGAAATAGTTGTGGAAAACGTCATTCCGCGCCACTTGGAATCCCTGACCGCTAAACTGAAGGAAATGGGGGTCTCCGTGGAGGAAGGGGACGATTGTATCACCATCCACTCCCCTGCAGACGACGCCCAGCCGCTGCACCCCGTCCGCGTCAAGGCCGCGTTTTACCCCGGTTTCCCCACCGATCTGCAGCCGCAGATCGCCGTCCTGCTCTGCCTCGCCAAAGGGGAAAGCATGCTGACGGAATCTGTCTGGTCCAACCGCTTCCAGTATGTGCCGGAGCTGCTGCGTATGGGCGCGAAGATCACCGTCTCCGGCAGTGACGCGACGATCACCGGCGTTTCCGAACTGCGCGCCGCCAACGTGCGCGCGGTGGATCTGCGTGCGGGTGCCGCCATGGTCATCGCCGCGCTGACAGCCTCCGGAACTACCGTCGTGGACGACATCCACCACATTCTGCGGGGCTACGAGAACATCGTCGAAAAGCTCAACGCCGTGGGCGCGGATATCCGGCTGGTCTCCCTCCCCGACGCGATCTGACCGTATAGAAAGCATAAAGAAAAAGGCAAAATCGAGGGTTGAACCTTTGATTTTGCCTTTGTTTTTTGTTTGCCTTACGCAGCGGAATCCAGCACGAAGGAGAGGGTGTGGGTCTCGCCGCCGTCGAAGCTGCGGGAGAAGGTAAAGACCGTCATCGTAACGGAATCCCCGGCACGGTACTGGGAAAGCACGTTTACCAGATCGTCCTTGGAAGTGATCTTCTGTCCGTCAAACTCCGTGACGATATCGAACTGTTGCAAACCGGCGGCGTATACGGCGGTGTTGGGCTCCACGGAAAGGATCAGCGCACCCTCCTTCGGGTAATCGCCCTGGGGAACGATGTGGTAGTTCGCCAGACCTGCCTCCACGTCCATCACGGTCACGCCCAGCCATGCATTGACATTGACATAGCTGTTATCCGGCTCGTGGGTCACATACCCGTTCTCGATGAGCTGATTGAAGATATCCACGGCGTAGTTGATGGGGATGGCGAAGCCCAGACCTTCATACTCGTTGATCAGCTTCATAGAGTTGATGCCCACCACCTGACCGGCGAGGTTGATCATGGGCCCGCCGCTGTTGCCGGGGTTGATGGAGGTGTCCGTCTGGATCATCCGCATGGTTTTGATCAGACGGTGGGTGTTCTCGTCATAAATGTCCAGATCCCGATCCAGACCGCTGATGATACCGCGGGTCAGCGTACCGGCAAGCTCCAGATCGTAGGGCGTGCCGATGGCGACCACCGTCTGCCCCACCTTCAATGCGTCGGAGTCGCCGATGGGCAGAGGCGTCAGACCCTTTTCGTCGATCTTCAGAACCGCCAGATCACGGATGGAATCCCCGCCGATCAGCTCCGCTTCATATTCGGTGCCGTCATAGAAGATCACCGTGAATTCCTCGCCGCCGTCCACCACGTGTTGGTTGGTGGCGATATATCCGTCCTCCGTCAGCACAAAGCCGCTGCCGAAGGCGTAGGAGGTGGCATTTCTGCCGAAGGTGACGTAGATGGTCACGCAGCTGACCGAACAGCTCTCATAGAGCTCCGTCAGGTCGGAGAACTCCTCCGCCGGCTCGGTGCCCACTTGAATGGTCTGGCTGACTTCGTGCTGACTGCCCTCGCTCGACTCCGGAGAACCGGCGGGAGCGGACATGTTATCCGACGAACCCCCGGAGGTCGCACTGCCGTTCAGCGCGGTCCAGATCGTGGGAATACAGATTGCCGCCGTCAGGATCAGGCAAACCACCGCTGCCGCGCAGAAGGCCTTCACGCGCCCGTTTCCGCGGCGCTTGCCGGGCTTCTTGCCTGCCTTGCCGGCTGTCCCTTCCCAAACGAAGGTGGGCTGCAGGCGCGTCTGCGGCTCCTCATACACAGGCTGATCCGCCGGAGGAACCGATTCGACATCGTTGTCTTCCGGCACCGGAGTATCCTCCGCCGGCGCTTCGGAAGGAGTATCTTCCGGCACAGGCGTTTCGTCCACGCGGTCCTGTTCGTTATTTTCCCATTCGCTCATGCTTTTCATCGTTCCTTTCTGATACACAGGATATGCGATCTCCTCTTCACAAGGAGTATGGTACACCCGCAAGCTTAACTCTACTAAAAAGTTTCCTTCGAATGATTGACGTTTTATCTGCCGTTGGGACTCAAAGGCAGGGTGAAGGTGAAGGTGGTCCCCTCCTCGGGCAACGATTCCACGGAAATGGGTTCGCCATGCTTATCCAGAACGGACTTGACGATATACAGCCCAAGCCCCATTCCATTCTTATCCAAGCCGCGGGAGCGGTCGGACTTATAGAACCGTTCAAAGACAAACGGAAGCTCATCTGCTGAAATGGATGCGCCGGTGTTATGGATGCGCACCTGCGCCTTCCTCCCGGAGATCGCGCTGATCTGCACGTCGAGGCGCCCGCCTTCGTTGGAGAACTTCACAGCGTTCTCCAGCAGATTGTACAACACCTGATGAATGGAATCCGGATTCGCCAGAACGAACAGATCCACTTCTCCCGCATCGAATTCGATCTCGAGCTTCTTCGCCTGGATTTTACCGATCAGGGAGAGAAGGATCAGTCTCGCCTTTTCCGTCAGGTTGAATTCGCTCACTTCAAACTCGGCGCTGGATTGCAGCCGACCGACCTCCATCAGCGCATTGACCAGCCGCGAGAGGCGGCGTACTTCTCCGGAGATGACCTTCAGATAGCGCTCCTGCTGCTCCGGCGGGATGGTGCCGTCCAGCATACCGTCCACGAAGCCGCCGATGGTGGTCATGGGGGTGCGCAGGTCGTGGGAGACGTTGGAGATGAAGATCTTGCGGGATTCCGCATGTCTGGCAAGGCTGTCCGCCATGTTGTTGAAGGTGAGGGCAAGCTCGGAGATCTCGTCGCGCCCTTCGATCTGAACACGGGCGCTGAAGTTCCCGGTGGCATATTCCTTTGCCGCGTCGCCGATCTTCTTGATCGGACCGGTGATCTTGAGAGAAACCAGGAACACGCAAAGCATCGCCACAAAGATGATCCAGATCGCCACGGCGACCATCAGCATGGTGACGGAATTGGCAAGATCGTAGTTGGGACCGGAACGGGAGCTGACAAGAATCAGAAAATCGCCGTCGTCGTTGTGGAGGACCTCAAAGGCGTTGTATCGCTGCTCCGGCAGAACGCCGTCCAGATCGCTGATCGAGTAGGCGCGGAGATCGTTCAGGATGGCAGAAACGGTCTCCTGCGAAAGCATCTGTTCCCCCGGGTTCCACAGTTCGGAAACCGTAAACAGGACCGTTCCGTCCATCTGCAGAACAACGGTATATGTGTCCACATTCTGCGCAAAGGAGTTCAGCATGGCGACAACCGCCGGCCGTTCAACGACTTCCTGTGTGGATTGCTCCGTGCGGATCTGCACGTCCCGCAGAAGGAAGCTGATCTCCGAAGCTGTGATCTCCAGCACGTCGATTTCCTTTTCCTCATTTTCCTTGTACAGCGCCCTGGCGACGATAAACACCAGCAGCAGGATACACACCAGAAGGATAACGGCGAAGGTCGTCAAAATACGGGAAAAAACACTTCTGAACATCGTCACACCCGCTTTCTTTTGATTATAGATGCGAATTATGAATTTTCAATGGGATATTTGAAAAAGGATTGCAACAAATAAGCAAAAACCGATGCATGTTCAGTTCTATGCTGCGGATTTACTCCGCGGAGTCACTCCGCTCTCCAAGAGGCGAGGTATTCTTCCTGTTTCGGAGTGAGCGTATCCATCTGCACGCCCCATGCCGCCAGCCGGCGGCGGGCGATCTCCTCATCCACCCGGCGCGGGACGGCGAGCACTTCTCCGCCCGACAGCGCAGCACGGTTTTCCACCAGATACAGCGCGCTCATCACCTGCACGGCGAAGGAGAGATCCATGATCTCCGCCGGATGACCGTCCCCGGCGCCCAGATTGACCAAACGCCCCTCTGCCAGCACGTAAACCGTCTTTCCGCCCGGCAATTCGTAGCCGGTGATATTCTTCCGCGCTTCCCATTTGCGCACGGCGAAGTCGTTCAGCGCCTGCATATCCACTTCCACGTCGAAATGCCCGGCGTTGGAAAGGATCGCCCCCTCCTTGAGCAGGGGGAAATGTTCTGTGGTCAGGATGCCGCAGTTGCCGGTCACGGTGACGAAGATGTCCCCGATGGGGCAGGCTTGCTTCATGGGCAGGACCGCAAAGCCGTCCATGACCGCTTCCATCGCCTTGATGGGGTCCACTTCCGTGACCACCACCGAAGCGCCCATGCCCTTCGCCCGCATGGCGACGCCCTTTCCGCACCAGCCGTACCCGGCGACCACGACGGTTTTCCCCGCCACGATCAGGTTGGTGGTGCGGTTGATCCCGTCCCAGACGGATTGCCCCGTCCCGTAGCGGTTATCGAACAGATGCTTGCAGTCCGCGTCGTTGACCGAAACCATCGGGAAGCGCAGTGCGCCTTCCTTTTCCATGGCGCGCAGGCGCAGGATGCCGGTGGTAGTCTCCTCGCAGCCGCCGATCACGTTCGGCAGCAGGTCGCGGTACTCCGTATGCAGAAGATGCACCAGATCTCCGCCGTCGTCGATGACGATCTGGGGGGAGATCTCCACCACCCGGCGGAGCCCGGCGCGGTAAGTTTCCATATCGCAGCCGTGGTGAGCGAATACGTTCATGCCGCCGTGTACCAACGCCGCCGCCACATCATCCTGCGTGGAGAGCGGGTTGCTGCCGGTGACGTACATCTCCGCGCCGCCCGCTGCCAGCACCCGGCACAGGTAGGCGGTTTTCGCCTCCAGATGCACCGAAAGCGCCACCCGCAGACCCGCAAAGGGCAGCTCCTGCGCCAGTTCTTCCTCCAAACCGCGCAGCAACGGCATGTGATCCTTCACCCAGCGGATCTTCCGTTCGCCTTCCTCCCAGAGAGAGGGGTTTGCAATATCGTACATAGAGATTTCACCAATCCTTTGTGATCTTCGCCACGTTGTAGTAAACTTCTTCCTCGTCAATGTTGACGAACTTACCGTGATCCAACACCACTTCCCCGCCCACAAGGACGGTGTCCACCTCGTTCCCGCTTGCGGAATAGCAGAGGGCGCGCAGGTTCCGCCCGGGCGGACAGAAGGTGGGATTGCGCAGATCCAGCAGGACGATGTCCGCCTGCCAACCGGCTTCCAGACGGCCGACGCGGTCGAGAGAAAGGGCGCGGGCGCCGTTTTCCGTCGCCATGGCGAACACCTGCTCCGCGCTGACCACCGCGCCGTCATGCTCCATGCCTTTGGGGAGCAGACAGGCGAAGCTCATCTCCGAGAAGAGGTTCTGGGCGTTGTTGGAGCCGGGACCGTCCGTGCCGAGACAGACGTTGACCCCCTGCTCCAGCATACGGTGAACGGGCGCGACGCCGTTGGCCAGCTTGAGGTTGCTCTTGGGGTTGTGCGCCACGGAAACGCCCCGCTTTGCCAGCAGACGAATGTCCGCTTCCGAAAGCTGGACGCAGTGCGCCGCGAGGGTCTTGTGTTCCAGAATCCCCACGCGGTCGAGATATTCCGCGGGGGAACAGCCGTGTTCGCGGTAGCAATCTACGGACTCCTTGACGGATTCCGCGAGATGCGTGTGGATGGGCAGCCCCGTCTCTCCAGCGAGTTTCACCACCCGGCGCAGGAAAGGTTCGTCGCAGGTATAGATGGCGTGGGGTGCCAGCATACAGGTGACAAGCGGGTCATGCTTCCATTCTTCCCATTCAGAAAGCGCCTCCGCGATGCGCCGTTCGCCGCCGTCGGAACCGGTCAGCCCCCGGCTCACCACGGCACGCAAGCCCGCCTTCCGCGCCGCGCGGGCGGGAATCCCGGGGAACATGTGCATATCGCAGAAGGAAGTTGTGCCGGTACGCAGCAGCTCCATGCAGGAGAGCAGCGTCCCCCAGTAGGCGTCCTCCGGCGTGAGGGTCTCCTCCTTCGGGAGGATGCGTTGGAACAGCCATTCGTCGAACGCCACGTCGTCCGCCGCGTTGCGGAAGAGGGACATATACAGATGGGTGTGGCTGTTGACCAAACCCGGGATGCAGAGCTTCCCTTCCCCGTCGATCACGCGATCGGGGACAAATCCCTCCGGCGCGCCCTCCATAGAGAGGATCACGCCGTTTTCGATGGCGATGTTCGCGTCGATTTCCGTATAGGTACCGTCCGCTGAACGTACCAGCGCACGGGTATTTTGAATGAGCAATTTGGGTTTGTTCATGACGCTTCTTCTCTTTTCTTGTTATAGTTCCCCGCGATACAGACTCAACAGGATACGCTCGTCGCCGGAATCGCTCCGCAGCTTGAGGATCGCGTCCCACGAAATCGCAGAAATACCGTCTTCGCGCCCTTCTTCGTCGATACGCGCGAAAGTAACGGTTTCATCCGTCCAATCAGAAATAAAACCGCTGATTGTCTCGCCCGTTTCTAAATATGCAGAAACCAACTCTCCGCGGCTCTTCGCCTTCGCGCAGAACCACGCATCGGTGAGCACATCGGCATTTTCTAAAATAGGACGTTTCTCCTGCTTTTGCAGAGAAAACAGTTTTTCGATGCGATTCGTATATCGATCCGAAACATCGATCCGGGTAATGCAAGTCGTTGGAGTCAGATAGCATCCGTCGTCATATCCCCGCGTCGTCACCAGAGCAAACAGAGAAAAATCCGCATTGCTTCCAAGCAGATATCCAACACGGAAATCTTCGTCTCCCTCGTCATCCCAAAAGGAGCACCACTGCCCCGGAGACAAGTGCCGCAAAAGATCCAAACGCCATCCCTCACTTTACAATTTTTCCCGTTTCTATTTTATCATGAAACGATTCGCTTGTCAAGACTTCAAAAATGCTATTGCAACTGCGAAAGAACTGTGTTATAATGCAGAAAGAAAGGAACGGTGATCCGTTTTGAAACATTTACAGGAAGAAATTCTTCGGCTGAAAAAGGAAAAGGACATTTGCATCCTCGCCCACAGCTATCAGGCGCACGAGATCCTCGAGGTCGCGGACTTTGTCGGTGACTCCTACCAGCTTTCCGTCAAGGCGACGGAGGCGCCGCAGAAAACCGTGCTCATGTGCGGGGTCAAGTTCATGGCAGAGACGGTCAAGATCCTCTCGCCGGAAAAGACCGTGCTGCTCTCCCACCCGGATGCAGGCTGCCCCATGGCGGAACAACTGGACGCGGAGACCGTTTTGCAGTTGAAAGAGCAGTACCCCGGCTGCACCGTTGTCGCGTACATCAACACCACCGCGGAGCTGAAAACCGTCTGCGACGTGTGCGTAACGTCCTCCTCCGCCGTGGAGATCGTCAAAAAACTCCCGAACGATAAAATCCTCTTTATCCCGGATATCAACCTCGGCAATTATGTCAAGGCACAATGCCTGGCGGCGGGGATCGAGAAGCAGTTCATTTTCGTCCACGGCGGCTGCCCTACCCACGCAAAAATGACCGCCAAAGACGTGGAAAAAGCGAAAGCTGCCTATCCGAACGCGCTTTTCCTGGTGCATCCGGAATGTCGCCCGGAGGTTGTCTCCCAGGCGGACTTCGTGGGCAGCACCTCCGCCATCATGCAGTACGCCAAAAAGAGCGACGCAAAAGAGTTCATCATCGGAACGGAAAACAGCATCGCCGAGCATCTGCAATATGATTGTCCGGACAAGCTGTTCTACGTCCTTTCCAAGGACCTCGTCTGCCACAACATGAAGCTGACCACCCTGCCGGACGTGTATAACTGTCTGCGGGGCATCTCCGGCGAGGAGATCACGCTGGAGCCGGAGGTCATCACCTCCGCCCGCCGCTGCATCGACGAAATGTTGCGGCTCGGGGGCTGAAAAAGCGCCGCAATGATATGAAATTATTCACTGAACGGCTCATGATTCGCGAGCTGTGCGAAGCGGATTACCCGGAATTTGAACGAACACTGAACGATGTTCAAAAGTCTGTTTTCGGAAACGGACAAGGTTTTTTGAACTGGTTGATTTCACAATATCCAACTATGGACATCATCAATGGGTTGATCTCCTTAGGTATTTTTGAAAAACAAACCGGAACGTTTATGGGTACAATTGGCGCGGGAAAACACGACGACCTGCACGAACCGGAAATATTTTATCATGTATTACCGGAATACAGGGGACATGGATTTGTCACGGAAGCAGCAAAAGAAGTAACCAGATGGGCATTGGAAACGTACGATATTCCATACCTGATTGGTACGGTTGCCGTAGAGAATGTCAAATCCCAACGTGTTTTAGAACGGTGCGGTTATCAATTGGTCGATGTACATTCACTTTTGGTGCATGTCACAAATGAGCGACATGATTTTAAGTATTACAGGTTTTATAAAACGAGATAAGCGTCATTCTACACATAAGAATCCCCGTCGAAAGCTTTACTCTTTCGACGGGGATTGCTTTATTCATTTTACAGATACGAAGCAAGCAAATGCTTGACCGCTTCGATACCCGCCGGGATGCTGTCCGGCAGGAGATACTCCTCCGTGGAATGTGCGCCGCCGCCATCGGCAAGCCCGATACACACCGCCGGGATGCCCATGGAAAGGGGCAGGTTGCAATCGGTAGAGCCCAGCGTTCGGCGCGGTTCCGGCAGTCCGGCAGCGAGGAACGCCTTCCCAATACGCCGAATGAGCGCTTCCTGCGCGGATTCGTCCAGATCCCCCGTACAGGGGCGCTCTCCGAGGGATTCCACCGTCAGCCTTCCGTCGATACGGGAACGCAGTTCGGCAATCGCTTGCTCAAAGTTCCGTTTCATAAACGCCAGATTCGCCATGCGGTCGGCGCGGTACTCATAAAGCAGGGACGCGCGCTGGGCGATGCTGTTGACCGTGGTGCCGCCTTCGATCTGCCCAAAGTTATAGGTGGTAACCCCCTGCTCCGGCAAAGGCTGCCCGTCCAGACGGGTGATGAGAGACGCAAGCAGCGCGATGGCGTTCTCCCCGCCGAAATCCCGGAAGGAATGTCCGCCTTTGCTCTCCACGGAAATGCGATAGCGGGAAGACCCCACCGCGCCCGTATTGACCGTCTGTTGATTGCTGTCAAAGGCGATGACCTCCCGCAGAGAGCCTCCGTATCGCTCCATCAGCGCGCGACAGCCCCGCAGGTTGCCCTGCCCTTCCTCGCCCACGTCCGCCGCAAAGACGAAGCGCAGACCGTCGGGAAGCGCCTGCTTTGTCATATAACGGGCACAAAACAGCAGGAACGCCACGTGTACCGTGTCGTCCCAGATGCCGGGGCAGAACAACTTCTCCCCTTCCCGCCGCGGAACAAGCGGCACGGACGAATCAAACACGATATCCGTGTGCGCCAGAAACAGTACCGCCGGGGCATCCTTGCTCCCCAGTTCCACGATGACGTTTCCCACTTCGTCGATTCCCGCAGAAACGCCGTTTTTTGCCAACCAGCGGCGGCAAAACTCTGCCCGCTTGTCCTCTTCTCCGCTGGGCGCGGGGATCTGCGCCAACGCTTCCGTCAGCGCCAGCAGTTCCGTTTGCTCCATGGGGTTCCTCCTTCGGTGTGGTGTGCGTGATGCGGACAGCGTCCCCCGCGTGCCGCTCACCGACAGGAGAAGAACCCTTCGGCGTAGCGGACAGTCGCCATGGCGTCGGGAGAATAGACGTCCGCGCCGATGTTGCGGGCGCACTCCTCGTTGAGGACGGCGCCGCCGACGATGACCTTGCAATCCGGGAGTTTCCGCTTCAGCAAGCGAATGGTGGCTTCCATATTCGGCACGGTGGTGGTCATCAACGCAGAAAGCCCAACGAGCCGGATGTTCCGGGTGACGGCCTCAGCGACAATAGATTCCGGCGGAACGTCGTAGCCCAGATCAACCACGGTGAACCCATAGCTTTCCAACAGCACTTTGACGATGTTTTTCCCGATGTCGTGCACATCGTCCTTAACGGTGGCAAGCAGGACGGTTCCCTTGCTCTCCTGCGCCTTGCCGCTTGCGCGGATGCTGTCCTGCACCACGGCGAAGGCGGCGCGCGCCGCGTCCGCGCTCATGAGCAGCTGCGGCAGGAACAGGCGCTTTTCCTCGAACGCCTTTCCCACCCTGTCCAGTGCCGGGATCAGCTCTTCTTTGATGATGTCCAGCGGGTCGCGCTCCGCAAGAAGCGCGTTTGCCATGGCTTTTGCCCGCTCCGTCAGCCCCCGCTCCACCGTTTCGGCAAGCGTGGAGGCGCTTGTCTGCACTTGTATATTTTTTTGCTCGGCGGATGCGCCGAGAGGCGTCACGCCCCCGATGTACCGCAGACAGTTTTCATCCCAACCGCAAAGGGCGCAGGTCGCAAGGTAAGCGTTGCGCACCGGGGCGGAAAGCGGGTTGACGATGGCGCCGGAAAGCCCCCGCTGCATGGCAAGGATCAGGAACGCGGCGGTCATAGTTTCCCGCTCAGGCAATCCGAAGGAGCAGTTGGAAACCCCCAGCAGTGTGCCGAGTCCCAACTCCTTCCGCACCCGCTCCATGGCCTCCAGCGTGACCAGCGCGGCGCTTCCGTCCGTGCCCACCGTCATGGTCAGCGTATCCACCAGAATGTCCTCCGGCGGGAT
>JAFLUP010000041.1 GCA_022508745.1 Oscillospiraceae bacterium | reverse complement strand
TCACGGCGTCCGAATGGGTGGGCATGGGAGCTTCGATCTTCTTGATCTCCACGCCTTTCGCGGGCACCTGGTGAGAGAACAGCCCGTCCGTGCCGATGCGCTCGCAGAGACCCTTTGCGATCATTTCCGAGCGATCCATGTCGAACAGCTGGTATTTGAGGGAGGAGCTCCCTGCGTTGACAACGAGAATGAACATAGCTTTTAACACTCCTTGACATTTTACTTCTACCATATTATAATACTTCTGTAAAGAAAATGCAAGGGACAAATGGGGATTTTTATGAAAGAAGAACGCGCTTGCGCGGTGATCTGCGAATACAATCCGTTCCACTTCGGGCATCTGCACCAGTTGCGGGAGCTGCGGAGGACCTTCGACACTGTGGTCTGCCTGCTGGGGAGCGAGCTGACCCAGCGGGGAGAGGTCGCCATCGCGGATCGATACGCCCGGGCGGACGTAGCGCTGTGGAACGGAGCGGATCTGGTGCTGGAGCTGCCGCTGCCCTGGTGCTGTTCCTCCGCGAAGGAGTTCGCCTTCGGCGGGGTGTCTCTGGCGAAGGCGATCGGGGTGGATGCCCTCGCCTTTTCCGCGGAAAGCGACGGAGATACCCTCCGCGCGGCGGCAAAAAAACGCGGGGAAGCAGAGGAGGCCATCCGCGCACGCATCCGGGAGGAAGGAACCCTTTCCTATCCGGCGGCGGCGGAGGAAGTGCTGGGCAGGACGTTGCGGGAGCGCCCCAACGACATCCTCGCCATCGAGTACCTGCGGGCGGCAGGAGAAGTCGATCTCCCCTGTCACATCCTGCATCGGGAGGGATCGTTTGCATCCTCCACCGCCATCCGTCGGGAGGGGGTGCCTGCCGGCGCCCTGCCGGAGGGGGTGGCGGAGAGCCTCCGCCGGGATCCTTCCTTCCCCCGAAAAACGGAGGACATGGGGAAATTCCTGCTGGCGAGCCTACGGAACCGACCGCCCAAGGGCTGCTACGGGGTGACGGAGGAGCTGTACGCCCGTATGACGGACGTGGCGAGCGAAGCAGAGGACTTTTCTTCCTTTGTGAAGACCTGCACGGGCAAAATGTTCACCTCCGCCCGGGTGCGGCGGGCGGCGTGGTCGCTGGCGTTTGCGTTTCCGGCGGACCTGCCCGGTTCCCCGGTGCCCTACGGTCTGTTGTTGGGCTCCAATGCGCGGGGGCGCGCCTTCCTGCGCCGCACGGCGAAGACTCGCACCGTCCCGGTGGTCTCCCGCCCGGCGGAAATGCAAGGGGACCCCGTTTATCGGCTGAACGCCCGCTTTCAGGAGGTGTTCCGGCTGTACTACGGCGGTGAACCCGCCCATAAGCGCCGACCGGTGCTGATCGAGGACGGAAAGCGGTCTTGACAGAAGGACGAAAGCGTGCTATCATGAAAAAAACAGGAAAGGAGCATCCCGAATGAACGTAAAAAAACGGCTTTGCAGCGGGCTATTGCTCCTTTTGTGCGTGTTGCTTGCCGCCTGCGCTGCCCCTCTGCCGGAGGAATCCTCCGCGCCGGAGGAAAGCGAGGAAATCTCCCTCCCGGAGGACCCCAATGCCAAAGCCGTCCGCGCCGAGCTGGAGGAACTTCTGGAAACGGAGTGGTCCGCCGGTGACGAACCGTTGGAGTGGCTGACCGCCGAACGCGCGGAGACCATCCGGGAACGGGTCAAGAAGCTGAAAGCCCCCATCCTCACGGAAGCGGACGCGACGCGCATCGCGGAACAGGCGGCGGCGTTCTACCTCGCCGCGTGGGAAGGGAAGCAGCCGATGTCCCTGCCCGCCTGCGGGTTGTTGGCTGCCATCCAAAGGGATGCGGAGCGGTTCTTCCACTATGCGGAACACGCGGAGGCGTACAACGCGCTGTTGGCGTACACCCTTTACCTGTTCACCCCGCCTGATTACCTCTTTTGGGGCTCGGAGGTCTGGGTGGAAGGGTGGTTCGCCTCCACTCCCTCCGGGGTGGACCCGTCCGTCGCCCTGTGTCTGCCCTTCGCGGGGGACTATACCTCCCGTTCGGAGGCGCTGACCGCCATCCGGGAGCGCCAAAGCTGTATCCGGCTGTATCCGATGTCCATTTCGAGTGGGGAGCGACCGCTGGACTTTTCCTACTGCGCCGTTTCGGATCTGCTGCAGGAGGGGGGATGCACGGCGCTGGAGCTGTGCATGATGGCGGAGGAAGACAACCCCATCCGCATCCTGTGGGCGACGGAGGGGTTGGAGACGCTGCTGGATCGCTGTACCTATTCGACCCACGACATTCCCATGGTGTGGGTCTATGATAACGTGTATGCTTCCGTTCCCAGCCGCGTATACGTCCCCTTTGAATCCGAGGACGCGCAGACGGTGCGGGATATGACGGAACTCCGTTCGTCGCCGTTCCTGTGGGAAGAGGACGTGCTGGGAATTCTGGAAACCTTTCATGAGGACGCGTTCGGGATCTGGTTCGTGGTCGATCTCCCCTTCCTGCTGCCGGGGGTGGACGGGGCGGAGAACGTCCAGCTGTCGCCGGAGGAAATGACCATGAATCAACGGTCGCGGCGGATCATTGCGTACACGGTGGAGCTGTTCACCCCCTCCGCGTACCGCTATACGAATTTGTTCGACCGACCGGGGACCTACTACAAGCTGGCGGGAAGGGAAGTGCCCCCGGGCACCTACTACGATCCGGAGAAGGAACCCTCCTATGTGCTGGTCACAGAGGATTACGAGTTGTATCTGGCGGACGGAGAAGGAAATCTGCGCCCGCTGTATCTCGCGGAGGAGGTGACGCCGGCATGAAACGAATCGTTTTCCGTTGCCTCTGCCTTTGCCTCTGCCTGTCCTTCACCTCCTGCGGAACGCCCGCGCCGGAGGAATCCTCCGCGCCGGAGGAAAGCGAGGAAATCTCCCTCCCGGAGGATCCCAACGCCAAAGCCGTCCGCGCCGATCTGGAGGAACTGCTTTCCGCCGATTGGTATGCCGTTTCCAGAGGCGCCGTCTGGCTCGCTTCTAACCGGGTGGAGACCGTCCGGGAACGGGTGAAGAAGCTGAAAGCGCCGATCCTTACAGAGGAGGACGTGACGCGGCTGGCGGAGCGGGCGATGCTCGCCGTCGCCTGCCTGCGGCAGGATCCCGAGCTCCAGCTGGCGCTGCCCGCCTGCGGGGTGATGGGGGAGCTCACCTGGACGGCGTCGGTGCTGTCCTCCTTCTACCCTTACTCCTACAACGATTGCTACGATGCGCTGCTGGCGTATACCCTCTACCTGTTCACCCCGCCGGACTACGTGTTCCGGGAGGAGGAAGTGGGCGATCGGATGCCCCTGACGGAAGGGGAACTGTGCCTGTATCTCCCGCTTGCGGGGGAGATCTCCTCCCGCGCGGACGCCCTCGCCCTGCTGCAAGAGGGGAAAAACGGGGTGGAAGTGCAGGTGTCCGGGCTGGTCGACGGGGAACATCCGTTGAATTTCTACCGCTGCGGAACCCCCACCCTGCTTCTGGGGAACGGAAAGGGGATGACGCTGGATCTGTACGATCTGGCGGTGAAGGGGTTGAACAACCCGTCGATCCCGCAGGAATTCCGCGCCCTGTACGCGGAGGAATACGTGCAGCGGTGGGTCACGCGGGTGAGCAATGTCGCCACCGGTTCCATGGGGTACCGCGACGTCATCACCTTCCCGGACGGCACGTGGTCATACGCTTATGTGCTGATCACCCCCGAGGAAGCCCGGGAGATCCGGCAGGCGGTGGAGCTGCTCTCCGGCCCCATCCTGACGGAAAAGGCGGTCCGCGAACTGACCATCGCCATGTTCATGCGCATGGATCCCAACCATCCCTTCCTGCTGCCGGGCATCGACGGGAAGCCGGATTCCCCGCTGTGGGCGGACGAGGACAATCCGACTCTGTTGGGGCACTGGATGATCGCCTTTTTCATCGACCTGTTCACCCCCTCCGCCTACCGCTTCGAAGATCTGCCGGCGTTTTCCGGGTACTGCTACGCCCTTCGCTCCTCGGCGTGGGGGTATGAAAGCCCGGAGACGGCGATCGCGGACTTCGTTAACGGCGTCACCCGCTTTGTGTGGGTGGACGACGAAGGCGTTCCCTGCTTGATCGACCAGGACGGCGTGATCGACTCGCCGGAGGATGGCTCATTGTGGGTATGACGGCTGACCAACCGATGGAGAAGAACATGAATAGGAAACCCAACGAAACACGCCTGCTGCCGCTGCTGGAGCGGTACGCCCCCACCATGCTCCCCATGCATATGCCGGGGGGCAAGCGGCGCTTTGCCGGGCATGACGGGCATTTGCTGCCTTACGGGCTGGACGTGACCGAGGTAGAGGGGCTGGACGACCTGCACCATCCCCGCGGGGTGCTGCTGGCGCTGGAGGAACGCGCGTCTGCCCTCTGGGGGGCGGAAAAGTCCTTCGTTCTGGTGAACGGCAGCACGGTGGGACTGCTGGCCGCCGTGCGGGGGACGGGAAGCGGGCGCATCCTGTTGGCGCGCAACTGCCACCGGGCGGTGTATAACGCCGCCGAACTGTGCCGGCGGGAGATCTCTTACGTCCTGCCGGAACGAACGGGGGAAGTCACGCCGGAGGCGGTGAACCGGGCTCTGGCGGAACGGCCGGAGATCACCTCGGTGGTGATCACCTCCCCCACCTATGAAGGGGTCATCAGCGACGTCGCCGGCATCTCGGCGGTCTGCAAGGTCTACGGGGCGACCCTGATCGTGGACGAAGCGCACGGGGCGCATCTGGCGTTCTTCCCGGGTACGGAACCGCTTTCCGCCTTGCAAAACGGGGCGGACATCGTGGTGCAAAGCCTGCACAAGACCCTCCCGGCGCTGACCCAAACGGCGGTCTTGCACTGCCGCGCCCCCTTCGCGGAAGCCCTTCGGCGGGAACTGGGGGTGTTCGAAACCTCCAGCCCTTCCTACATCCTGCTGGCGTCGGCGGACGCGTGCTTCGCCTTCCTGGAGGAGCGGGGGAGGGAAGAGATGCTCCGCTACGGCAAAGCGCTGGCGGACGTACGGGAACGACTGGCGGGGGAACTGAAGCACCTGCGGCTGTTTGCGCCGCGGGATCCGGCGTTTTATGACCCCGGCAAGCTGCTGCTCCTCACCGGCGGCACCGATCTGACCGGGGAACGGCTGGCGGAACGCCTGCGGAGGGAGTTTGCCATCGAGACGGAGTATTCGCTGCCGGACCGGCTGCTCGCCATGACCTCCGTCTGCGACGACGAGGGAACCCTCAACCGCTTTGCGGAGGCGGTTCTCGCGATCGACCGCGGCTTGCATCCCGCAAGCAGCGCCGAACCCTTCGCGTTTTCCGTTTCTATTCCGGAACAAGTGTTCCCTGCGTTCGCCGCAAGAGAGGTCACGACCGGCCGCGGCTTCCTGCCGTTCCAAGAGGCGGTGGGGAAGGTGGCGCTGGAATTCCTCTGGGCCTATCCGCCGGGAATTCCCTTGCTCTGCCCGGGAGAACGGGTGGAAAAACACCTGCCGCCGCTGCTTTCCGCCCTCGCGGACTCCGGCGTATCCCTCCGCACCTCCGGCGACCGCTTTCCCCTTCTGGAGGTGTCTGTCCTGCCATAGAGCGAACAATTGTTCTGATCTGCGCATAGTATATCACAAACAAGCGTTCTTGTCAACTGGCAAAAACAGAGAAAATGCCCGACCTTCGCCGGGCGTTTTTGGTTTGTTTGCACAATAACGCAAATTGGCAGGTCGAACCCCTCCCGATCTGTGTCCCCGGCGACCGCGCGTGTGCTTTCACACGGACGCGGGAGCGCGTACCCCCGCGCTACGTACCTCTGCGCTCGCGCGCATGGCGCGTCCCCCCCCCGACAAGAGGAAAAAAGGATACCCCTAGTCGTAGTAGTAGTAGTTATACGCGAGTGGAAAAGTTGATAACTTCCGAAAACCCGCGCCACGCCTGGATTTTTTGCCCTGTGGATTTGTTAGGAATTTGTTGATAAGGTGTGGAAAACCCCGGGGGTTGTCCACACCCCCATGTGGAAAACCCGATTTCGGTGATTTTCAAACGTTCCCCTTCCGGGAGGGTCGAATCCTGTCGAAATCCGTCGCCCCCGGAACGCGTTTCGGATGACCCAAACGGACGTTCAATCCCCTCGAATCCCTCCTGCGACAAACCTGCGACAAACTTGCGACAAAAACGGGATGATTTTTTCTTTGCATTGTGCTACAATGTGTTCGCGGGCGGAAAAGGCGTGCCGGAAAGGTAAAAATATCGAACGATCGCAAAGATAATATCGAACGCAAAAATACAATGAAAATTCATTTGCGGGGCGGACATGCGCCGACCCGCAAATACCTTACGGTTCCGCGAGTGTCAAAATGCGCAGCATTTTGGCGCGAAGGCGCGAGCGGACGGAACCGCAAATCGTTGTAACGAACGCAGTGAGTTACAACGGGCAAAAAACGGGGTTGCAAAACGAAAGGAAATGGTGTATACTGCTAACAGTTCAACATGCGGAGGGATGGACTTTGGCAGAGCGCAAAGGAACCGATCAATACAGACTGGCGGAGGAGCTGCTGACCCTGCGCTGTGGGGAGACGGATGCAAGCTGTCTGCGCAGCGGCTTCGGCATCAAACTGCGGATGCAGCGGGTGACGGAGCTGTTTCGCATGGCTATGTACCCCCATATCTTTTCCACGGAGCCCATTCCGGCGGAGGCGCTGCCGGGGTTCGTGGCGGAGAAGCTACAGCAGGGAACGGAACTGCTGCGGGATCTTTCCGAAACTGCCTACCGGGTGAACGGCGATCCATGCCCGGAGACCGCGGCGGCGACCGCCGTGGAGACCTTCCTCGCCTCCCTGCCGGAGGTCATGCGGCTGTTGCAGACGGACATCGACGCCGCCTATCTGGGGGATCCGGCGGCGAAGGGACGCTTGGAGATCATGCTGGCGTACCCCGCGTTTGAGGCCATCTCCATCTTTCGCCTCGCCCACGCCTTATTGCAAGCCGGCGTGCCCCTCCTGCCCCGCATCATGACCGAATACGCCCACCAGCGCACCGGCATCGACATCCATCCCGGCGCGCGCATCGGGGAGCGCTTCTTCATTGACCACGGCACCGGCGTGGTCATCGGGGAGACCTGCGTCATCGGCAACGGCGTGAAGCTCTATCAGGGGGTTACGCTGGGGGCAAAGAGCTTCCAACTGGACGACGAGGGCAACCCCGTCAAGGGCATCAAGCGTCACCCGGACATCGGGGACCGCGTCGTCATCTACGCCGGCGCCACCATCCTCGGCGGCGACACCCATATCGGGGAGGACAGCGTCATCGGCGGGAACGTCTGGCTCACCCACTCCGTCCCCCCGGGAAGCAAGGTTTACAACACCCTTTCGACGAGGATGTAAGGGAGCGTTATGCCTGCTCCGATTGCCCCAGCGCCTCGATCATATAGGCGGTAGCGAACCGGACGCCTTTCATGAAGGCGTCTTTTTCGAACAACGTGCGGAGATTGTTGAGGTCGATCTTGTAACTTTCCAGCGCTTCCTGTTGCTCTTCCGTCAGGTTGGCGAACAGGTCTTTTTCCTTCTCTTCCAGTTCATCCAGGAGTAGATTCGCTTCTTCTGTCCATTGGGTCGACCGCAGCGACCAATCCGTAAACCACAATTTCTCTAAAATTTTCCCTTGTTTCATTTTCTCGCTCCTGCACACCCTATCAAGGGTGTTTTTCTTTATTTTAACACCTCATGAGGCGTATGTCAAGTACATCTTATAAGCTGTACGATATAGTGGGATTGTAAGGGGTGTATGCGATGAAATATTTCGAAAGACTAAAAGATTTAAGAGAGGATAGAGACCTTAAACAGGCGGATATTGCAAAAATTTTGCATAGCTCACAGCAACAGGTGAGCAAATGGGAAACCGGCGAGCAGATGATGGGGGTCGACAAGTATATCAAATTGGCGATCTACTATAACATATCGGTGGATTATCTGCTGGGGCTCATCGACACGCCGCGGAATTTATATTAAAAAACAGGCTGCTTCACCGAAGTGATGTGAGCCTGTTTTCTTTTTTTGCCTATACCGTGTGCTTTGGAGTTACAACGGGGTTTTTAGCCGAACAATTCCTTTTCCGGGTCGATCCGTTCCCCGCCCATCAGCATTTCGAAGTGCAGATGAGGTTCGTCGGCGGTTTCTGCGATGGCGGTGGTCCCCACATAGCCGATGCAGTCGCCGGCTTTCAGCTCTTTTCCTACCCGGATCCCTTCCGCCAGTTCCGGCGCAAGGTTGGCGTAGACGGTGACGAGCCCGTACGCGTGCTGCACGGTGACCACCTTCCCGTAGAAGGGGTCATCCTGCACGGAATCCACCGTTCCGGCGGTGTAGCAAAGCACCTCTCCCCCCAGCGGGGACGCCAGATCCAGACCGGTGTGCGCCCGGTAGTCCTTCATGGTGGCGGAAAAGACCAGCTTGTCCAGCGCACAGGGCTTGAGGATCCGTTCGGACGCCACGGGGCAGACGAAGCGGGGTTCCTCGGTGCCGGCGGGGGGATCTTTGGGGTCGTCGCCCTCCACGCCGCTCTGCTCCCCGATGACGGGACGGTCGTCGGAGGTCTGGGGCTCACGCCCGCCCCCGGAGGAGGTGTCCGGATCCCAGACGGAGGGTTCACTGTACTCCGGCGAGGGGGTGGGGGCGTGGGACGGGAGATCAATGGAGAAGTCCGGCGTGCTGTAATCCGACGGCAGCTCGATGCTGCGGTTGAGGGCGAAGATGCTGAAGGTCGCCACGGCGACGATCAACAGCGCCATGGCGAGGTACAGGTAGGCGGAATAGCGGTTGAGACGACCGTTGCGGTCGTTTTGACCGTTACGATCGTTATGATCGCGGTTTTCCTTCGGGTTGGGTTGGCTTTCCGGTTTCGACATAGGGAATTCCTCCTGTTTGAATGGTGTGTTCGCTTTGTAGTTTGCACCAAAGGAGGAAATTCTATTCAAAAATTTTCCGGCACAACTCACTTCGTTCATTGTGCCGCTTTTGCAGCTTTGTCCGTTCTCACCTCGCGCCAAAACGCAAAGCTTGACGCGAAGCTTGACGCGAAGCGTATTGACACTCGCAAAGCTGTAAGGAACGAAACAGCCGGCGCATGTCCGGCTGTTTCGTGGATTTTATTGTATATTTTGTAAACCGAAGCTTCGCAAGAGCTATATATGCCGGACTTCCGTTCCCGGGAAGTAAAATGCGAGAATTTCCCGAAAGGTCTTTCCGCTTTCCGCCAGAAGGGAAGCGCCGTTGCGGCTCATGCCCACCCCGTGTCCCGCTCCCTCGCACCGGGCGGTGACCGTTCCGTTTTGCACCTCCAGCGTGAAGAAACAGGAGGGGAGGGAGAGTGCCTCCGCCAGCGCCTCCCCGCTCATGCGCCTGTCCGTGCCGCGAAAGACCGCATCGCACACGCGCCCGGAAACGTCGGACGCAAGGAACAGATCCCGCAGACCTACCCCCTCCGGCGCGTTCAGGGCGGAAAGGAAGTCCCGCTCGCTCCAGCGCTTTTCCGTCACGCGGTTTTCTGTTACGTTTTCCACCCCCGCCAGGTAGGGGAGCGCCACGCCGTAGACGGAAAGGCTGCTTGCGGTGTATGCCCCCCCGCTGTCGAAGGTCAGCGCTGCGGCGGGAGCGCCCTCGTAGGTGAGGAGCAGCCCCGCGGTCTCCGCCGCCGCCTCCACCGCCTTTTGGGAGAAGCCGCTTCCGGCAAAGGCGGCGCAGCAGGAGGGATCGTCGCAGACGGCGGCGTCCCGATGTACCGGGCGGTACACTTCGCAGTAGCGGGCGCTGCTGCGTATCGCCACCGCCATCGCCTTCAGCGCTTCCCCTTCTTCGGGGTAGCACTTGGCGGTCAGCACCCCGATGACGTAGTCCTCCAGCGGCAGCGCCGTCACTTCGCCGGTGGCGCTGTTGAGCAGGTGGAGCAGCTCCGGCGTTTTCGGATCCTCCGGCGGCGGGAAGGCTTTGGGCGCCAGCGGCACCAACGCCACACACAGCAGCAGCGCGAACAGATACAGGGAAAAATTCTTCACGTCGGCATACACGTCCTTTCTGGTTTAGTGTATGCAGGCCTGTCCGGTTTTAGAAATAAAAAAACAGGCACGCTGTGTGCCTGTTTCTTCAAAACAACGGAGCTTATTCCTCTTGTTTCCCCGGCAGGGTCGCGATGCGGACGAGGATATACACCACCAGCCCCAGCGTGAGCAGGGAAAAGGACGCGTTCCGCCAGGAACCTCCCTCCCGGACGCCGGTGATCAGCAGAGGAAGGTCGTAGGCGGCGCAGAAGATGGCGGCGGCAAATCCGGTGAACTGGTAAGCGGAAGCGTTCTTTGCTCCCAGCAGCAGCTTCCCTTCGTTGAGGAAGAACAGCATGGCGAAGATCATTCCGAGGATCCGGTACCCGCCGGAGGACGCCAGCGGGAGGGTGCTGTTGTTGATGAAGGTGTTCAGCACCCGCAGGGCGCAGAAGAAGATGGGCGCCATGCAAAGCAGCAGGTGCAGCGTCTTTTTCTCCCGCAGCTTGCCGGTAGCGGAAGAAAGCAGAAAGTATACCGCCGTCAGCAGGGCAAAGGCCTTCATCAGGAAGGAGATGACGGCGCTCTCGTCCGCCACCTTGACGGAAGCGAAGTTGGCGTAATAAACGGAGATCGCCGTAGCGGACACCAACAAAAAGGCGGACATGGACGACGCGAAGGTGACGGATAACAGCCCGTGCCGGACGGTGGGAAGGATGCTCTGCCGGGAGCGGATGGAAAGCAGGAGCATCACGGCGACGGAGAAAGCGGTGATCCATGCGCAGGCGCTGTCGTTCCCCCCGGCGGTGAAAAATTTGCAGCGAATGGCGGTCAACAGAGTGCAGCAGATCAACAGCACACCGAACGCCAGCAGTTTATCCAGCAATGCGGGCGGAAAAGGCGACCGCGAACCTGTCTTGTTGTGGGAAAGAGGCGTTTCCTCGTTCAAATTCATCGCTCTGACCGCGTCCTTTCTGTGGGTTGTCGCCATAAGGCACAGCCATTATACACCATGCCGGCGGATTTGTAAACAGAAAATGCAATTTTTTTACAATCAAATTAAAAATTGTCCGAAAAAAAGAAGCAAGAAACACCGTTTTCCCTTGACAGACGTACCGGTTTCTGTTAGGATGGAAGTATACAAAGCAACGACAGAAAAAAGGAGAACGGGATCATGAAAAAACAAATGTTGCGCGGGTTGTCCGCGCTGTTGCTCCTCGCTCTGGTGTTCTGTGCGGTGTGTATGGCTTCTTCCGCTGCGGTGGGCGCGGCGGAAGCTCCCACGCTTACCGTCACCTACACCTTTACGGGGATCATGCGGTCCGCGCCTGGCTACGCCCAGGGGCAGATCTCCATTCATCCGGGTGCAGGCGCCCGCAGTACGGGGTATTACCTGCTTTACTACGCGGATGATACGGACACCCTGAAGGACTACGACGAGCTGGCGTCCGTGAAGATCACGGGCAAAACCGTCCTCTACACGGTCAAGAACGGAACCCTGCTCCCGCCGGAAGCCACCCGTATCGCGGTCTTTGAACGCGCCTCCCGCTTTTTAGACGAGACTCCCTCCATCGGGGAAGCGTCGGCGGTGGTGGAGATCCCGGCGGAGAAGCGCCTTTCCTCCCTCGGAACGCCGGAGCTGTCCTTCGGCGCGGTGTCCGACGTCCACATGAACTACGAAGCCCATAACCGGGGTGCGTATCAGAAATGGGCGAACGCGCTGGAGTTCTTCTCGGAAAACGGCATGGAGTACGTGATCGTCTCCGGTGACATGACGGGGGACGACAGCGGCAGCGAGAATCTGGAAGCGGACTACCAAAAGTACGTAGAGATCATCAACGCTTCCTCCTTCCCCATCGAAAACATCTATGAAAGTCTGGGCAACCACGGGAACACTCCGTCCAAGCTGGCGTTGTTTACCAAGTACACCTCCGGCGCAGGAGAAGTGCATCCCTACGAAGGTTCCCCGTACTACTCCGTGCTGCTGGAAGGGAAGAACGGCGCGCGGGACAACCTCTTCCTGTTCATGCGGCAGGAGCTGTCCGCCCCCGGCGAAAGCGCTTCCCGCGATAACTTCTCCAAGGAGCAGATCGACTGGCTGGAGGGCATGCTGAAGCAGTACGCCAAGACGGAGACCAACATTTTCATCGTCGAACATTCCCCGTTTTTGGATGTCGGCCCCGGGGACAAGTTCCCCAGAGGCTACACCGCGCTGCTCACCTTCAAATCCTCCTTCAAGCAGAATATGCGCTTCAAAGCGCTGCTGGAGACCTACACCAACGTCGTCGTCATGTCCGGGCATACCCATCTTTCCCTGTATGACAACTACAACTATTCCAACGAGAACGGCTTCTTTGCCAACATGGTGCATATCGGCTCCACCAGCCAGCCCTGCGCTTACGGCGCGAGCAGCTCCTACGTCCGCAACACCGACGGACGCTACGAGGTGACGCCGACCTACGGCAGCGAAGGCTATCTGGTGCGGGTGTATAAGGATTACATCGTTTACACCGGCTACAACCTCTCCACCGGCAAGATCATCCCCGCCGGCTGCCTGATCATCCCCACCACTTCGCGGAAGCTGGGGGACGTCATCCACAATGAGAAGGTGGACGCCATCGACTACCAGTATCTCAAGCGGTACTGTATGGAGACCTTCGCCCTCAAGCCGGAGCAGCTGGCCGCCGCGGACGTGAACGTGGACGGCAGCGTCAACGCGCTGGACTACCTGATGCTCAAACGCCACGTGATGGGCACCTACAAGATCGGCTAAAGCGCAAACAGACAAACAAAAAGGCGTTCCCCGGCGGGAACGCCTTTTGTGATGCCGTCCTTACGGCAATTTGCTGATATTCGTCCCTTCGAAGTAGAACTCGATCAGGTACCGGTAGCTGTAGCCTTCCGCCACCAGCTGTTCCGCCCCCACGCCGGAGAAGCCCACGCCGTGCCCGGAGCCCACGCCGTCGAAGGTGATGTGGTCCGCGCCCACCGTGGCTCCGCCGTCCGGCTCGCCCGCCAGCGGGTATGCCGCGAAGGAGTCGAAGGCTTTGTATTGTCCGTCGGCGTCGATGTATCCGGTCACCGTCTGCCGGCTGACCGTTCCGTCCTCGCCCACCACGTCGGCTTCCATGGTGTAGGAGACCTTGAAGTTGGCGCTGTCGAAGCGGAGCGCTTTCCGCACCTTCTCGCTGGTTTCCACCAGGAACAGGTTATCGTTGGCGTCCGTCACGGAAAGCAGGGTCACATAGTCGGAGCCGTAGGGGTCCGTCTCCGTGATTTCCACGCTTTCCACCCCGTCCTTCATCCCCCGGAAGGCATCCCGGGAGGAGAGGAAGTCGAACAGCTCCTCTTTGGTGAACACGTACTGCCAGATCTCGCTGGCGTTCTCTTCGTTCTCCTGCAGGGTCACGGATTTGAGGTAAGGCACCTCGTCGCCTCCCCACGCCGCCACGGAGGAGCAGCTTGCGCCCCCGTTGCCCCCGTGATAGAGGCACTGGATGGGCATCCCCTGATAGGTGATGTATTCGCCTTTTGTGGAATCCACGATGGCGTCGTTTTCCGGATCCCGCAGGTAATTGCCCCGATAGACCTGACAGCAGTTGGTGCCGCAGACGTCACAGCCATTGGACGTGTGCTTGGGGGTCATGGGAACGGTGCGAATCATGACGGAGAAGGCACGCCGCGTCTCCCGGGAAACGTTGCTCCCGATCTCCGTGGACATGACGCACTTGACGTAAGTCTCTCTGTCCACCACGTTGACCACCCGCAGGGCGCCTCCCGCCCCCACGATTTCCAGAAAGCCGGGGTATTCCCGCTGTCCGCCGTTGATATGCAGATGGATGGGCGCTCCGTTCGCGCCCTTCAGGGCAAACGGTCGCCCGGAGGAATGGGTGTACAGAAGCTCTCCGCTTTCCCCGTCCAGCAGGGAAAGGGTTCCCGCGTTGTCGGTGGTGATCTTCAAAGATGCGGTATGCAGGGGGAAGAGCCCTTCAAAGCCTCTCCCGTCCGCCGTGCTGACGCCGGCGGTAAAACCGCTCCCGCATTGCAGGTTTGCGGTATACAGACCGCTTCCCAGCGCCGGAACCGCCACCCCTACGCGCACCTGATAGGCCGCGTCGGGCAGGGAACCTGCCGCTTCCGCCTGCATGGGCTCCGCCGTATGGGGAACCAGAACCGGCAGGAAACAGCACACCGCCGCAAGCAGGATCAACAGCGCCCGTTTGGTGCGCTTCCCGCGGGGGGGATAGGGGGTAGATGGGTGATTATGAGATCTCATAAGTTCCTTTCAGTGTGAACGCCGCTTTGTCCCCCGTGACCAGCACGCAAGCGTGGCTCTGCGGGGTGGATTTGTAGTAGATGTGGGCGAATTGCAGCAGCGCGCCGGAGAAAAGCTCCTGCGCCGTCGCCAGATCCGTGATCCCCGCACCGGCTTCCTCCGAAACGGTCAACACCACGGCGTATCCGCCCCGGAAGATGATCTCCGCGTCCGCCCCCAGCGTGAGCACACTGCCACGGGGAAGGGTGACGTCCCGGTAATCGCTTTCCGGCGGGAGGGTCGCAGAGGGCGCGTCGCCGCCGTGACCTGCCTTCGCCTGTTCGATGGCATCCAGCAGCTCCTGCCGCAGGGCTTCCAGTTGCTTTTGCAGGTACTCCTGCGAAACAAGCGCAGGCGGCGTGCTTTCCTCGCCCGAAACGGGGAGGCAAAACACCGTCAGAAGCAGACAAAGCGTCAGCAGAAAGCAGACGCGTTTCTTTCCGGAAGTCCTCTTGCAAAAGCCCATAAGCGGTTCGCCGTTCCTTTCTTTTTTTGGTAAGGATAAAACAGAAAAAATATTTCTGGACGAAGGAATGGAAAAATGTCCATTTCCTTATTTTATCATACGCAATCATACGCATTTTTTGTACCTCTGTCAAGGGTTTTTTAGGCTTTTCAGCGTCCTGCACAAAGCCGCGGAGGAAAGAACCGAGGCTTTTTGGCGGATATGGAAAGAAAAAACAGGGGATTTTTGTCAGGTTGTCCGCCCCGCCCGGCGGACGCGAGGTAGGTCCCTCCGGTGCGTTTTTCGGGAAAATGACGGAAAATCGGCAAAAAAACACGGTTGCATTTGCCGAACGCGTAGCGTATACTAATGCGGTGCATGACCAAACGTATCTATAATATAAAAAGGAAGAAACGCATTGCATGGAATATTTTGAAATGCTACTGCCCCTGTCGATGATTCTGTTCTTCTCCAAGCTGCTTTCTAAGCTGTGCGAGAAGTTGCATCTGCCGCAGGTGGTGGGGCTTTTGCTGGCGGGCGTTTTGCTGGGCGTTCTGCACGATCAGACGGGGCAGGCGGTCATCAGCGATGACGCCATCGCCGGGCTGGGCTTCGTGGCGAAGATCGGCGTGATCCTGCTGATGTTCTCCGCGGGTCTGGAGACGGACGTGCGGCAGATCCGTTCCGTGGGCCTGCCCGCCGTACTCATCACCCTCGCCGGCGTCATCGTCCCGCTGGGGCTGGGCTTTACCGTGTCCTGGGCGTTCGCGGACTTCGCGCCGGACGCCGTCGCCAGATCCCTGTTCTTCGGCTGCATCCTGACCGCCACCTCCGTCAGCGTGACGGTGGCGTCCCTCAAGGAGTTGGGCAAGCTGAAGGGGAAGGTGGGGAGTACCATCGTCTCCGCCGCCATTCTGGACGACATCATCGGCGTGGTGGTGCTTTCCTTCATCATCGCGCTGGGCTCCTCCGGGGAGACCGCCGAAAACCCGTGGATGGTGCTGCTGAAAACCCTGCTGTTCTTCGTGTTCGCCACGGCGCTGGGGCTCTTCCTGCGCTGGGTGTTCCGCCGCCTCAGCGAGCGCATGACCCATCACCGCACCATCCCCATCATGGGCTTTGCCGCCTGCTTCTTCTTTGCCTACGCCAGCGAGCGCTGGTTCGGCGTGGCGGACATCACCGGCGCCTTCTTTGCCGGGCTGGTCCTCTCCCGTAATCAGGACGCCGCCTACATCGACCGCCGCAGCGACATCATGAGCTACATGGTCTTCGGACCCGTGTTCTTTGCCAACATCGGTATCACCGCCGATTTTTCCGGGCTGTCCCTCGCCTCCCTCGCCTTCGGCGCCTGCTTCATCCTTTCCGGCATCGTCGGCAAGGTGTTCGGCTGCGGGCTCACCGCCCGGCTTTGCGGCTACTCCCTGCGGGATTCCCTGCGGGTGGGCGTGGGCATGATGGTCCGCGCCGAGGTCGCCCTCATCTGCGCCCAGCGGGGGGTGGACGCCGGAATCATCGATGCATCCGTCCTGCCCTTCCTTCTGGTGCTCATCATCCTGACCAGCTTCGCCGCTCCCGTCATTTTGAAGATTTCCTACGATTGGGAAAGGGATGAAAGGATCCGTTCATTAGAATAATAGGGGCTTCGCCCTCGTCGCAGTTCACTACGTTCACTGCGCCGGTTTCTCGCGTCTATCTCCGTCGAAAAATCAAAGATTTTCCTCCTCCCCTCAACGCGAGGGCTCACGAGATGTCCTTTCGGACATTCGCTCGCCTGTGGTGTTTTTTTCGCGGGAAACCTGCGAAAAAAACAGATTTATTATATGCCCCTACGGGGCGATTGAAATAAATTCGCGTTATGCGGATTTGCAAAAGTTTGGGGAGATTGAATCCTCCAATCGTTCTTCCTTTGTTCCCTTTGTCGCACGCCGTCGAAAAAAATATGCAAAACCTATTGACAATGGGGAAAAAGATGATATAATCTATAATACAAAAAATAAAACAGCTTTTTTGCATCTGTGCTGCCACGTCAGTAGGGATCTTTCCCGGTAACCCTCGAAATCCCGCTGATACACAGGACGGAATATGAGATATGGGCGTTTCCGTGTCTCTCCGGGGGCAGGTATGCATCCTGCCTGATAAAAAAATAAATGTGCTTGACAGGCAGTTCCGAACAGGAACCGTTACACGTTTCCGGCGCAGAAGGTCGGGGCGTGTTTGAGCAACCGTAACTGCAATAGTCCGGGTCGCCTTTTTAAGGTTGCCGGGTGACTTGTATCAACTCTTTGCGGGGCGTTATGGTTAGTCTGTCATGGGTCTGCGCAGAGTTTTGCGAAAGCAAAGCGATACGCGGTCAATGCCGCAAAGGGGTAGATGCAAAATGGAAAAAAAGAACATCATTGAACTCAAGAACATCACCGTCTCGTTCGACGGGGAGCTGATTCTCGACCATCTGGATCTTTCCATCCAGGATGGTACGTTTGTCACCTTCCTCGGTCGTTCCGGCTGCGGGAAAACCACCACACTGCGCATCATCGCAGGGTTTTTGCAGCCGGATGAGGGTGATGTCTTTTTCGGCGATGAGCGGGTCAACGACGTGCCTCCTTACCGCCGGCCGGTGAACACCATCTTCCAGCGGTACGCCCTCTTTCCCCACCTGAACGTGTTCGAAAACGTGGCGTTCGGTCTGCGGGTGAAGAAGGCGAAGAAGGAGGAGATCACCCAAAAGGTGCAGGAGATGCTCCGTCTGGTCAATCTGGAAGGGTACGAGAAGCGCAAGATCACCAGCCTTTCCGGCGGGCAGCAGCAGCGGGTGGCCATCGCCCGTGCGCTGATCAACCATCCTTCCGTGCTGCTGCTGGATGAACCGCTCTCCGCGCTGGACGCGAAGCTGCGCAAGGATATGCAGGTGGAGCTCCGCCGCATCCAGCGGGAGACGGGGATCACCTTCATCTTCGTCACCCACGATCAGGAGGAGGCCCTCTCCATGTCGGACGTGGTGGTGGTCATGAACGACGGGCGCATCCAGCAGATCGGCTCTCCCGTGGATATTTATAACGAGCCCACCAACGCCTTCGTGGCGGATTTCATCGGGGAATCCAACATCATCGACGGCATTATGAACAAGGACGCCACCGTCACCTTCGCCGGGCACACCTTCGCCTGCGTGGACGAGGGCTTTGCCCACGACGAACCGGTGGACGTGGTCATCCGTCCCGAGGACGTGGACGTGGTGGCTCCCGGAGAGGGCATGATCACCGGCGTGATCACCCAGGCCATCTTCAAAGGGGACTACTACGAGCTGATCGTGGAGGTCAAAGGCTTCAAGTGGATGGTGCAGACCACAGACGCCTACGCCGAAGGGCAGACCATCGGTATCGTGCTGGATCCCAACTCCATCCATGTCATGCACAAATCCGAATATTCCGGTCTGTACGGGGATTACAGCAGCTTCTCCGATGAAATGGATGAACCTGCTTCGGAGGAAGAAGAATGACCGGCGCAAAGAAGCGGAGATCGCAGCGGAGATCGCTTGGCACGGCGATCATCAACGCCCCCTATCTGCTGTGGGCGGCGCTGTTCATCCTCATTCCGCTCTTCATCGTGCTGTATTACGCGTTTACGGACGGGAACGGCAGTTTCACCTTCGACAATCTCAAGCATTTGACGGATTACACCGACGTGATGATCCGCTCCCTGTGGTACTCTCTGGCGGCGACGTTCCTTACGCTGCTCATCGCGTATCCGTTTGTGTATATCATCTGTAAGTTCCGTCCCGCTTCCCAGAAGATGGCGAACCTGTTCATCATGCTCCCCATGTGGATCAACCTGCTCATCCGCACC
>JAFLUP010000040.1:3518-20975 GCA_022508745.1 Oscillospiraceae bacterium | reverse complement strand
CCACGCGGACGGAGACGGGCTTCGCTACGCCGATGGCATAGGCGATCTGCACCTCACAGCGCTCCGCGGCACC
Organism: Oscillospiraceae bacterium; assembly: GCA_022508745.1. Lineage (GTDB taxonomy): Bacteria > Bacillota > Clostridia > Oscillospirales > CAG-382 > Coliplasma. The sequence goes on along the minus strand of JAFLUP010000040.1, from coordinate 20,902 downwards.
CGCAGCGACCAGATTTTTCGCCACGCAGCGCGCCATATATGCGGCAGAACGGTCCACTTTCGTGGGGTCCTTGCCGGAGAACGCACCGCCGCCGTGCCGCGCATATCCGCCGTAGGTGTCCACGATGATCTTGCGCCCGGTCAGCCCGGAGTCCCCGTTGGGGCCGCCGACGACGAAGCGTCCGGTGGGGTTGACCAGAAAACGGGTGTCCCCGTCGATCCACTCCGTGGGGAGCGAAGGAAGGATGACCTCCCGCAGGACGTCGGCGCGCAGGATTTCCATGTCCACATCCGCGCTGTGCTGGGTGGAGACCACCACCGTGTCGATGCGCAGGGGCTTCCCGTCCTCATATGCAACGGTGACCTGGGTCTTTCCGTCCGGATAGAGATAAGGCAGAACGCCCTGCTTACGCACGGCGGTGAGACGGCGGGAAAGCCGGTGCGCCAAAGCGATGGGCAGCGGCATCAGCTCCTCCGTTTCCTTGCAGGCGTAGCCGAAGACCATGCCCTGATCTCCCGCGCCCAGCTCCAACTCGTCCGTTTCCCCGGTTTTGGATTCCAGCGCGCGATCCACGCCCATGGCGATGTCCGGCGATTGGCGGTGCAGAGAGACCATCACGCCGCAGGTGTTCCCGTCGAAGCTCTTGGCGCTGTCGTCGTAGCCGATGTCCCGAATGACGGAACGGGCGATCTCCTGCGCGTCAAAGACGGCGTCGGTGGTGATCTCCCCCATGATCAGCACCAAGCCGGAGGCGGCCGCCGTCTCGCAGGCGACGCGGGCGTTCGGATCCTTCGCGATCACGGCGTCCAGTACTGCATCGGAGATCTGGTCGCAGAGCTTGTCCGGATGTCCTTCCGTGACGGATTCACTGGTGAAATAGGTGATGTTGTTTTGTTTCATATGTTTTACCTTCTTTCTTTTCCGAACCGTCCTCACGGAGATAAAAGAGAACCCCTGCTTCAAGAGCCGGGGTTTCGAAAAACAGAAGAATACGCATGCCGCTCATCTTTCGATCGAAATCGCTGAATTGACACCTTGCCGGAACGGTAGGTTGTCGGGCTTCAAAGGGCAGTTCCCTCCACCACTCTTGATAAGACGTAAGACGATTCAATTTTTGTTATTATAGCACGAAATTTGCGGTTTGTCAAGATTTTTTTACTTCAACAGAACCCGCAGGACGTTCTCCATGGACGCGACCTTTTCCACGGCGGCCTCGTCGATCTCGCTGTCGATATCCAGCAGCAGCGCGGCGTAGTTGCCTTTGGAGCGGTTTGCCATCGCCTCGATGTTGATGCCCGCACTTGCCATGACGCTGGTGACGTTGTTGATCACGCCCGGCATATTGCGGTGCAGCACCACCAGACGGTGACGATGCAGCTTGGGCATGACGATTTCCGGGAAATTGACGCTGTTGCGAATGTTTCCGTTCTCCAGAAAGTCGATCAGTTCCCGCGCAGCCATCTGCGCACAGTTGTCCTCGGATTCCGGCGTGGAAGCGCCGAGATGCGGCGTGCAGACCGCGCCGTCCAGCCCCAACAGCTCCTCATGGGGGAAATCCGTAACGTAAGAGGCGATCTTGCCGCTCTTCAGGGCGGCCGCCACGTCCTGCACGTTTGCCAGATCCCCGCGGGAGAGGTTGACGATGCGCACGCCGTCCTTCATTTTGGCAATGTTCTCCCGGTTGATGATGCCTTTGGTTTCCGGCAGGGCGGGAATATGGTAGGTGATATAATCCGCTTTCGCGTAGATCTCGTCATAGTCCGCCGCACTGCGGACAGAGGTTTTCAGCGACCACGCCGCTTTTACCGAAAGGAACGGGTCGCAGCCGATGACGTTCATGCCTAAACTGTCCGCCGCATTTGCCACCATACCGCCGATGGCGCCCAGACCGATGACACCCAGCGTCTTCCCGCGGATCTCCGGACCGACGAACTGCGCTTTGCCTTTTTCTACCTTTTTGGAAAGCTCCGGGTCCCCTGCGAGCGTCTTTGCCCATTCGATGCCCTGCACCACGCGGCGGGAAGCCAGCAGCAGTGCCAGCACGGCAAGTTCTTTTACGCCGTTGGCGTTGGCGCCGGGGGTATTGAAGACCACGATGCCGTTTTCCGCGCAGCGTTCCAGCGGGATGTTATTGACCCCTGCGCCGGCACGGGCAATGGCCGTCAAAGACGGCGAAAACTCCATGTCGTGCAGAACCGCGGAGCGCACGAGGATGCCGTCCGGATCGGCGGCGTCCGGCGAAAGGGTGTACGTTTCCGGGTCGAAGACTTCCAGCCCCACCGGGCTGATGGAATTGAGCAAACGAATGGTTTTCATGTGACGGTACCTGTTCCCCGCCCCACGCATGGTGACGGGGCCTTTCTGTATATTTGTGTTTAGGTGTTCTCTTTCTCGAACTTCTGCATGAAGGAAATCAGCGCTTCCACGCCTTCCACGGGCATGGCGTTGTAGATGGACGCACGCATACCGCCTACCGAGCGGTGCCCCTTGAGGTTGGAAAGCCCGGCGGCAGTCGCTTCGGCACAGAATTTCTTATCCAGCGCTTCGTCACCGGTGACGAAGCAGACATTCATCAGCGAACGACACTCTTTGTCCGCCGTAGCGCGGAAGAGCTTGCTGTTGTCGAGATAATCGTACAGCATACCGGCCTTCTTTTCGTTGATCTTCTGCATTTCGGAAAGACCGCCGATGGAAAGCAGCCACTGATAGACAAGACCTGCGATATAGATGGCATAGCAGGGCGGCGTGTTGTACATGGAGCCGTTCTCCGCCTGCACCTTATATTGCAGCAGGATCGGGCAGCCCGGCTGCGGCTCGCCGATGAGGTCCTCACGGATGATGACCACGGTCAGCCCGGAGGGACCCATGTTCTTCTGCGCACCCGCGTAGATCAGCGCATAGTCGGACACGTTGACCGGCTTCGACAGGATGCCGGAAGACATATCCGCCACCAGCGGGATGTTCCCCGTGGCGGGCACATACGGGAAGGTGGTGCCGAAGATGGTATTGTTGTAGCAGATATGGACATAGTCCGCGTCCGCGTTGAATTGCGTCACGTGCGGAACGTATGCGAAGTTGCGGTCTTTCGAAGAAGCGAGCACCCGCACCTCGCCGTAGCGCTCGGCTTCCTTGGCGGCCTTGCCGGAGAACTGTCCGCTGACGATGTAATCCGCTTTGCCGTTCTTGGTCATCAGGTTCAGCGGGACGGCAGAGAACTGCGTGGTGGCGCCGCCCTGCAGGAACAGCACCTTGTAGTGATCCGGGATGCCCATCAGAGTGCGCAGATCCCGTTCGGTATCGTCGATGATCTGCTGATAGACGGCGGAGCGGTGGCTCATCTCCATGACGGACATGCCGCTTCCGTTATAGTTGGTCATCTCTGCGGCAGCGCGTTCCAGAACGGACAGCGGCAGCATGGAGGGACCGGCGGAGAAGTTATAAATGCGGTTCAACTGAAAAACCCCTCTCTATCATGATGTGCGTATATGTACGTAAAAATATACATTCTTATCATACTCCTTTCGGCGAAAGCTGTCAAGGGATTTTGGGGAAACTGTTGACAAGACAGGCAAATTTTGTTAAAATGATGAACGAGTAAGCTCCGGAAAGGGCGGGATTCTATGAAAGAAACAATCGGATGCAAAATCACCGCCGGCAAGCCCGACGGGAAACCCATTGGGTTCGGCATCGTCGGCTGCGGCGTGATCGCGGATTTCCATGCAAACGCGTTGGCAGATCTGCCCGGGGACGCCGTCCTCGTGGGCGCCGCGGACGTTAGGCAGCCTGCGGCTGCCGCCTTCGCAGAGCGGCACCATGTGCGCGCTTTCGCAAGCGTGGAGGAACTGCTCGCCTGCCCGGACGTGGACGTAGTCAATATCTGTACTCCCAGCGGATTCCACGCGGACACGGCGATCGCCGCCGCAAACGCCGGGAAGCATATCATCGTGGAAAAACCCATGGCCATCACGACCGAGCAGCTGAACCGCATGGAGCAAGCCTGCGCGCAAAACGGCGTGCTGCTTTCCTCTATCGCGCAGAGCCGTTTCGCGCAGGGCGTCCGCATGGCGAAGGAGGCCGTCGACAGCGGCAAGCTGGGAAAGCTGGTCTGCGCGGATATTTACATGAAGTTTCTGCGCACGCAGGAATACTATAACAGCGGCGGCTGGCGAGGCACCAAGGCCATCGACGGCGGCGGCGCACTGATGAATCAGGGCATCCACGGCGTGGATCTGCTGCTCTATCTGGCGGGAGACGTGAAGAGCGTCTATGCCCTCTCGAAAACCCTGACGCGCAGCATCGAGGTAGAGGACACCCTCTCCGCTGTGCTGGAATTCCGCTCCGGCGCGCTGGGCGTGATCCAAGCGACCACCTCCGTCAGCCCCGGATATCCCCGCCGTCTGGAACTCAACGGGGACGCGGGCAGCATCGCACTGGAGGAAACCTCCATCGTGCGCTGGGATCTGCCGGGCAACGAGATGCAGGACGTGGTTTCTCCGTCCGCCGTTTCTTCCTCCGCCTCCGTGCCCACCGCCATCTCCACTTACGGGCATACCCAGCAGTTTGCGGACGTCATTCGCGCTCTGCGCACCGGCGAAAAGCCGCTTATCGACCTGCACGAGGGTCGCAGAGCCGTGGATCTCATCCTCGCCGTTTACCGCTCCGCGGAAGAGCGCAGACCCATTGATTTGTAAAGCGAAGCCCCCAAGAAACGGAAAGGAATCTTCCCATATGTTATACAGTGAACACACAATTACATCCCCGGCGGACTTCCTGCTGCTGGGTAAGACCTCCCTGCCGGAGACCGGAAGCGATCTTGCCCTCCCCTGGTGCGACAGCGGCTTTGCCTTTCGCTTCACGGGAACCGGGTTCTTCCTCACCCTCGGCGCATACGGCGAACCGACGCCCACCTATCTGCGCATCTGGACGGACGGCGCGACGCAACGATTCGCGGTGACGACCGGCGAGGAACGGCTCATCATCGAAGGGCTTCCCGAAGGAGAGCACACGGTGCGTGTCCTGCGGGTGACGGAAGGAAACCGCCCCGCCGTGGTCAAAAGCGTTACCCTCTTTGGAGAGTCGCCTTCCCTGCTCCCGCCGCCGGCGGAAAGACCGCTCCGGCTGGCGTTCATCGGGGATTCCATCACCTGCGGTTACGGCGTGATGGGACCCGCTTCCTCGGTGGGATACAGCACCTTTGAGCAGGATTCCTCCCGCTCTTACGCCTACCGCACCGCCGAGCTGCTGGACGCCGAAGTACAGCTTTCCGGCGCCTCCGGCAAAGGCATCCTCGCTAACTGCAACGGCGACCGCGCAGATCTCACCCTCCGGCAGGCGTTCCAATGGGAGACGCCCACCGGCGGAGAGTGGGATCACAGCCGCTGGGTGCCGGATCTGACGGTCATCAACGCCGGGACCAACGACGCATGGGGCGGCGTGACCGACGAGGAATTCATCCCCGTCGCCATCGATTTTCTGCGGGAGGTGCGCGCGGCGTACCCCGAAAAGCCCATCATCTGGTGCTACGGGGTGATGGACCAAACCAAGATGGGCGCAGTGCAGAAAGCGGTGGAAGCCTTCAACAAAGAAGCCGGCGAGGCATATTACCTGCCGGTGGATTCCATGAATCAGGTGCCGAACGAGGTGGGCGGCGGCGGACATCCGAATACCAACACCTCCACCCGCGTCTCCGCTCTGCTCGCCATGGAGATCCGCCGCGTGCTGGGACGTTAGGAGGTTCCCCGAGGAGGGGCGCCGCAAACACATATAAAAATCAGGAACGAAACAGGATGTCCCTCCTCTTTCGTTCCTGCATTGCAGAGGGCTTCCTTCCCCGGCACGTTACAGGTCGTCCGCGTCCTGCACGGGTGTGTCATCGTCCCGGGGGATGCCGGTGTAACTGCCGGAGGGGTCCGTCTCACTGTACAGACACATCTCCCCGATAAAATCGTCGGTCAGGTCGTAAAAGCCGCCGTTGATTTCCCGCGGCAGAGAGCTGATCGGGAACGTACGCCGATCGATCCGGTGGATGTCCGCGTTGGGTTTGTAGGGCATATTGCGTTTTTTCTCTTTCATGTCCCGCTTTCCCTTTCTGTTTTTTGGAAATGAAGCGCAACGCTAAAAGCGTTTCGCCTCTAAAAGGTATCGTTTCCCGCAGGGTGCGGGTTTATGCAAGGAAAGGATGGATCAACGCCATGCGGATCGTAGGGATCGATTACGGCGACGCCCGCGTCGGGCTTGCCGTTTCGGACGAGGGCGAGCTGCTCGCCACCGCCGCCGGAACGGTACAGGTGACGGGCGTCAACGATGCGGTGCGGAAGTGCGCCGAACAGATCGCTTCGCTGCACGGGGAGCTGATCGTCTGCGGTCTGCCCCGCAACATGGACGGCAGCGAATCCTTCCGCGCGGAGAAGACCCGCGTGTTCGGGGAAAAGCTCGCGACGGCGACAGGACTGCCGGTGCAGTTCTTTGACGAGCGGCTGACCACCGTGGAAGCGTACACCTATTTGAATATCACCGATTACAACGGCCGCAAGCGCCGCTCGGTGATCGACACCCTCTCCGCGCAGATCCTTTTGCAGGCGTTTTTGGACAGTCAGAGGATGTCGCAAAAAAACACAAAAAATGAAAATTAGCTCTTGACAAACCGCTTTTTTTCCTGTATAATACCCCTTGCGCTTGTGAGATATTCGCGCGAAAGAAATAGCGGGGTGTGGCTCAGTTTGGTAGAGCGCCACGTTCGGGACGTGGAGGCCGAAGGTTCGAATCCTTTCACTCCGACCACAAAAACCCGGTAACCGTCACGGTTTCCGGGTTTTTTCGTGCCTAAAATTGCAATGAAAATAAAAAGATGCCATCCCCCCAAATCAGCCAATTGGAGGGATAAAAGCAATTTTCACACTTGACAATCTTTAGCACCGGTGGTATAATACTAAGCATATAATATCCAAAGGAGAAACCGAAATGTTCAATTCACTTTCTATCCGACGCAGACGATGAGGCTTGTGTTCATGATGGGCACAGGCTTATTTCGCTGTGTGCCTATAGATAAGTGATAGAACGGTAATGATATCGAAGCACTATTCGGCATGCAGCGCCAAATAGTGTTTTTCATTTTGCTTATTTAAGGAGTTATTTATGAAAACGATTATTGAAATTTTAACCGAAAAGCTCTCCGCTGCATTCAGCGCATGCGGATATTCCGCCGAGTACGGCGCTGTAACGCTCTCCGACAGACCTGATCTGTGTCAGTTTCAGTGTAACGGTGCCTTCTCAGCCGCAAAAATCTACAAAAAATCTCCTGCAGTGATCGCGGGAGAAACGACGTCAAAGCTGCAAAGCGACAGTATATTCGAGAAAATATCTGTTATGGGTCCGGGATTTATTAACATCGATATTGGTGACAGCTTTCTCCTCACATATACCGATGAAATGCTGTCTGACGAGCATTTAGGAATCAAGCAGTCGGAAAAAGGTGAGATGATTTTCCTTGACTACGGAGGTCCTAACACGGCAAAATCGCTCCATGTGGGTCATCTTCGCTCGGCTATTATCGGCGAGTCGCTTAAAAGACTTGCCGCAGCAACCGGAAGAAAAACGGTAAGCGATGTACATCTCGGAGACTGGGGACTACCGATGGGGCTCTTTATAGCGGAGCTTGAAGACAGGAACGGCGGCGGAGAGATCGCCCTGTCAGGCAGCGAATGGAGCGAAATATATCCGATTGCAAGTCAAAAGAGCAAAGAAGACGAAAATTTCAAGCAAAGAGCGCAGGAGATCACCGCAAAATTTCAAAGTGGCGACAGCTACTATCTTTCCCTGTGGAAGCAGATCATGAAAATATCCGTAGCTGAGATCAAGGAAATCTACAAAATGCTTGGCGTCAGCTTTGATTTATGGCACGGCGAAAGTGACTCCGAGCAGTACGTGCCGGAGCTGATCGGGAAACTCAAGAGCAAGGGTCTTTTGAAAGAAAGCCTTGGAGCAAAAGTAGTTGACGTATCAGAACCCGATGACAATCCCGCCATCCCGCCGGTCATTATCAAAATGTCAAATAACGCAAGCGGATATGCCACTACAGATCTGGCCACTATTATCGAACGCGAAACAGTATTTCATCCGGACGAGTTGTGGTATGTCGTGGACAACAGGCAAAGCCTCCATTTCACGCAGGTGTTCAGATGTGCAAGAAAAGCCTCACTGGTACCCGAGAAAACAGCAATTCATCATTTGGGGTTCGGCACGATGAACGGAAGCGATGGAAAGCCGTATAAGACACGTGACGGCGGAGTCATGAAGCTGACCGATCTTTACGACAAGGTTTACAGCGCAACTCTCTCGCGTGTCGAAGCATCGTCTTTCAGCGAAAACGCCGACAAGAAAGAAATCGCTCACAAAATAACTCTCGCCGCTATAAAATTCGGCGACCTGATGAACCACAGATCAAAAAACTATATTTTCGACATAGAAAAATTCACTGCATCCGAAGGAAAAACAGGGGCGTTTCTGCTTTATACAGTCGCGCGCATCAATTCAGTTTTGAGAAAGACAGCCCCTGAGCATACCGACACTGTGCCCGAGCGAATTTATTCTGATACCGAAAGAGCGCTTATGCTGACTCTTGCTCTCAGCAATGAAGCATTTGAGCTTGCATACAAAGAAAAAGCTCCGAACATTATCTGCGACAACGCATATAAAATTGCCTCCGCCTTCTCAAAATTCTACAGCGAAAATCATATCATCAGCGAATCAGATATTTCTAAGAAGTCGGCATGGCTTTCCCTCTGTCTCGCCACCAAAACAATGCTTCAAAAGCACCTTGACATACTGGGGATAGAGCCGGTTGAAATCATGTAATAGCGACAGAGAAATGATTCCCTGCCCTGCTTTCACAAGGTCGACGAACCCATCACCGGATTGGCATCTATTTTGGCCACACTTGCCACGAAAAAAAGACACCGTAAGGTGTCTTTTTTCGAATGATGCGTTCCGCTGACGCGATTCGGCAAACAGGAAATCTGCAAATAATTTTCCTTGCATTTTTTCAACTGATGTGATATACTGTCGAAAAGAACATAAACAAGGAGACGTAACAATGAGCAATACCAAAAGAACCGTTGCAATTATTGCATCTATATCCCTCGTCATTCTTTTATCATTGTGTACTTTTCTTGTTATAAAACACATGAACCGTCATAAAATCGATTCGGATCAAGTGGAGAAAATCACTGTTTGGTCTCATTCATTCGATGAGCAAGAACTGAATGTCCGCGATACGGAAACGTTTATCAAATTATACAACAAGGCAAAGTATGGAGGAAAAGCCACGGGCGAAGGCGGCACCCCGGAGTATGGAGTGGACGTATATTTTGTTGATGGATCGCGGCTTGTAATCAATCAGTTCGGATACGTGGGACACGATTTTAAAGTAGCTCTTTACGACGCAAACGGACCTAAGAATGACTGGTATTACGTAGACAGTCAAGACCTATATGAATTTGTCTCGGAAATCATAACGAACGCCAATCCGTAAGAACGGGTAGCTGCCAAACACATGGCATCCCTTTTGACCACACTTGCCAATACCGCAAACGGTTTGCTTCCGGCGAACCGTTTGCTTTTTGTTGACAAAGCTCATGCCATGCGATATAATACACGCGATATAATCAAATCGCGCCAACCCTAAAAGGAGTCGTCATGACAGGGCAAAAGAACTACAAAAAAACAATGCTCGCATGCTATCTCGGTTTTGTCACCCAAGCGATTTCCGCGAACTTCACTCCCCTCTTGTTTTTGACCTTCAAGAGCGCATACGAAATCGGATTGGAAATGATTGCGTTGATCCCGTTGATATTCTATTTGACGCAATTACTGATCGACTTTGCAGCCACAAAATTTGTCGATCGGATAGGATACCGCGTCTGCGTCGTCATCTCGCAAGTATTGTCCGCGATAGGACTTGCTTCCATGGCGTTCCTGCCGGAGCTGCTTCCTGTTCCGTTTTTAGGAATTCTGATTTCCGTTGTGCTCTATGCCATGGGGAGCGGTTTGATTGAAGTACTGGTAAGCCCTATCGTGGAAGCCTGCCCCTTTGAAAACAAAGCGGGTGTGATGAGCTTGCTGCACTCCTTTTACTGTTGGGGCGCAGTGGGGGTGATTTTAGGCTCGACGCTGTTCTTTACGGTATTCGGCGTGGAAAACTGGAAGATCCTGACGCTCATTTGGGCGGCGGTGCCGTTGTACAACGCTTTCAATTTCCTCTCCTGTCCCATTGAACGGTTGGTCGAAGACGGCAAGAGTATGCGTCCCAGTCAATTACTTCGGCTACCGCTGTTTTGGCTGTTGATTCTGCTGATGATCTGTGCCGGCGCGTCCGAAGCCTCTATGGCGCAATGGGCATCCGCGTTCACGGAGTCTGCGATGGGGGTTTCCAAAACCGTCGGCGATCTGGCGGGTCCCTGTTTGTTTGCGGCGTTTATGGGAATCTCCCGAATCGTGTACGGCAAAATGAGCGAGAGGCTGGATTTGATCAAAACGATGGCGATCTGCGGTGTGTTATGCGTGATCTGCTACTTGACGGCGTCGCTGGCCTCTTTGCCGATCATCGGGTTGGCGGGATGTGCGCTTTGCGGTATTTCGGTTGGGATCATGTGGCCGGGATCGATCAGTATTTCTTCCCGGAAGTGCCCGAAAGGCGGCACGGCGATGTTCGCGTTTTTAGCTTTGGCGGGAGACTTCGGTGCGACCGTAAGCCCTGCAATGGTCGGCGGTATTTCCAATATGGCCGGCGGCAATCTGAAAACAGGCCTTCTTGCCGCTACCGCATTTCCGCTGATACTCGTATTGGGTCTGATCGTCCTGAATCGGAAATTTATCGGGACGGAAGGGATCGACTCCCATACCCCCAAATTGTGAGCCGTTTGCGCCTTTTCTCAAAAACCTATTGCAATTTACCGCAAACGGGTGTATAATACCTTTGATAATAAAAAGCGGGAGCTTGTGGGACAGGCTGAGAGGAAGGTGTGACCTTCGACCGAGAACCTGATTTGGATAATGCCAACGTAGGGATGTCTGATACAACGTATCGGAAAAAGTAACGTTTCCTTGGGAAGTTGCCAAATCGGCTGCTTCCTTTTTGTCTTTTTCGGAGGTGTTTTTATGGTAAAGATCAACGGCGAGGAGCTGAATATTGCGGGGAAGACGGTTGCGGACTATCTTGCGTCCACAACCTATGATCCGAAACGGATCGCGGTAGAGCGCAACGGAGAGATTGTGCCGAAAGCGCAGTATGCCGAAACGGTTCTGGCGGACGGCGACCGCGTGGAAATCGTCAGCTTTGTGGGAGGTGGTTGAGTTGATCCCCACAAAGGAAGAAATGACCGCCGCTTTGAAAGTCAAACAAAGCGCGGAACTGGTCGATGCGTTTTCCCAAGCGACGGTTGCCGTGTGCGGGCTCGGCGGACTCGGTTCGAACATCGCTGTTTCGCTTGCCCGCGCGGGGATCGGGAAACTCCTCCTGATTGATTTTGACAAAGTGGACATCACCAACCTGCACCGCCAGCAATACAAGGCTTCACAGGTCGGCAGATTCAAGGCCGAAGCGCTGGTCGAAAATCTCAAAGAAATCGCACCGTATACCCGGCTGGAAGCGCATACGGTCCGAATCACCGAAAGCAACGTGCCGGATCTGCTGCAAGGCGCCGACATTGTTTGCGAAGCGTTCGACAATGCCGAATATAAAGCGATCCTAACGAACGCCGTCCTTGAATTGCTGCCCGACAAGTACCTCGTCGCGGCGTCCGGCATGGCGGGGATCGGAAGCCCGAACGAGATCAAAACGCGAAAAGTGATGAAACGCTTCTACCTTTGCGGCGACGGGATCAGCGACATCGACAGCGGGATGCCGCTGTTGCCCTCCCGCGTGATGCTCTGCGCCGCGCATCAGGCGCACACGGTTTTGCGTATTTTAGCGGGCGAATTTGAAATATAGAGGAAAGAAGGCTACGGAAATGAATAACGATAATCTGATCATCGGCGGGCACGAATTTCGCTCCCGTTTCATTCTCGGCTCCGGCAAATACTCCATGAAGCTCATTGAAGCGGCGGTGAAGGACGCGGGGGCGGAAATCATCACGCTTGCGGTTCGCCGCGCGAACACCAAAGAACAGGAAAGCATCCTTGACCATATCCCGGAGGGCGTCACCCTGCTCCCCAACACAAGCGGCGCAAGAAATGCCGAGGAAGCCGTCCGGATCGCCCGCCTTGCCCGCGAACTGGGCTGCGGGAATTTTGTAAAAATCGAAATCATGCGGGATTCCAAATATCTGCTTCCCGACAACGTGGAAACCGTAAAGGCGACCGAGATCCTTGCCAAAGAAGGCTTTGTGGTCATGCCGTATATGTATCCCGATCTCAATACGGCGCGCGACCTTGCAAACGCAGGCGCGGCGAGTGTGATGCCCCTTGCTGCCCCCATCGGTTCCAACAAAGGGCTTGCCACAAAGGAATTTATCCAGATCCTCGTCGATGAAATCGACCTACCCATCATCGTGGACGCGGGGATCGGCAGACCGTCTCAAGCCTGCGAAGCCATGGAGATGGGCGCCGCCGCGATCATGGCAAATACGGCTCTCGCTACCGCGGGAGACCTGCCTATGATGGCGTCCGCGTTCAAGAGTGCCGTCGAAGCCGGCCGCAAGGCATACCTTTCCGGTCTTGGCAGGGTCCTTGCCCGCGGTGCATCGGCGTCCGATCCTCTGACGGGATTCCTCAGGGATTAAGGCGAACGATATGGAAAATCAATTTTTTGTGGATTCGGCGCATCTGTCGCCGGAAGCGCTTGTGAAAAAACACCGGCTGGAAACCGATCCGTCCTCCCGAAAGAGCCACATGGAATATCTGCCGGGGATGGAAGTGATCGAATCGGACGTTTGTGCAAACGTACTGGCACAGATGAACGCTTATGACTACACCAAATATACCGCCGCTGACGTCAAAGCGGCGCTGGAACGCGACGCCTGCACCATAGAAGATTTCAAGGCGCTTCTTTCCCCTGCGGCGGAACCGTTTTTGGAGCAGATGGCGCAGAGGGCAAGGCTGGAAACCAGCAAGCACTTCGGCAACACCGTCTACCTGTTCACTCCCCTTTACATTGCGAATTACTGCGAAAACTACTGCGTCTACTGCGGGTTTAACTGCTACAATCACATCAAGCGCATGAAGCTCTCGATGGATCAAATCGAAAAAGAGATGCAGGTCATTGCCGACAGCGGGATGGAGGAAATCCTGATCCTGACCGGCGAGAGCAGAGGGCAAAGCGATGTGGAATATATCGGCGAAGCCTGCAAATCGGCACGCAAATATTTCCGTATGGTGGGTCTTGAGATCTACCCCGTGAATACCGACGAATACCGGTACCTCCACGAATGTGGGGCGGACTATGTAACGGTGTTTCAAGAGACCTACGACACGGAGAAATACGAACAGCTTCACCTGCTCGGTCATAAACGCGTGTGGCCCTACCGCTTCGACGCGCAGGAACGGGCACTTCGCGGCGGTATGCGCGGCGTCGCCTTTTCGGCGCTGCTCGGTCTTTCGGACTTCCGCAAGGACGCTTTGGCAAGCGCTCTGCACGTGTATTACCTCCAGAGAAAGTATCCGCACGCGGAGATGTCGCTGTCCTGCCCGAGGCTCCGACCGATCATCAACAACGAGAAGATCAACCCTCTGGATGTTCGCGAAAAGCAGCTCTGTCAGGTGCTTTGCGCTTACCGCATCTTCCTTCCCTTTGTCGGGATCACAGTATCCTCCCGCGAGAGCGCCGCGTTCCGGAACGGGATCGTTAAAATCGCGGCGACCAAAGTTTCCGCGGGCGTTTCCACCGGGATAGGCGACCACGAAAGCAAATATACGGGAAAAGAAACGGACGGGATGCAGGGCGACGAGCAGTTTGAGATCGACGATAACCGCAGTCTTGATAAGATGTACAGGGATATTGCGGCGGAAGGCTTGCAGCCTGTCCTGAACGATTATCTGTATATGTGAGGGAAAGAGCATGAGAACATTTGATCCGAGTTTATATTTCATCACCGATAGCACGGGCTATGGAGAAGAGGAATTCCTTTACCGCGTGGAGCAGGCTCTGCAAGGCGGCGCGACCCTTCTTCAGCTTCGCGAAAAGCAGAAAAGCACAAAAGAATACCTTGCGCTCGCCGAAAAAGTGCATGCCATCGCCAAACGGTACCGTGTGCCGCTGATCATTGACGACCGTGTGGACGTGGCGCTTGCCGTCGACGCGGAGGGGGTCCACGTGGGAGCCGACGATATGCCCGTTGCGACCGCCAGAAAACTGATGGGGGATGACAAGATCGTCGGAGCCACCGCAAAGACGGTCCCTTGGGCAAAGGACGCCTACGAGCAGGGCGCAGACTATCTCGGTGTAGGAGCCATCTACCCCACCACCACCAAAGTGAAAACCGTTCTGACTTCCGTCGATACCCTCCGGGATATTTGCAACGCCGTCCCGATCCCCGCAAACGCCATCGGCGGGCTCAACAAAAGCAATCTCGATGTGCTGGAAGGCATCCCGATCGCCGGCATCTGCGTGGTGTCCGCCATTATGAAAGCGGACGACCCGAAACAGGCGGCTGCGGAGTTAAAGGCGAGGGCAAAGGAACTTGGCCTATGGCGGGGAGCAATTTTATGAAAATGAAAACGGCATTGACCATCGCGGGAAGCGATTGCAGCGGGGGCGCCGGGATTCAAGCGGATCTGAAAACCATGACGATGAACGGCGTGTATGCCATGAGCGCCATCACGGCGCTGACGGCGCAGAACACGACCGGCGTAAGGGCCATTCAAGAATCCACGCCCGCATTTTTGAAACAGCAGTTGGACGCGATCTTCGAGGACATCTTCCCCGACGCGGTCAAAATCGGGATGGTATCCTCCTCCGAGCTGATCCATGTGATCGCGGACAGGCTCCGGTATCATCAGGCGAAAAACGTGGTAGTCGACCCCGTCATGGCGGCAACGAGCGGGTCTTCCTTGATGAAAACCGAGGCGGTGCAGACCTTAACCCAGGAACTTTTCCCTCTCGCCACCCTCGTTACACCGAACATCCACGAAGCACAGGTGCTTTCGGGTATGCCTGTTGAAAACAGGAACGATATGCTTTCCGCAGCAAAATGGATCGGAGACACATACGGCTGCGCCGTTCTTCTCAAAGGCGGTCACCGTGTAAACGACGCCAACGATCTATTGTATGCAGACGGCGAAACGGTATGGTTCGAGGGCAAGCGAATCAACAACCCCAACACGCACGGCACGGGATGTACGCTTTCCTCCGCCATCGCTTCCAACCTCGCAAAAGGTCATGCGCTTGCCCCGTCCGTGCGGCTTGCAAAGGAATATCTTTCCGGCGCGCTTGCCGCTATGCTTGATTTGGGGCAAGGATCAGGACCGATGATGCACAACTTTGACCTCCCTTCCCGCTTTGCCGCGGAAACACAGTCAATTGATTAGAAAGGAAAGAAACGCAATGAGAAATTACACCACACAAATGGACGCTGCAAGACGGGGGATCATCACGCCCGAAATGAAAGCGGTCGCTGCGAAAGAATACAGAACGGAAGAGGAGATCCGCGACCTTGTGGCAAAGGGGCAGGTCGCTATCTGTGCAAACAAGCTCCACACCTGCATCGATCCGAACGGCGTCGGCTCTATGCTTCGCACGAAGATCAACGTCAATCTGGGGGTATCCCGCGACTGTAAGGACTATGAAATTGAAATGCAGAAGGTGATGGCTGCGGTCAACATGGGCGCAGAGGCCATTATGGATCTGTCCAGCCACGGAAATACGCAGCCGTTCCGCAGAAAACTGACCTCCGAGTGCCCCGCTATGATCGGCACCGTTCCCGTCTATGACAGCGTGATTCACTATCAACGGGATCTCGCCACCCTTACCGCAAAGGATTTTCTTGACGTCGTTCGTCTCCACGCCGAGGACGGCGTTGATTTCGTGACCCTCCATTGCGGGATCACCCGGAAAACCATCGAGCAGATCCGCAAGCACAAAAGAAAAATGAATATCGTCTCCCGCGGCGGCTCTCTCGTGTTTGCCTGGATGTGTATGACGGGAGAGGAAAATCCCTTCTATGAATATTTCGACGAGATCCTCGAGATTTGCCGGGAGTACGACGTCACCATTTCTCTCGGGGACGCCTGCCGTCCCGGTTGCCTTGCCGACGGGAGCGACGTCTGCCAGATCGAAGAGCTTGTCCGCCTCGGTGAGCTGACAAAGCGCGCTTGGGAAAAGGACGTGCAGGTCATGGTGGAAGGCCCCGGTCATATGCCGATGGATCAGATCGAAGCGAATATGAAGCTGCAGCAAACCATCTGCATGGGCGCGCCTTTCTATGTGCTCGGGCCTATCGTCACCGATATTGCCCCCGGCTACGACCACATCACCTCTGCCATAGGCGGCGCGATCGCCGCCGCAAGCGGAGCGGCTTTCCTTTGCTATGTGACGCCTGCCGAACATTTGGCTCTGCCGAATGTGGAGGATGTCAAACAGGGCATCGTCGCTTCCCGTATTGCGGCACACGCTGCCGATATTGCAAAGAAGATCCCCCACGCAAGGGATCTCGACGACCAAATGGCGGACGCCAGAAGGACCTTTGATTGGGAAAAGCAATGGGAATGTTCCATTGATCCGGAAACCGCAAGAGCCATCCGGGACGACCGCGCGCCCGAACATGAGGATACCTGTTCCATGTGCGGTAAATTCTGCGCCGTCAGAAGTATGAACAAAGCGCTCAACGGCGAATACATTGATATTCTATAATTATTAAGGTAGAAAACAAAGTCAAATACTACCTCACACGAAAAAGGCACCGAAAGGTGTCTTTTTTCGCATGAAAGCCTTCACATCCGAGTCGCGTCCCGACCGCATCTCCTTCCGCGTTTGATTCCCCTACCGGCAGATCTTTTTTACTGAAAATGTCGTACATAAGGCACAAAAAGTGTAAATTTTTTTTGAAAAACCCCTTTACATTTCCCATATTTTGTGCTATCATATCGACAGAATCTAAATTTATAAAGAAAGGAACCCTAAAGCATGAAAAAGTCAATCGCACTACTCCTCGCAACCGTGCTGTTGCTTGCTTCTGTCATCAGCATTTTTGCTGTGCAGGCAGAGGAAAGCGCAAAATCGGTAGCTCCCGACGAATTGATCGCCACGGTCGATGTCAATACTGGCGCGCTGTACGCTACCGGTTCTAACACCGTTCTGGCAGCAATCGGCGAGAACATGACGATCGAGCGGATCACCGCTTACCTGCTCGGCCTTGAAGCCGGCAAGGACTACAACTACTTCTATGTTTATGCAG
>JAFLUP010000040.1:2333-3418 GCA_022508745.1 Oscillospiraceae bacterium | reverse complement strand
GGAATACGAAACCCTCGGCAGACCCGACGGCGTGAAGAGCGACGTTAAGGTCCCCAAAAACGGCTTCCTCGTGTGCGTCAGCGTCACCGATGACACGCAGCCGCTGAAGGACAAGGTCAATGTGGGCCACCTCGTTGTCCTTGATGGCGTTGATGTCGACGCTCTCTCTGCTCTGAAGCCCAACGAGAATCCCCTTGCAGGCACTGCGAAAGTTTCCTTCTACACCGCAAAAGTGGTTGAAGACGAACCCACTGTCGAGCCGACCAATGTCGCGCTGGGCAAGGAAGTGACCAAGAAGGTTGCGCCGGTTATCTCTTATTATGACGCCGACCTGACCGACGGTATTGCTGCGACCACAATGAGCTACGACAAAGGCGTGAAGGAATGGTTCTCTTTCTACTACAACGAGAACTATGCAGATCAAGTCAATGTCGAACGCGTTGAGATCGACGGCACGATGATGAATGTCGGCAACGTCGTGGTCGATCTGGCGGATTACTACGATGTCAATTCCATCCGCATTCACTACAACAAGGACTACCTCCCGCAGATTACAAACATCTATGTGTCCACAAACGGCAAGACCTACACGAAGGTTCTTGGAAAGACCACCACTGTCGCTGACGGCGTGGTCACCGGCGCCGGCTGCTGGGTCGAATTCCCGCTGGACGAAGTGTCTACCGCGAAGTATGTCAAGGTAGAGTGCGTCTTCCCCGGCATGTTCGCAATGCTCAACGAAATCGAAGTCTACGGCGTGCCGAGCGACTACGAGCCTGAAGAGGAATGGGCTCCCAGCGAAGAAGGCGATTGGACGATCATCACCGACGAGAACGGCACGGTCCAGACTCCCGAGGTTGGCGTCAACGGCCTTGCATTCGCTTACACGGTCGATGCAGATACCGAGTACGTTTACATCACCTTCGAGACCAACGGCGCACCCCACAATGTGGACGCTACGCTCGACACCTTCGACGCGATCCGTGTGACCGGTACGGCCATCCGTATCTACCTCGAAGTGGGCGAAGCTGGCAAGTTTGACAAGCTTCTGGATACGGTCGTGATCGACGGCAAGGCTGTTGCTCACC
>JAFLUP010000040.1:0-2233 GCA_022508745.1 Oscillospiraceae bacterium | reverse complement strand
CAAGGCTGTTGCTCACCTCGCAAAGGAAGCCACCGACGCGTACACCGTTACCATGACCTCCCTCGAAAACGGCACGACTCGTTACGAGTTCAAGCTTTCCGTTGAAGCGCTGGAGATCGGCGAGACCTTCAAGATGGCGATCGCTTACTCCGACAAGTGCTTCGGCGCAAACGGGGACACCTACAACGTGCTCAACGACCACATCTACGAAAAAGGCGCAGAGCCGTGGGCATCTGACGTCAATTACGTCGAGTACACCCGTCCGAAGACTCCCGTTGACTACTCCGATCTGGAAGCTGCAATCGCAGCCGCAGAAGCGCTGAACGCCGAGGATTACACCGAGGAAACTTGGGCAGCACTCCAGACCGCTCTGGAAGCTGCAAAGGCCGGCCTGACCAGCGAAGATCAGAGCAAAGTCGATGAGCTTGCAGAAGCTCTGGAAGCTGCGGTCGACGCGCTTGTAAAAGTCGGCTCCGGCGACGAGAGCGGTGACAGCTCCGATGAGAGCGGCGATAGCTCCGACGAGAGTGGCGACAGCTCCGATGAGAGCGGTGACAGCTCCGAAGAGAGCAACACCAGCGATCCTTCTTCGGAAAGCACCTCCTCGAACAGCCCCGAGACCGGCGACAACGGCATCGTGATCTTCGCGATCCTTGCCATCCTGTCTCTGGCAGGCGCGATCGTTGCGGTCCGTGTCAGACACTAATCGCCACGATTTGAGCTAACGCAATAACCATTCCCGGGAGGGGCCGCAAAAAGCGGCCCCTCCCCTGTTTTTTCTCATAAAAATTCGGCAGAAAATCCTTATTCTTCTTTAAAAAAGTTCTACTTCCCCCTTTACAAATCGAAAAACGTATGCTATAATGACAATAACTAAAAAAATATAAAAAGAAAGGACAAAAAACCATGAGAAAACTTCTCGCATTTCTCCTTGTGGCAAGCATGCTTGCTACGGTTGCTCTCTGTGCGTTTGCCGTTTCCGCTGAGGAACCTGTGAACATCGCAGAAGGCAAAAAGTATGTGACTTCCCCGCTGCACCGTCAGGGTGGCAAAGAAGTCAACTGGGCTTGGGACGAAAACGCTCCCATCACCTATGAAGACACCAACGGCGTTGAGCTGACGGACGGTATCCTTCCGGCAGACGTGTCCTATCAGGATGCAGCCTTCTTTGGTTTCTCCCACTCCACCCCCGGCTACGAGGATCGTGGGAACTACTCCTACATCCGCGTGGACCTGGAAAAGGTTTACGATCTCGGCCTGCTGAAGCTGTATCTCGGCTCCGCTGCGCTGAAAAACGGCATTAGCGTTTCGGGCTTGACCGTTACCTATTACAAGGTAGACGATATGGACGGTACCAACCCCGTTGAGATCGGCGTAGTCAGCGATATCGAAGATGAAGATCCGGAAGATACGGATGCAAAAGGCTACGTTTGCGCCGAGCTGGAAGTCGAAGCTTCCGCACGGTACCTCGAGATCCGTCTCACCCGCGGCGGCTGGGTCTTTGTGACCGAGTTCGAAGCGTTTGCTGCCGGCGAATCCACCGACACTCCCGACGAGCCGAAGGAACCGGAAGTTGTTACCGAGACCGTCGAGATTGACGCTGATCTGACCGATACCGGCTGGGTCAAGGCAGAATGGATCGACAACAGCTTCTGGCAGGGCGTTCAGGAAGGCGAATACCCGGGTGACGACATCACCGGTAAGTACACCGTGCGTACCGATGCCGAGAACATCTATATCGCTTTCGAGATGAACACCATCGCTCCGAACACCACGGAAGCATACGACGCCAATAGCTTTGTTCAGAGCAGTGCATCCAACATCCGTATCTGGTTCAAGAAGGATGTTGAGACCCGTACCTTCTTCGACATCCAGTACAACGGCACCGAGTTCGTTCTTGCCAACTGGAACACCACCAACGATGCTCCCAGCGAAAACACCAAATACAAAGCCGTTTATGCGGACGGCAAGCTGACCGCCGAGATCGCGGTCAACATGAAGGACCTCGGTATCACAGATTCCTTCTATCTGCTTGTCACCTATAGCGAGACGTTTGAGACCGGCTACAACGCCATCCACTTCACCACGGCTGAAAACCTGAACGATCCGGACGGCGGCGACACCGCTGCTTACTGGCACGTGAACAACACCTACAGCTACACCCAGTACACCGTGGCTGATCTGACCCTCGGCACCTACACCGTCGATCCGGACGAACCCGAAGACACCTACG
>JAFLUP010000004.1 GCA_022508745.1 Oscillospiraceae bacterium | reverse complement strand
CATCGAAGAAGATTTCTATGAAACCGTCCGCAAAGGCGATTGGACGCTGGATCACTTTATGGAGGTCTGCAAGGACATTACCATTGATTTGGACGGCGACGGCATCAACGAACATGACCAGTGGGCATTCGGTACGGAGACCTACAATGTGTTCGTGCAGGTGTTGGGCGGCGGGCTGCACCTCATCGAAAAAGACGAGGATGACAGACCCTTCATCGCCTTCAAGGACAACCCGCAGCGGACCTACAGCGCGCTGGACAAGATCATCTCCTTCTATAAATCCTCCGACGTCATGGTAGCAGACGACGGTTCCTTCCCGCAGTACCAAAACGTCTGGGAGGAGACCATCAACAAAGCCTTCCGCGAGGGACGCGAGCTGTTCTACATGGGCGGTCTGTTCAATCTCGCCGCGTTCCGCGACATGGAGGACGACATCGGCGTGCTGCCCATTCCGAAGACCTTTGCGGATCAGGAAAAGTACTACCACACGGTGACCACCGGCAACACCTCCTACATGGCGATCCCCCGGAACGTGCCGGACGTGGAGGATCTGGGTCTGGTGATCGAAGCCATTGCAATGAAATCCAAAGAGCTTGTCACGCCTGCCTTCTACGACACCCAGCTCAAGTACCGCGACCTGCATGACGATGAATCCGGCGAGGTGCTGGATCTGATCTTTGCCACCCGTTCCTTCGACCACGGTCCGGCATACAACTGGGGCAGCATCCTTCACATCTTCCAGGAGGTCAACACCAACTACGCCTCCAGACTGGACGCCGCCATGGACGCGATTCAGCTCGCTATGGAAGACACCGTCGATCGGATCGAAAATCAGTAAGCACAACTCATAAAAATCAGGAGCCGGTTCCACGGAACCGGCTCCCTTTCTATCTTCCCCCTAAAAAAGGATGACGGACGCATTTTGCGTATCCGCCATCCTTGATCGTTCCCGACAGGAAAGATCACTTCTCCGTAAGGTTTTCCGCTTTCCCGTTGACGGTTCCGGATGACTTGCCGGACACCTCGCCCGTTGCGTTGGTATCCGTCATGGAGGAATTCTCCGAATCCGTCTTGGCGTATCCGAAGATACCGCCCACATAAGAATTCCCTTTCACATTCCCGGAATTGGTCATCGCCGTAGCATATAGGGTGACGCTGTAATTCTTGCCGCAGCTGTTGCCAAAGTCCAGCGATCCGGCGATACCGCCCACGTAGTTCCCGCTTGCAGTGATCGACCCGGTATTCTCAAACGTATGCAGCGAAACCGTATAATTGCTGTATTTATCGACCCGGTTCTCCATGCCGCCGAAGATACCGCCCACATAGTTGTTGCCGGAGATATCGGCAGTGTTTTTCAAAACGGACATGGAATACTCTCCCGCCGCGTCGGTGTAGCCCATGATACCGCCCACGTATGCGCCGCCGGCGTCATATGCGATCTCCACCGTATTCGTACACGCATCTGCCGTATACCCGCGACCGACGAAGCCGCCCACAAACGCGTACTTTTCGCCATCCACCACTTCGTATCCGGTGGCGGAAACGGTGGAGCCGTTGTTTTTACAGCTGTACAGCTTAATGATCTCTAACTGCCCCGCCACGGCACCGACGTAATATTCCGCCGTGACCGCGGACGCATTGGAGCTATCCTGCAAATAGGACTCCTCGGAATCCGTCCCGGCGTATCCGAAGATACCGCCCACATAGGCATTTCCTTTGATATCGCCGGTATTCGCCAGTTCCGTCGCGTACAAAGCGACGGTGTAGCTGCCGTTGGTATTTTCAAGGAATAAATACCCCACGATTCCTCCGGCATAGTCCCCGCTTGCCGTAACGGAAGCGGTATTTTCCATGCCGCTCATGGAAACGGTATAGTTATCATACTTGCTAACGATGTTCGCCATGCCGCCGATGATACCGCCGACGCAATCATTCCCGGAGATCGCGGCTGTGTTTTTCAAACCGGACATGGTATAGCTGCCTATCGCATCGGTGTAGCCGATGATACCGCCCACGTATGCGCCGCCGCCGTCATAAGCGATTTCCACCGTATTGGTGCAGCTATTCGCCAAATACCCGCGGCCGACGAAACCGCCCACAAACGCGTACTTTTCACCGTTTTCCGCGTAGTATCCGGTGCCGGAAACGGTGGAACCGTCGTTTTTACAGCTATCCAGCGTAATATAGTACAACTGCCCCGCTACGGCGCCGACGTAACATTCCGCCGTGACCGCAGACGCGTTGGAGCTGTCCTGCAGATAAGATTCCGTGGAATCCGTCCCGGCGTATCCGAAGATACCGCCCGCAAAGGAACTGCCCTTTACATGACCGGTATTGACCAATTCCGCCGCGTGCAGAGTGATGTGGTAGCTGCTGCCGTTGGTGTTATCGAGGAATACATATCCCGCAATACCGCCGACATAAGCTCCGCTTGCCGTAACGGAAGCAGTGTTCTCCAAACCGTGCATCGTGACGGTAAAACTATCATACTTACTGATGCTGTCCTCCGCGCTGCCGATCACGCCGCCCACTTTCTCGTTGCCGGACACCGTCGCCGTATTTTTCAGCGAAGCCAGCGCATAGCTTCCCTCGTTCACGACTTTACCGATGATGCCACCCACGTTGGTGCCGATCGGCGCTTCAACGCTTCCGGAGGTGGAAATGTTCACCGCCGTGCCGTTCAAGCTGCCGCAAAGGATACCGATGTTCTCCTTGCGCCCGGAAACCTTCACTTTCGCATTTTCAAAGTTCAAGCTGCTGACAAACCCGTCGAGGGTGGCAAAGAAGCCGATATTGTCCGCCGAACTCTCGATGGTGAGGTTTTTGATGGTGAACCCGTTGCCGATCAACGTACCGCTGAAGCCCTCGATGGGCGTCCAATCGCTTCCGCCCAGATCGATATCATTCTTGAGAATATACAAACCGTCGGAGTTTGTGAGCTTACGAAAGTCGGAAGCCGTTTTGATATCGTAGGAATCGCTCGTGCCGGCCGACAGCGTCACGCCATCCCCATACCAGGTCGTTGCGTGATCCGAAATTTCGGCGGTGAAATTGCTCGTCCACTCATATCCCTCCGGCTGCACTTCCCAGCTGGTGGCGGTAAATTCGATCTTGATATTTCCGTTGTTTTTCTTATCCACGATCTGCCCGGTGAGATGATACTTGCCGTAATTCCCGTTGTGCATGAATTCCCAAGTCGCGGTGACTTCCCCGGATTCCTCACAGGATAGGATGGTAAAGATATGATTCCATTTGTCCGTTTCGTACCGCGTGGATTTATCCACCGTGCCGGAATAGGTCCTTACGATTTCCGGTGAATAGATATCGTCTGTGGAGAGGTTAGGCCGGATCATCTTCGGCCAGATCACACCAAAGACAAACGCCACGATGGCGCCCAGGATCACCGCCCGCTTGATCAACTTTTTCGCCTTACGGACGGTTCTCTTCCGTTTTTCGCGATCCAGCTCCGCCTGACGTCTCTTTTCCTCGGCGCGCCGCTCCGCTTCCGCGAGGGCAATCTCTTCTTTTTCCCGAACGCGCAGTTCCTCGAGATCCTTCTGGAATTCCACGATCTTTTGATCGGCGTCCCGCCAGCCGGAGATGCTCTCCATCGACCGAATGGCGGAAAGGTGCGCCTCGATCCCCTGCTGCAGGCTGCTGTACTTCGCCGTTGTCGCCTGCTGGATCGCCTTGGCGTAGACCTCATCCTTCCGGCAGGTCTCCGCCTGCGCAAGGCATTGATTGGCAAGGGTTTCCGCATCTTTATAGCCGATAATCTTCCCAAAAGCGACCGCCGCCGACCGAAAAGCGCTCTCTGTATGCGCCGATCGCATCTTGGAAACGCCGTCTTCGTAGATCCCTGCGACGCGTTCCGCTTCGTTGCGTTCCCGGATGTCGGAAACGGTCCGCTGCAAAAAGTTTGCAAGCTCCGGATCTGCAAAGCGCAGGGTGTTTTTATAGTTCGCCCTGTCGTCGAAAGGCGTGCTCATCCGCTTGAGCTGTTCCCGGTTGGAAACGCGCAGTTCCGCCAGCAGCTTGCCGAGATACGCCTGCGCGTTCTCGGGATTGGTGTCCAGCACCTTTTCGCAGTATTCGTCCGCACTCTTCCAATTACGGTCCTCCAAAAACAGGAAGGCACGCTTCAGCAACGCCTGGGAATTTGCGTCCCCCGCGGAGGAGGCGTCTGATCCCGCAGCGGCCTTCGAACCGTTCACGGGGACAATCTTACGAATCCCGTGGAGGAGATCCTGCATGAAGCCCAGCTTCGACATATCAAGAGCCTGCAGGAAGGAGAATTCTTCCGGCAGATCATAGGGATCCATATCGCGGTATGCGGGGATCAGCGTCTTTTCTTCGCCGCTTTGGATCAGCGCCTGAAAGCGCTTCCACTCATTCATGACCCACGGCGCATGGAAATACTCCTTCTTGGTGCCGAGAACGACCATCACCTTGGCAGAATGGAGTGCGGCAAATATGTACGGCTCGTATGCGCTGCCCAGCTTGTCCTCCAAAGTGATCCTGGAGAAGAACACCTTGTACCCTTCGTTGCTCAACAGATGGTAAATGTCATTGGCGAGAACGCTGTCGCGGGTGCGCTGACCGTTTGCGTCGGTTTCCTTGTAGCAAATGAAAATGTCAAAAGGTTTCTCCTTCTCGGAAATGGCAAGGATCCCCTTTTGGATCTCGTCGATGGCTTTTGCCTCCGCTTCGTAGATCTCTCTCTGCAGCAGGTCGGCATTGGCAATGGCTGCCTTGTAGTTTTCGTCGGCGTAAATCGAAGTCGGCTGGGTGCGGTTGACCGTCGGAATCCGTTTGTGCGTGGCGGGGTCCTCCACGTATTCGATCCCGTATCGGCAAAGCACAAGCGACCAGTAGGCTTCCGCGTCGCTGGTATCCTCGTTGAGGATCTGCTCGTAGATGGACATCGCCTTGTCGAACTCGTTATTCCGGCGGAAATGGTTCGCGCGGTCATAAAGCGTCACCTTTTTCTCGCTGTCGAGCCTCGGCAAGGTCTGCGGGTTGTTGCAGTACTCGCATACCGCAACGCTGTCGCCTTCTTTGATCTCCAACGAGCCGCCGCATGATTTGCATTTGAAAATTGCCATAAATGCCTCCAAAACTGTCAATTTTTCGGGAGCTTGTACCTATCACATGAAAAACCTATCATAAGATACCATATTATCCTCAAAAATGCAAGAGATTTTTTCTGTTTTAGCGACAAAATTAACGGTTTTTTGACTTGTTTTCTCCGGCAGAAAAAAAGGAATCTACACAACAAAAAACCCTTTTTTCAAGCGGAAAACTTGACATTCTAAAGGAATTATGTTATAATGAACATATTGATATATGTAATTTGCTCAAACAGGAGAACATCCATGAAGCGAACAAAAAGCATATCCCGCGTAATCGCGTGTCTGTTTGCGCTGCTGCTTGCATTTGCAACCGTCCTTCTCTGCGCCTGCGGAGAGGAAGGAACCGGCGGAAGCAATTCTTCGGCGGGGAACGGCTCGCCGGATGCAGAGACCTCCGCGCAGGAGTCCTCCGACGCCGATTCCGAGACGTCCGGCCCTTCCGACGCGGAGTCCTCCGACCTGCCCCCCGCAGTGGTCGATCTGACCGGGCGCAAGATCAACATTCTATGCAAAGATTTCACCACCTCCGCCATCCAAGGCTATACCGGTGAGGTCCTTTACAGCCAGGAGGGAAACGCCTCCTCGGTGGATGTGGCAAAAAAAGCGATCATTGATTATGTGGAATCACTGTACGGTTGCACCGTGGACGGCGTGCTGGACAACTCCAACGATCTGGTGCAGTTGGTACAGAACATGGTGATTTCCGACACGCATGACTATGACATGATTTTCACCAACCTGGCTTCCCTTGTCTCTATGTCACAGGCCGGAACTCTGATGGATCTGAACAGCATCCATACCCTCAACCTCAACAACTCCTGGTGGGATCAGAACGCTGTCAGCCAGCTTTCCATCGCGCACAAGCTGTTCTATGTCAACGGCGACATCAATACCTTTGACGATCTCGGCACCTTCTGTGTGATCTTTAATAAATCCCTCAAGAATCGTTTGAGTATCGAAGAAGATTTTTATCAAACCGTCCGTGACGGGAATTGGACGTTGGACCACTTCATGGAAGTCTGCAAGGGCATCACCGTCGATTTGGACGGCGATGGTATCAATGAGCGTGATCAGTGGGCGTTAGGTACGGAGACGTACAACATCTTCGTACAGGTGTTGGGCGGCGGTCTGCACCTCATCGAGAAGGACGAAAACGACCTGCCCTACATCGCTTTCAAGAATAACCCGCAGCGGCATTACAGCGCGCTGGACGCTATCACCGCGTTTTACCGCTCCGCCGACGTGATGGTGGCGGACGACGGCAGCCACTCCCATTTGCAGAACGAGTTCGAGGACACCGTCAACAAGGCCTTCCGCGAAGGTCGCGAACTGTTCTACATGGGCGGTCTGTTCAACCTCGCCGCGTTCCGCGACATGGAGGACGACATCGGCGTGCTCCCCATCCCGAAAACCTTCCAGAATCAGGACAATTACTACCACACCGTCTCCACCTACGGCACCACGTTTCTTGCCATCCCCTATGGCGTGCAGGGCGCGGAGGAGCTGGGGCTGGTGATCGAAGCGCTGGCGATGAAATCCCAGGAACTGCTTACCCCTGTCTTTTATGATACCCAACTCAAATACCGGGATCTGCGGGATAACGAATCCGGCGAAATGCTGGATCTGATCTTCGCCACACGTCTGTTTGACCATGGTCCTGCATATAATTGGGGTGGTATGCTCGGCATTTTCCGTTCCCTTGATATGGACTATGCCTCCAGATTTGAAAGCTCCATGGATTCCATCCAGAGCGCACTGGATGATACCATCCAACTGATCCAGGAACAGAATTCCTGATAGAACCCGCCTGTTTCGGGCGGAACGCTCCCTCTGAAAGGCGGTCATTCGGGCAAAATGGGCAATCTGCAAGCATTTTTCTACGGGTTGTTGCAGGGGATCGCAGAATTTCTCCCCATCTCCAGCTCCGGCCATTTGGCGCTGGCACACAATTTCTTCGGCGCTGCAGAGGCGGATAATCTCGCCTTTGACATCCTTCTGCACCTCGCAACGCTGTTTGCGGTGCTGATCATGCTGCGCCGGGAGGTATTCCTTGTCATTCGGGGGTTCTTTTCCCTGCTGCGCAAGCTGTTCACTGGCAAGCTTTGGGGGCAAAAGAAAGAGCAGTTGGCGTTGGACGAGCGGCTGTTCCTGATGCTCTGTTTAGCCACACTGCCGCTGATCCCCATCGTCCTGCTTTCCGACCGCGTCGAAGCGATCGGTAATTTCAGCTGGATCGTTGGGATCCTGCTGATCATCAACGGCGGGATGCTCTGGCTAAGCGACCGAATCGCTTCCGGCAAGCTGACGCTGGAAAACGCCGGCTGGCTTCGCCCTTTCCTCGTAGGTTGCGTGCAGGTCTTCGGTGTGCTGCCCGGTATTTCCCGCTCCGGTTCCACCATCACCGGCGGTCGATTCTGCAATTTTACGCGGGAGGACGCCGTACGTTTCTCCTTCCTGATGTCGATCCCGGCGATTCTGGGCGCCTGTGTGCTAAAACTGCCTGATTTTTTGAATGACGGTGTTGATCTTGCGCCCTGCATCATCGGGTCTCTTACAGCGTTCGTCGTCGGGCTGGGGGCGATCCGGCTTTTGCAGTTCTTTTCCCGAAAAAAGGGTTTCACCGTATTTAGCATCTACTCTGTTTTGATCGGCATTGCGGCGATCGTAGCCGATCTGGTAATCTAAAGAGAAAGGTACGGACACAAACAGGGACAATGGCAACAAACAGGAAATCAAAAAAGAAGTCCACTGCTGCGCGTGGAAAAAGCGCATCGAAAACCGCGTCGAGCAGTGCGCAGAATACACGCGAGAACAGTGCCATTTACGGCGTAGTTGCCCGCTTTTTGGTGGGCTTTTTCGCCATTTTTCTGATCTTGACCTTTTTCCCGCAAATTGATCACGGGTTCCTCGGCGGCGTGCGGGATATCGTGCAGGGGTTGTTCGGCTTCGGCTACTATATGTTCCCCTTCCTGCTTCTGCTCATTGTGTTCAGTTACGGGAAAAGCAAGGAAAACGGCGCAGCGGCGAGCCGGACGGTGTTTGCGTGTGCGGCGTTCCTGTTTCTGCTCCTCTTGACCCACATCCTCTCCGTGCAGCCTACCGACGGACAAACCTTCGGGGAAGCAGTGAAATCCTTTGATAACTTGTATGCAAAAGGCATCGATCACAAGTCCGGCGGCGCCATCGGCGGATTCTTCTGCGCACTGCTGGCAAATGCCATCGGCTGGATCGCCGCCACCATCTTTTCCTCACTGGGGCTGTTCATCTGCATGGTTTTGCTCTGCGGCAGCACCCCCATGGCGACCGTTCGTGCCATCATCCGCTTTTTCCGCAACGTCTCCCTGCCGAAAACGGAGGAGAGGTCGGAAGACTCTTATGAAGAGCCGCATACCGCATCTTCCCGTCCGGCGCCCGCCCCGCAGAAAGAGAAAAAGGGCAAGAAGGGCAAGATCCCGACCGTGCTTGTGGACGACCGCGAGATCACCGACGGTGTAAAGGCAAAAGAGGACGACCACCGCTTCCTGTTCCCGGATGAGGAACAGGAGGAGGTCTTTAACCGCGTGCCGACGGAGCTGTTCGGAACAGAAACGCCCAAAGAAACCGCGGCAGGTACTCCCTTCGAGCCGAAAGCGGAACCGAAAAAGGAACCGGAAGAACCGATCATAGAGGAAATTCCGATCCCGGACGAGCCTCCGCTGGAGCCGCTCCCCGATCTCGACGACGATCCGGGTGAAACGCTTCCATTTGAGGAGGATACGCTTCCCTTTGAGGAGGAAACGCCTGCGGCGGAGCCTCTGGAGCTGCATGACACCGAGAAAGCGCCGTATGTCTTCCCTCCCATTTCCCTGCTGGCGCCTGACGACGGATTGACGCCGAAACCAACCCCTGCGGACGTGGAAAAGACCAGCCGCAGATTGGAAGCGGTGCTGAACAGCTTCAAGGTCAAGGCGCACGTCATCGGCGCGTCCTTCGGACCGACCGTCACCCGCTATGAGCTGCAGCCGGAAACCGGCGTGCGGGTCAAGCAGATTTCGAACCTTTCCGACGATCTGGCGCTGCATCTCTCCGCTTCCTCCGTGCGCGTGGAGAACATTCCCGGCAAAGGAGCGCTGGGCATTGAGATTCCGAACCCTGCCGCTTCCACCGTACGTCTACGCAGCCTGATCGAAAACAGCCAGTTCCGCGATAACAAGAGCCGGCTGGTGACGGCGCTGGGCGAGGATGTTTCCGGCAATCCCGTCTATCTGGACATCGGCAAAATGCCGCATCTGATGATCGCGGGCGCGACGGGTATGGGTAAATCCGTCTGCATGAATTCCCTGATCATTTCCCTGCTCTACCATGTTTCACCGGACGAAGTGAAGTTCATCATGATCGACCCGAAGAAGGTGGAAATGGCGGATTACAACGGCATCCCGCATCTGCTGGTGCCGGTTATCAACGACGCCAAGAAGGCGGCGGGCACCCTCAACTGGGCGTGCGTGGAGATGGAGAAGCGTTACAGCCTGATTCAGGAAGTCGCCGCAAAGAATCTGGTAGAATACAACAGCATCGTCAAGGACGATCCCGAACGGGAACAGCAGCCGTACATCGTCATCTTCATCGACGAGCTGGCGGATCTGATGATGACCGCCAAAGACGACGTGGAAACCTCCATCTGCCGTCTGGCGCAAAAAGCCCGTGCCGCCGGGATCCATCTGGTCATCGGTACGCAGCGCCCCTCCGTGGACGTCATCACCGGTCTGATCAAAGCGAACATCCCCTCCCGTATTTCCTTTACGGTTGCGTCGCAAATGGACTCTCGTACCATTCTGGACCAAGTGGGCGCAGAAAAGCTGCTGGGGCGCGGCGATATGCTGTACTACCCCGTCACCGCGATGAAGCCCATCCGCGTGCAGGGCGCGTTCGTGGACGGCAAGAACGAGGTAGTCGCCGTTACGGAATTCATCAAGCAAGCGGCATCCGCTTCCTATAACGAAGAAATTATGTCCGAGATCGAAAAAGAGGCCAAGCTCTGCGGCGTACCGAAGCGTTCCCGCCGCGGGGAAGAAGGCGAAGAAGGCGGAAACGAGCCGAAGCTGGACGAGAAGTTTTTGGAAGCGCTGGAAATGGCCATCGACACGCAAAATGTTTCCACTTCCATGCTGCAAACCCGTCTCGGGCTGGGCTACGCCCGCGCGGCACGCATCGTCAGCGTGATGGAGCAAAAAGGCTACATCGGCGAGTTTGACTCCGCCACCAAAAAGCGTCGCATCCTCATCACCCGCGAAGAATTGATGGAAATGCGCATGAAAGAGGCGGATGACGCAGATGAAGCATAAAGGCATTGCGCTGTTGTTCCTGTTGGTGCTGTTGCTTTGCGGCTGCAAAAAAGAACCGGAAGAGAGCATCGGGGATGAAAGAACCGTTCCGCTGGACCGTGTTCTGGAAGCATTGAAAACCGAAAGCGTCGCTTCTTATGAATCGGCGTTTCCGCCGGACTTCTGTCGTACATACCGGGAGGCGTACCCGGATATGCCGGAAACCGTGGAAGCGCTGCTGGCTGCGGCAAATGTGCACAACCGCGAACACTACGGAGAGGACTGCACGATCCGCTATGAGTTAACGGGAACCGAGCTATGCGCCCCTTCGCAGTTCACTGGGGAATACCAATACAATCGTCTCGACAGCTTTTCCTTCACCCTACCGACAGTAAGCGAAGCGGCGCGGATCCATGTCACGGTGTACCATACGGGGCCGTTCGACGAGGTACAAACGGAAGTCGTTTACGAAGTGCTGTTGATCGACGGAACATGGTATTTGCACCCGATGTTGTTCGGCACGGTGTTGGATCACTGAAACATAAAGATGAGTGAGAACGATGTCAATGGATTTTATCTTTTTGATTGGTCCCAGCGCAGTGGGAAAAACCACATTGGCAAAAGAATTGTATCAACATTACAACGGCGTCTATTTGGAACAGAACATGGTTCCCGAGTTTATGATCCCAGAAACGGTCGAAGACGGCGGGATCTACGAGGAACAGCTCTGTTGGGAAAATGTCCTGCTGCAATTGGAGTTCTTTTACAAGAACGGACATCGTAATATCGTCGCTTTGGATTTTGATGATATCAGAGCAAGAGAACTTCCGCTTCTGTTTAAAGGGTATCGCTTCATCATTCTGAAATTGATATCCAGCAACCCAGAGCAGATTCGACAGCAAATGATTCATCGACACACCCATGAAGGCGGTCTATTTGCGTTAGATAGCGTAGAGCGATACAACGAGGTCATTATGCGCAGAAAGCTTCTGCCAAACGAAGTACAGATCGATGTAGCCGGGAAAAGTAAGGAAGAAGTTTTTCAAGAAGCGGTTTATATCATCGACCACTTCACATCCAAATTGGAATACCCCTATGAATTAGATGATGAGCACCATTATCTATCATGGGTGCAAAGTCGAAATCTGCATTAACAAGCAAACAAGGACGACGGGGAACTCCCGTCGTCCTTTTCGTTGTTGATACGGTTTTAGATAGTGGGCATGACGTTCCCGCCGCAGACCGGCAGATAGGTGCCCGTGATATACGACGCAAGGTCAGAGGCGAGGAACAGCACCGCATTGGCGACCTCCTGATCGGTGCCGCGCCGACGCAGCGGAATCCGGGCGTCGCTTTCCGGCAGGACCTCGGTATGGTTCGCCCGATCCCGGTCAGAGATGGTATACCCCGGCGCCACCTGATTGACGGTGATCCCGTATTTGCCTACCTCCCGCGCCAGAACGCGCATGACGCCATCCATGCCCCGCTTGCCGGAATCGTAGGCGGATTGCCCCTCAAAGCACTGCATGGCACACTCGGTATTCGTGCCGATCATGCGCCCCCAGCCCTTTTCGATCATCGCGGGGAGGAAGGCTTTCGCCATGTTCACATTTTGCAGAACGCAGCTCTTGAACTGACTCTCGTAGTCCTCGATGGGCTGCTCCAGAACGGGCATCCAGCTTGCCAGCTGCACCACCGCGTTGTCCACGATGATGTCCGGCATGGTGAAGGATTTCGCCACCTCGTCCCGCATGGCGAGCACGCTTTGCAGGTCGCCCACGTCGGCGCAGACCGTCATGCAGCGCGTACCGTTTTCCCGCAGCTCTGCCGCCAGCTTTTCCGCTTTTTCGGCATTGTGATAGTAGTGCAGGATCATGTCCGCACCCGCTTTTGCAAGCGTCCGCGCCATCACGCGCCCCAGTTCGCCGGACGCGCCGGTGACAAGCGCTGTCTTCCCGGAAAGATCAATGGAAATCATAGTTTTCCCTCACTTTTTCAACTGTAAGCCATCACGGAAAGCGTTCCCCACCTTCTCGCCCAGCCGCAGATACGTGCCGTTAACCGGGTCAAAGGTGATGGGATCCAACTTTGCGGGATCGATCTTGCCGTTCTCCCCGAGGACGGACTCATCCGCGCTGACGTTGACGATCTCGCCTACCAGACGGCAGGAGACGGGATCGTAGCTGACCAGCTTACATTCCAGCGCCATGGGGAGTTCTTCCAGCAGCGGCGCATCCACGAACTCGCTTTTTACGGTGTGGAAGCCGGCAATCTTCAGCTTATCCGGCTCGTCATTGGCGGAGACGATCCCCACGTAATCGCAGGCGACCACATACTTCGCAATAGCCATGCTGACGGTGAACGCACCCCGCGCTTGAATATTCTTGACGGTCTTATGCCCCGCGCTCAAGCAGAGGGAAAGCTGCGTATCGTCGCTGATCCCGCCCCACGCGGCGTTCATTGCGTCCGGCGTTCCGTTTTCGTCGTAGGAAGCGACGATAAACACCGGCTGCGGATAGGTATAAGGCTTTGCTCCGAAATTTTTTCTCATGGGATTGCACGTCCTTTCCGTTTATCGAATGAAATTGGTCCGCTGCTTCGGTTCCGTTTCCGGGAGACCAAAAGCCTCTTTCCCCAGTGCGATGCTCTTCATCAGGAACGCCATGTTGTTCGCCAGTGTGCGTATGGTCTGCATCCCTTCCGCATCCTGCGCCGCTTCCCCCGGCTTCTGCCCGTGGACACTGTTCCAATACTGGCTGGAAGCGACGGGCATGCCGCTGATGGTGAAGAACTTGTTCAGTTCGTCAAAGGTAGCGGAAAGTCCGCCGCGCCGCGCCACCACGACGCTCGCGCCCACTTTCATGGTTTTATTGATCGGAGCGCTGTAAAACAGACGGGTCAGAAGCGCCACCAACGTGGCGTTGGCGGAAGCATAGTAAACAGGACTGCCCACCACCAGACCGTCGCAGGCGGCAAACTTCGGCGCGATCTCATTTACAATATCGTCGAACACACATTTTCCGCGTTGGGCGCACTGCCCGCAGCCGATACAGCCCCGGATAGGCAGATGCCCCACCTGCACCGTTTCCGTTTCGATCCCCTGTGCCGCAAAGATCTGCTCCATCTCTCGCAGAGCGAGGGCGGTGTTGCCGTTGGCGCGGGGGCTTCCGTTGATGAGTAGGACGTTCATGTAGATTACTCCTTATGCAAATTCCAGCCGAAATCGTTGTGGTAGATCATTTGGCGGGTCATGCCGCCGTCAATACAGATATTCTCGCCGGTGATGAACCCCGATTGCTCGGAGCAAAGGTAGAGCACCATATTGGCGATATCCTCCGGTTTCCCCACTCTGCCGGCGGGGTGCTGGGAAGCGTCCGCGCCGTCGTAAGTCACTCCGGCGGTCTCGATCCAACCGGGGGAGATGGAGTTCACGCGAACCTTTCCCGCAAGACTGACCGCCATCCCGTGGGTCAGCGCATGGATACCTCCCTTTGCCGCGGTGTAGCTCTCCGTGCCGGGCTGACTCATGCGGTCCCGGCTGGAGGAAATGTTGACGATGCTCGCGCCGGGCGCGAAGTAGGGCAAAAACAGCTTTGTCAGATAATAAGGTGCGGTCACGCCCACGGCAAGCGCATAGGCAAACTCGTCGTAGGATCCGTCCGGCAGCCCTTTGCTCAAAGGCGCCGCGTTGTTGATGAGGAAATCCACACGTCCGTAGTCGTCGATCACGCGGCAGGCGAAGCGCTCCAGTGACTCCCGTTTGGAAAGATCCCCCTGAAAATACGGGTTTTCCAGCAAGTCGATGATGCAGACGGACACACCTTGCGCCGCAAACTGCTCGCAGATGCATTTCCCGATGCCCCGCGCACCACCCGTCACCACAGCGACTTTGCCCGCAAATTCGCTACGGGGATACATATTCCCCTCCTACAGAAAGAGCAAAATGCAAGAGCGGCGAGTCCTCTCCCGTGAATCCGCTCTTCCCGACGGTCCCGACCGCCGTGGAACGCAAAACCGTGTCCCCCGTGGAGACGTTGCTCTCCCCCAGATGGTAATAATAGCTGAAAATGCCGCAGCCGTGGTCGATCACAACGGAGGTTCCGAACGCGCCGAGGTTCCCTGCAAAGACGCAGACGCCGCTTTGCACCGCACGAACCTCCGTGCCCTCCGGCGCGGTATAGAGCGTGCCCTCCAGCGATTTCATACCGGTGCCTTCCGCCGCGCTGTTGCCGATGACCGCAGTGCTGCCGAAGGGAAGGTACACTTCCCCGCTCACC
Organism: Oscillospiraceae bacterium; assembly: GCA_022508745.1. Taxonomy (GTDB): domain Bacteria; phylum Bacillota; class Clostridia; order Oscillospirales; family CAG-382; genus Coliplasma. The sequence goes on along the minus strand of JAFLUP010000004.1, from coordinate 41,901 downwards.
GGTTCAACGAACAGAAGATCCGGATTCATGTGCGGCATGCCCGTCGAGCCACTCCGCAGTTGCCGCAGCATCGCGCCAAGGCGTTCCAATTGTACGGGCGAGAGGAACGTCTCATAATCCGCGTCGCTGACGGCGAAGGTATGCATCTCGTCCGCCGGTCTCTCCGTAACGTGGACGGGAATGGAACGTACCGTTTCCCCGGAGGTCACGGTGATGGTGTACTCCCCGGGTTCCGTTTCTTTCGGGACCGGGAGCGCCGCGTAGCTGCTCCGGACCTCCTCGTCATAATAGAACTGCACGGATCCGTCCCAGAGATCGGTTGTGACCGTCAGATCCTCGTTTGCATTGGTATACAGCGCGCGCAGCAGCACGTAGCCGCCCGCCGCCACCGTCTTATCGCCGTTTTCGTTGGCGCCGATGGCCTCCACCTGCGCCGGAACGTCGTACAGCGCCGTAAAGCGATAGGTCGCTTCGCCGTACTGTTCCGAATTGCTTGCCTGGCTCCATTTGGCGGTAATCTCCACGCTGATGAGCGTGTCTTGCGGAAATTGCAGCCCTGCCAAAGAAGAGATTTCGGGGTGCTCCTCTCCGTCCGCGATCTCGCGAATGTTCAGGCTGTAGTTGGTGGGATGCATCGAAAAGGAAAGATCATTTTCAAAGTCCGCAAACAGATTGCAGGAGACGATCTCTTCCGAGGTTTCGGTAAGCAGATCCTTGTAGTAGACGCCGTCCGCTTTCTTATAGTTCCATGTATAGCCGTTAGGCAGAATGGAATACCGATAGTCGCCGGAACAGACGGTCAGCGAGGGCAGACGATAGGACGCATACAGGTATTCCATCTCCGTCCGCACCAGCATGGCGGTGGCGTCCTCTGCGGCAAACAGGCGGTACTTCCCCTCCGGCGTCCGCACCATGCAGCCGGCGGTGCTTAAAGAGGGATACAGGAAATATTCCGTCTGATCCAAAAACAGCGAGATCGGCGTTTCCTCCTCCACCTCCCGCACCGGGCGCTCGATCACCGAGGAATGATCCAGAATACCGGTATAAAAGGAAACTTCCTCCGATTCCTTCCATTGGAATTCCTTTCCGTCCGGGAGCACCATGCGGATCTCGGAAATGCCCCTGAACGCGGATGCGCCGCTCCAGATCTGCACGCCGTACCAAAGAATCAGCAACAGCGGCAGCAACAGGATAACTGCAACGGCCGCGGTCAGCTTTTTATGTTTTCCCAATTCGATCAATGATAACGTCCTTCCTTTCCGGAACTCTTTCAACTTCTATTATATTCCTATTTCCCAATTCCGTCAAGCCTTTTTTTGCCTTTTACTCCCCTTTTCCGTTAGGGAAACGCATCTCCGGCAATACTTTACACAAAAAGCATCGTTTGGAGGAGTTACATGCTTACGATCGGGTATGACGAAGCGATCACGGCACTGCAAAGGGAGTTTGCGGACTGTGCCGACTTCACCCTGCGGCAGATGCAGGCAGGTTCTCACCGCCTGACCATCGCCTGTTTCAAGGGGATGAGCGAACGGGGAGCGCTGGGCGAACTGGTGCTTCGCCCGCTGCTGACCGCCCTGAAGCAAAACACGTTCGACGGAAACTACGGAGAGGTTCTGCGCTGCGGCTCATTGAGAACGCCGAAAAGTATGCCGGAAGTTTTCGACGCTATGCTGCGGGGGGACGTATTCCTCGCAGTGGACGCGGAAAGCGGCGGACAGTTCTGCCTTGCCAACGTGCAGGCGGGTCTCTCTCGAAGCGTGGAGGAGCCGGACAGCGATGTCACCGTCCGCGGTCCCCGTCTGGGCTTTCTGGAGGACGCGGAAAAGAACATGACGCTGCTGCGGCAGTATCTTCGCACCGGGAAGCTGAAGTTCGTCTCGCTGACCGTGGGCAAGCTCTCCGCCACGCGCATCACCCTCGCATATCTGGAAGGGCGTGCGGATCAGACGGTGGTAGATGATCTGTCCCGCCGAATCGCCTCGCTTCGCGCAGAAGCGATCATGGATTCCGGCAATCTGGAAATGCTGCTGCAAGGGCGACGTTCCCCGCTCTTCCCCATGATGGGAAGCACCGAAAAGGTGGATAAAGTCGCGTCCAAGCTGCTCGCCGGACGGGTGGGCGTGATCGTGGACGGCTCCCCTTTCGTGCTGACCGTGCCGTACGTCTTTGCGGAAAGCATCCAATCGGCGGAGGACTATCTGCGCACGCCGTACTACGCCACGGCGATCCGTTTTTTGCGCTTCTTCTCCGTGCTGCTTTCCCTGTTCCTTCCGGCGCTTGTGGTTGCCATCGGAGAGTTTCATCCGACGTTGATGCCGGGTGGGTTACGGGAGCAATTACTGGAAGGGCGAAAGGATCTCCCGCTCACTTTATTCTGGGAATGTGTTGCGTGTCTCGCCGTGTTTGAGCTGGTGCGGGAAGTGGGCGTGCGTATGCCCCGCACGGTGGGCGACGCAGTGGGCATCGTGGCTTCCATCATTCTGGGCGACGCAGCGGTGGGCGCAGGTCTTGCGTCCTCGCTGGTCATCATGACGGTGGCGCTCTCCGCGGTCTGTGCGTTTATTGTACCGGTTTATATGTACGCCACCGTGCTGTTGCGCTTCCTCTTTCTGTTCGCAGCGGAGCTGTTCGGGTTCCCCGGCATCGCGCTGGGCATGGTGCTTTTGGTGGCGCTGACGGCGCAGATGGACAGCTTCGGAGCGCCTTACCTCTCCCCGCTGTCTCCCCTTCATCCCCGCGGGATGGAGGACTTCCTGCTCGCCATCCCGAAAAAAACGCTGGGAAGGAGAGAAGAGTTATAAGTCCATTGCAAACAACCGTGGAAGTTGCGACGTTTTTGGGACATCCAATGCTGTATCATCGCATCATAGGAATCTCGTAAGATCCAAAGCGAATTTTTCTTGTTTTATCTGTCAGATCACGAAAGGATCCGTTATGAACATGGCCGGAACCTGCGCATTTCTTTTGACCTTCTCTTCTCTGCTTTGTGCCGCGCCGGGGGGGATCTACGCCTTCGGATGCTGTGCATTGCTCTGCCTGTTTCTCACTTTTCCCGTGCCGCTCCTGCCGAAAAAACTGCCGCACTGGTTAGGGTTTCTCCCGGCGCTCTCGCTGTTTCTGCGCCTGGTCCCCCTGCTGCCCGCCCTGCTCCCGGAACTGGGGAACGCCCGCACGCCTGCTTTTATGGGATTGGTGCTCGCATCTATCGTCTGCCTTGCGATCAGCCACGCAGAGCTGCTTCCCCGCGCGGCGCTTCCCCTCGCTTTTCTCGCGGTGGGGTGCAGTGTGATTTGTCTTTCCGGCAGCTTTTCCCCTATTTTCGCGCCGTCCCAGACGCTTGACGGCAGGCTGTTCCCCCTCTGCTCCGCGCTGATCTGCCCGCTATCCGGCACCCTGCTGTTCCCATCCGTGGGAATGACCGAGAAGGGGGAACCGCCCGCCTGTCCGCGTGTGCCCACGCTGTTGCTTGCCGTCCTTGCTGCCACCGTCTGCGCTCTGCCTGCGCTCCTGTTTGAGGAGCGCTTCTGGATGGGAGGCGCGTTGCTGTTCGCCTGTCCGCTCTGTTCCGCCGCCGAACTGCGGGTTCTGATTGGAAAACACGCGTGACCTACCGTTTCCACGCATGTTTTCCTGTCTGACAAGCATAGATATGATAACAGGAAAAAGGAAAGGAAGGCTCATAACGATGTTTTTTCAGGAAACAGAAACATTGACCGGAAAGGTCATCCGGGATACCCTAAAAGACGAAAAAGGGCGTATTCTTGTCGTTCTCAACATCGCCTATCCCGCCTGCGCGGAGAAAAAAACGCTGCACGGCCGCCTATTGCCCGGTATCACCAAAAGCAAAAAGAAAACGCCCCTGCAGCAAAATCTGGAGCCGTTTTATGAACGCGCCGCTACGGAGTTTGCCACCTTTGCGCGGAAGGAATTGCTGGACAAAGCAAAAGCGAATCCCAACGGAACGCCGCCTTGCGGTGCGGTACTGCGCTGGAAAATGACGGAAGAATCCGAAGAATCGCTGACCATCTGCATGGAAGGAAAAATCTTCGACGGCAGGGAGTCCTACGCCATCCCGCCGGACGTGCGCCGTTGGAACAAGCGCACCGGGCTTCTTTCGGAAGAAAAGACCGCGAAAACCTCTTCATAAAACCAAAAGAACGGGCAGGAAGCTCCCCGACCTTCAGGGACTTCCCGCCCGCTTATTTTAATAAAACGTGGCGACTACCGGATCTGGCGGCGTCGCTTCCTGCACGTCGATGGCGGTCAGAACCGGTCCTTCGGCGTCATACAGTTTGTGATAAGCGATCTTGATCTTCGCAGTGATCAGAACCCAATCCTTCGTTTTGAGCTTCTTTCCGGACCAGCCCGTGCAAACCACACCGCGGTAAGTGATGTCCGCGGCACAGCAGGTCATCACGTGCCTTCCCACAGCGAACGCCGATTCGAAGGGACCGCCCCCGCGGGCGACCATCCCTTTGAACCTGACGGTCTTTCCGTCATATTTCCGCATTTCCTCGGAAAGATCCCGGTACCACTCCGCATAATCGCCGTCCTTGATCTCGATGATCGGCGCGTCGATATCGAAGGGCAGCGGATCCTCGATCTCGTCGTATTCGATCCGCCCGTCCAGATACTCGTAAGCGATCGCGGCGCGACGGCTGATGGTGCGCACCAGTTGATGCAGTTCCATCATGTCCTGCTGCTCCGGCACGCGGTTGAACAGCACCATCTCACAGCTCTGGAGCTTGTCCACCATCTGCGTGCGCATATTGGCGTTGTAGGTCTTGACGGTCGTGGCGTCGATAAACAGCATTTCCTGGTAGACCACCCAGTTTTCCGGCAAACTGCGATAGAACAGATCCAGCATCCACATGCCGTTATATTCCACCATGATCAGCTTCGGGTCATGCTTTTTTTCGAAGGATTTGAGCAGCGCTTCCGAGAGATCCCCCGGATCTTCCACCGTCTCGATCACCACGTCCGGATGCGCGAACTCGCTGGGATCGTATTCCTCGATCCCTTCCTCACAGCTGACCAGCAGGATACGCTCGCCGGTATTGAATTCTTTGTCCGCCAGTGTTTCCTGGATGGTTTTGGTTTTTCCGGCCTCCAGAAAGCCGGTAAAGAGGTAAACGGGAAGTTCCTTTGCCATGGTTATGATACCCCAAACAGTGTTGCCAGTTTATCCTGCTTCAGATCGGCGCCGATGACGCACAGCCGCCCCGTGACGTCCGCACTGCCGGTCCGCACGTCCGGCTCGCCGGGCACATAATCGAAGTGCAGCCAAGTGCCGTCCTTCGCCGGGACGATCCCCTTTGCCCGCAGCACGGAGCCATACTCGGTTTCCCGCAGGAGCTGCTCCAGCATACCTTGCAGCTCTTCGCGGGTATACTTGCGGGCGGTCTCCACGCCCCAACTGACAAAGATCTCGTCCGCATCGTGGTGATGATGATCGTGCCCACAGCTGCAATGCCCGTGCTCGTCCACCACGTGATGCTCATGGTCGTGATCATGCTCGTGATGATGTTCATGATCGTGATCATGATGATGTTCGTGTTCATGATCATGATCATGGTGGTGATGATGCTCGTGGGCAGTTTCCTCCGCCAGCAGTTCCAACGCGTGCGCGACGGTATTCTTCCGTTCCATCGCGTCCAACAGCTGTGCGCCGGTCAGCTCGCCCCAAGGCGTTGTCACCAGAGGAGCGTCTGCGTTGCGTTCCCGCAGCAGTTCCACGCACTTTGCCAGCTTTTCCTCAGACATAGCATCCGTATGGCTCAAAACGATGGCGCCTGCGTGCTCCACCTGATCGTTAAAGAACTCGCCGAAGTTGCGCATATACATCTTGCAGCGGTTGGCGTCCACCACGGTGGTGAAGCTGTTGAGAGTCGCGTCCGCCGCGTTCACCTGCCGGACGGCACGGATCACGTCGCTCAATTTTCCCACGCCGGAGGGCTCGATGAGGATACGGTCGGGATGGAACTGCTCCAGCACCTTCCCCAGCGCCTCGGAGAAATCCCCCACCAGACTGCAGCAGATGCAGCCGGAATTCATCTCTGTCACGGCGATATCCGCATCCCGCAGAAAGCCGCCGTCGATGCCGATCTCGCCGAACTCGTTTTCGATGAGTACCAGCTTTTCACCGGCGTAGGCTTCGCTGATGAGTTTTTTGATAAGCGTCGTTTTCCCCGCGCCGAGAAAGCCGGAGAAAATATCAATTTTTGTCATACAAACACTTCTTTCTGTCTTGCAGCACGCACTTTTTTGCAAAGCGTGTGTTTTTTCTTTTATTATTGGTATTATACCGCGCTTTTTTTCAAAAGTCAATATTGAAATCCGGGCGGTTTTGTGCTAAAATGGAAAAAATTCGTCGTGGGAGGATCTCCGCGTCATGAGCATCACCGTTTTTCCCTTTTCCGAAAGTCGTCTCGGACCGGTCACAGGCTATCGTCTATCGAGCAGTGAGCTGACCGTCACGGTGCTTTCTTTGGGCGGGATCGTCCACCAGATCCTGTACCGCGGGAAGGATCTGGTCTGCGGCTTCGACAGCGCGGACGCCTATCTGAATAGCTCCTGCTATTACGGCGCCGTCATCGGGCGTTGCTGCAACCGCATGCGCTCCCTGCGCATCGGCGGGACGGAATACGCCCTCTCCCGGAACGAGAAGGGCACCAATCAGCTCCACGGCGGTTTTACGGGATTTGACAAAAAGATCTGGCACGCGGAAATGGACGGCGACAGGTTGTCCCTCACCTATCTTTCTCCCGACGGCGAGGAAGGCTTCCCCGGCAATTTACAGGTGCGCGTGACTTATCAGGTAACGGACAGCGCCCTCTCCATTCGGTACGAGGCGATCTCCGACCGGGACACGGCGGTCAACCTGACAAACCATTCCTATTTCAATCTGGACGGCATCGGCGGGACAGTACTTGACCACCGGCTCTTTCTCGACGCCGACCGCATCAGTGTCTGCGACGATCTGCACATCCCTACGGGAGACTACCTCCCCTGCGAGGGAACGCCCTTCGATTTCCGGGCTTCCAAGCCCATCGGACGGGATATCCGTACTCCTCACCCGCAGCTGACCCCATGGGGCGGGTACGACAACAACTTCCTGCTGCAAAAGCCCTCACCGGGAGATTTCTCCCTCGCTGCGCGTGCAGAAGGCAAGGAGATCGGTATGCAGGTGTGGACGGATCGCTCCTGCGTACAGCTATACACCTCCAACGACGAGCATGACGCACCCATGAAAAACGGTACGCGACAGATCCGTCACCGGGCGTTCTGCCTTGAAACGCAGGAGGAACCCAACGGGGTGAATCTGGGCGGTTCGTTCCTTCCCGCGGGCGCGCCTTATGAAGCGGCTACCACCTTCCGTTTTTACCCGATTTCTGATCAATAACCGAAAGGACATCATTATGGAACTCTACATCATCCGCCACGGCGACCCGGATTACGCTCACGACACCCTGACCGAGCTCGGTTGGAAGGAAGCGGAAGCGCTGGTGCCCCGCATCCTCCGCATCAACCCCACCGACATCTACGCTTCCCCGCTGGGCAGAGCGCAGGATACCGCCAGACCCTCCTGCAAAGCGCTGGGCATGGAATTTTCCATCGAAAGCTGGATGGCGGAGAGCATGGATTACATGAAGCACTGCGCCTTAAACGACGCCTCACAACTGGATTCCGGCTATACCGTTGATCTCGTAAACGGCGCACAGTTGGTCAAGGACATCGCGCCGGAGCGCACCGGGACAATTGAGGACATGATCCGCAATTCCGATGAATTCCTCGCCCGGCACGGCTATGTGCGGGAGGGGCTCCGCTACCGTGCAACAGAGCCGAGCGACCGGCGGATCTGCTGCTTCTGCCACGGGGGATTCGGCTCCGCCTGGATCGCCCATCTGCTGGGGATGTTCCCGGTGTTCAACTGGTATCATTTCCAGATCCACACCACTTCGGTCACCCACGTTCACTTCCGTGCGGATGAATCCGGCTACGCGGTGCCCGGCGTGTCCTACATCGGCGATGTATCGCACCTCTGGGAGATGCGGATGAAAGCGTAACGATTTTGATATAGAAAGGTTCCCCGCCAAACGGCAGAGAACCTTTTTTCATGTTTTCAACTATTCTCGATGATATCCAGAATCCGGTGCATGGATTCGTTGTACTCCTCATCGCCGGAGTTATAGAAGATCAGCAGGTCGTCCAACACGTCCGGGTCATCAAGGGCCGCGGGAATGTCGAAGTTGACGCCTTGGACGTACTCGTCCCAATGCTCCACCTTCCAGGTATCCCGGTCGGAGCCGCGGGCTAACATCCGCTGCTTGCAAACCTCCACGTCCGTCTGCACCCAGATCACCGTCAATTTGGTGTTCATCTGCACCAGCCGCTTCTTGAGCGCATTGATATACGCACTGTCCCGCACCTCTTGGGTGAAGGGCGCGTTGATCAGCACGATATCGTCGTATTTCAGCGCCTCGCAAGCCAATTCGAGGATGGTCACATACTCCACATCCCGGATATACTTCTTAAAGAAATCCGAGCTGCGGTTATACGGCTCCCCCGCCACTTCAAAGATGACTTTGGAAAGCGGAATGAGGGTATCCTTATCCAGATAGACGACGTGCTTCAGATTCTCCGCGAGCTTTTTGGAAATATAGGTCTTCCCGCAGGCGGGGGGCGAGGTAACGAGGATGAGACGTTTCATGATGGGTTGCGCTCCATAACTGTTAATGTACAAAAGCATTATACCATTCCACGAAGATTTTGTCAAATGATTTTCAAAAAGGCGGAAAAATTTTGCGGAAAGCTATTGAACATGAAAAGGTTTTGTGATAAACTACGAAGGTAGAAAACCAATTCTTGGAGGTACGAAAAATATGAAACTGATCGTTTGTGAAAACTACGAAGAAATGTCCAAAGAGGGCGCAAAGATCATCGCCGAGCTGCTCAAAGAGAAGCCGCAGTGCGTACTGGGTCTCGCCACCGGTTCTACCCCTGTTGGTATGTATCAGGAGCTGGCAAAGATGAACAAAGCGGGCGAAATCTCCTTTAAGGATGTGACGTCCTACAATCTGGACGAATACTATCCCCTCGCACCCGAGCATGACCAGAGCTACCGCTACTTCATGAACCACAACCTGTTCGACCATGTGGATATCGACAAATCCCGCACCCACGTCCCGGACGGCCTTGCGAAGGATCCTGCGGCCATGGGCGCAGCTTACGACGCAGAAATCGAAGCAGCCGGCGGGATCGACCTGCAGGTGCTTGGCCTCGGCCCGAACGGTCACATCGCGTTCAACGAGCCGGAAGAGAACCTCTATGTGGGCACCCACCTGACGGGTCTTACCGACAGCACCATCGAGGCAAACTCCCGCTTCTTCGCCAGCAAGGCGGACGTCCCCACCCAGGCAGTCACCATGGGTATCGGCACCATCATGAAGGCGAAGAAGATCATCGTCCTCGCCAGCGGCAAGGCAAAGCATTACGTCATGGAGAAGATGCTGGACGACCGCATCACCACGCAGGTCCCCGGCACCATCCTGAAGTGCCACCCGGACGTTGTCCTCATCTGCGACAAGGATGCGATGAACGGTTAAGTTTCCGTTGCAAAAACATTCCATAAAAACAAGCCGGAAAGCGCAATGCTTTCCGGCTTTGCTTTTATACTGTGATGATAAGTTCCGTATCTCCGTAAACGACCTCTTCCAATTTCATACCGGCGTAGGGTTTCATCATAGCAAGGATAGACGGGTCGTCTGTTGCAAACATACACATCTCCAGTCGCATACCATTTGCCAGACATATCTCTTTTGTGCGGCAGACTGCGGTATCAAAGATACTTTTGTATGCCTCCAGATTCTCCGCGATGGTGAAATGTCCACTCGGATCCGTTACGCGGCAGCCAATAAAGAAAACGTCCTTTTCACATTCGATCGTTTCGCGTAGCTCTCCGCTTCGCAGTTCAACCTTCATAGTTGATCACCTCGATGCGCACCGTCGTATTGGAATTATCGTCTTTGATGTCGACGATCGGACCGACCGCACCCATTTGGATGAGGTCGATCACGCCCTCCGGAAATTCTTCGCCTTCCCCCAATAGCTCTGTCAGCTTTCCTTCCTGATACATTTTTTCCACAAGACCTACAGGGATTCGCACGTTAACCTTTGTTGTGCCTCCGGTCTCTACGCAGATCTGCACGATCCGCTTTTCCGGGTGTTCGGTTTCCACGACCTGTACGGCAGGAACGACGTCCTCCCCGTTAAGAAGCTGATCCACCGTGATACCAAAGATCTCCGCCAGCTTGCGGACGATCTCAAGATCCGGGTAAGAAAGGTCGTTTTCCCATTTGGAGATCGCCTGCGCCGTGACGCCGATCTTTTCGGAGAGTTCCTCCTGCGTCATACCCGCTTTTTTGCGGTAGAAAGCGATATTTTGTCCGATGGTAGGTTTCATACATCAATCATTCCTTTCAAAAACTCAAATTGTCGAACGCGTTCCCGATGTCATGATTGTAGCACAGATTTTTGAAGAAAAAAACAGACAAACGGTTGATTTGCCTGTTTTTTGCTCAACAATCAGTTGTTTTTTTGCCAATTCCTCGTGTTTTCAACGGCTCAAGCGTTATTCTTTCTGATCGTCGAAAGAACAATCCTTGCGATCAACAGGAACCCGACGACGAACAGCAGGAGGATCCCCCACGCGGTAAGCAGGTGCGCGGTGGTGAACTCATAGAAGGATTCTGCCGGACGCGGCACCTGATGGACAAGACCGTTCAAGTTGGCGCCGCTGCCGTAGCCTTCCATGCTCCAGCGGCAAACGGCGAGCCACGAAATGACCTCGGTGGCGCCGTCCAGCTTGAAGATCATGCCCGAAAACAGGATTTGCGGCATCAACAGAATGGGCGCGACCGTCATGGCGCGGTCCGCATTGGTGAACAAGCAGGATACGAACAAGCCCATCGCAGAGGACGCTATGGCAGTGAGATATGTGGTGATAAACAATTCCAGATGCGGCAGCAGGAATACCCCTTCCTCCGGCGCCCCCACCAAAGCGGAAAACACACCGATGATCAATGCGCTCTGGATCAAGCACAAAAGACCCATCACGACGATCTTGGATAGGATATAGGAGCCGATGGACAGACCCGTCATGTACTCCCGCTTTAGGATGGTGCGTTCCTTACAGACCTCCTGAATGGCGTTTAGCATACCGACCCAGAAAGCGGAACACGATAGCGCGAACAGCAGACTCTTGGTCATTTCGTACTGCGTAAACTCATTCCCGTTCGCGACAATGGAGATCAGGAACGCCAGAATAGGCGCTTGGAACAGCAGCAGCAACAGCCTTTGCCTGTCATTCATGACCAGCCTCATGTATCGGGCGCAAAGCACGGAGAACTGCCTGAATTTGTTTTCTTTTGTGGCGCTTGTCTTCCCGGCAACGGCGCGGGGTTTTCCGGCGGGAGCAAGGGTTTGCTTATACCGTTCGCTCCATTCTTTGGCATGATCCGTGATCATTTGATAAACGCCGACAATATCGTCCAGACCGAAGAATTCCAGCGCTTCGTCATGGGACCCGAAATAGCACAGGTTGCCGCCCTTGCCCATGAAGACGATCTTATCGCAGAGCTTGAGCTGGAGGGTGCTGTGGGTCACGAGAATGACGGTTTTTCCCCCGTCCGCCATGTTCCGCAGCGATTGCATCAAGCTGCGTTCGGTGCCGGGGTCCAGACCCGACGCCGGCTCGTCCAGAAACAGCAGGTTCGGGTCGGAGATCAGCTCCACCGCGATGCTTGCCCGCTTCCGCTGACCGCCGCTCAAGGATCTGATCAGGCTGTTCCGCTTTTCGGACAGCTCCACCATTTCGATGGCGTTGTTGATGGTCTTTTCCCGCTCTGCGGCGGATACGTCGCCCGGCAACCGCAGTTTTGCGGTGTACAGCAACATATCGTGCAGGGTAAGGTTATCGTACACGATATCGGACTGGGGCACATAGCCGATCAGCTTCTTGATGGAATCGAAGTTGCGGTAGAGATCAATGCCGTTGATGTATACGTCGCCGTGCTGTGGCTTCAAGTAGCCGCACATACAGTTGAGGATGGTGGACTTGCCCGCGCCGGACCCGCCGATCACGGCGATCAGTTCCCCCGGTTTCACGTTCAGGCTGACATGATTGCAGGTGGTGAACGCCTTTCTGCCCTTCCCGCGCCGGATCACAACATCCGAAGCGTCCACCGAAACGCCGATCTTATAGCAGCGGTAGGAGATGGCGGAGGAGGTAAAGATCAGTTTGGAATTGGTGATGGTGATGACGTCTTTTTCGTTCAGCTTTTCCTTGCCGGAAATGCGCCGGTTGTTGACGATGACGCCGTTGACACTGTTGTTATCAACGATATAGTATCCGCCGTTCTCCCGGACGATCTTCGCATGGCATTTGGATACGCTGATGTGCGGAAGCACAATGTTGCAATCAAACGCGCGCCCGATGGTGATCACGGGGGCGGCGGAGAGGGGCAGCGTTTCCCACCGATTGTCGGACTCCGCGCCGGAAACCACGAACAGAACGCCGTCCTTCACGGTCTCCACGCCGTCGTCGATCCGGAAGAAATCGCCGTCGCTCATGGCGCGGGATTCGATCTGGGTATTGTTGTAGATGATCCCGTTCGTGCTGCCGCGATCCCGATAGACCGCCTTGTCCTCGATGTACCACACGCCGGCCTTAAAGAAGAACCGACCATGCTCGGAGGACACCAGCGGGGACGCCATGACAATATCGTTGCTCTGGTCACGCCCAAACGTCACCACCGCCTTTTTGAAATCCATAAGGCGGACTCTTTGGGGCTGCCTGTTGCCGTCAAAAATGTCGATCATCAGATCGGACATCTGTATCTGGTTATGCGCTTGCTTGACACGTACGGTCGCTTCCTCTTGATACAAACCGTCTACCTCCGCTTTCCTAAAATAACATGCTGTATGCTCTATCCCGCTCCGGCGGCGGTCCGCTTATTTGTCGGTGCGCGCCGCGTCCCGTTTTTGCTTGCCGCCGAAGAGCTTCATGATCCAGTTGGGCTCCCGTTGAACCTTACAAAGGATGATGGACGTATTGTCCTTTCCGCCGTTCTCCAGAGCCTTTTTCAACAGCTCCCCGGCACATTCCTGAAAAGGAAGCTGCTCGACGGTAGCCTGTATCTCCTCGTTCGTCACCATGTCGGTCAGTCCGTCCGAACAGATGAGGTAAACGTCCCCGTCCTGATACTTCCCGTGGGAAAAATACGGTTCGATGACCAGTTCGGTCGCCGGGATCCCCAAATTCTGGTACAACGGCGCTTTTTTTCCGTATGCGGCGATCTCGGTATGGTCTTTGGAGATCTGCTCCATGTTTCCGCCGGAAAGACGGAAGATCTTGCTGTCCCCGATATTACACAGAACGATCTCGCTGCCGGTGAAAGCAAGCATGGCGGCCGTCGTCCCCATGGAGGGAACGTCGTGTTCCTCCGCGTACTTGCAGATTCTCTCGTTTGCGTCCATGCAAAAGTCGTACAGATCCGCGGCGGCGTCCTTCCCGATGGAAAGCTCCGACGCGCGTTGGGAGGCAATAAACGCTGCAACTTCCCCACAATACTCGCCGCCCATGCCGTCGAAAATACCAAATACTGACGGAGGGTTCGCAGGCACCTGCCCCGTCAAGGGAAACTCGGTGCTGTCGTTTTTGAGTTCCATATAGCGACCGGTGCAGATGAAATTATCCTGATTGATGCTTCGACAATTCCCTATATGACTGATGCACGCGTACTCGATGCGATATCCCATTGCGACCTCCTTTCGTATCCATCTGATGAAGGCATGTTTTCCGGGTCAATCAAATCGTTTTAATTCTTCACGCCGTCGAGATAGTAGACCTGTGCTGCCTGCTCCTGCCCGTTTACCTTCGTCAAAGTCAGCTTTCCGTCCTTGACGGTGCCGGAATAGGTTATGAAGGAATCGCCGTAGGCGCTGTACCGCAAGGTGATCTCATTCCCGTTGAGGGTATAGGTGCCGGTTATTCCGGCGCCGTTCTCCCATTTCCCTTCGTTCAGACGGATGAAGCTCTCGCCGTAGAAACGATTGCCGGCGTACTGATAATAGCTGCCGTTGGGGAAGGAGGTGTTCACGTTTTGGGAGGTGGTGGCGTCGCGGTAGAAGTCCCCTTGGATCTTATCGTCCAGATACAGAGAGAGCTTTCTGTCTTTGATGGTGCCGGTATACAGCACGATATCCCCGGAGCCTGTCGCACCCGTGGCGTACAGGATCTCATCGTAGGCATCGTCCCATCTGTCCAGATCGTAGTGGAAGGTGATGTCGCTGCCGGACACCGTGTAAGTGCCGGTCAACTCCTGGCCGAACCGGTTATCGGGGGACATGGTCCACTTGCCGTCGCACAGCTGGACATAGCAATCCATTTCAAAATCGCCGTAGCCCTCATAGTAGAAGTAGAATCCGTTATAGCTGTTCTTGCCGCCGCTCAATTTCAAGTAGGCAAAGACGCCGCCGCCCGCCAGAAGCGCGACCGCCAGAATGACAAGGAAGATCTTCAGTCCGCGTCTCTTCGAACGCTTTTCGCCGAAGGTATTCTGCGCCTCGACCGAATCGCGCATAGCGGAGCGAGCCGAATAGGCGTTGGGAACCGAAACGGGGTTCGCCGCGCCGGGAGGCGCCGTGCGAGCTCTCCGCACCGCAACCGTCGCGTTGGGATCCTCGGTAGGAGACGGAGGCGTGGTGGGAGAAGTGGGAGAAGTGGGGGACGTCGATCCATGCGGAGCAGGTGACGGATCGGTCCTTTCCCAATCGGTATAGAAGGTGTGAACCGCACCGCTGCTCACGGAAAGAAGCGCCTGCTTCATTTCCGCGGCAGTAGCGAATCTACGGTCCGGATCGAACGCACACGCGCGAAGGATCAGATTCGCCATCGCAGGGGAAGCGTCGCGAGGGGCAGGAAGCGCCTCACCGCGGATCCGGCGATCCACCGCCATTCTTCTTTCGTTCGGGCTCAAAAGCTGCTGATCGGATTCCAGAAACGGCAGCCGATTGCCATTGAGCAGGCGGTACAGAACCAACCCAAGGGAGTAAATATCCACCCTTGCGTCATACATTCCGCTATTCGCCACTTCCGGCGCCATGTAGTTGAAGGTTCCCTTTTGGGAAAGTCCGCCCGTCACGTTTTCCAGCTTCCGGGCAATGCCGAAATCCCCCAGCTTGAAATCGCCGAAGTCGTTGACGAAAATATTTTCGGGCTTGATATCCCGGTGGATGATGCTTCGCCTTCCACAGATCTCCAGCGCGGTACAAATGTCGTACCCCAGCTTTGCGACTTCGGATTCCGTCATCTTATTTGCCAGAACATAAGCGGGGAACGGCGTCAGCAGCTCCATGCGGATGTAAATATCCCATCCGATGGAATCGGTTTTTTCCACCACCTTGTAGTCCTCGACGCTGACGATATTCTGGATCCCTTTGAGGGATTGCATCAACTGGATCTCATTGACGAAATCGTTAACGATCCCGTTCAGGTAAATCTTGGACGCGTTGGCGTCCAGCCCCTCGGACCGAAGGGCGTTGAGTTCCGCTTCATCGGAAGGAATGGAAATGATCTTGATGGCAGCGTGGCTTTCCACATTGTGATCCCTGCGCACCGCCTGATAGACCGAACCGTAGGAGCCCTTCCCCAGTTGTTTTTCCAGTTCCCACTCCGGCCAAACTTGATTCAGGGTACCGATTGCCATACTATCATCCTCTTTCCCGTTGATTTCGATTTTGCGTCGAGTCTACCATACGAAAATAACATATTCATTATAGCATATTAAAAACAAAAAATAAAGGGATTTTTAAAAGAAAAATTTGTTTTTTGCCATTTTCGGACAAAAAACGCGGGGAAGTTCCATGACCGGATTCCCCGCGTGCGAGACGGCAAATATGCTATAAAGAAAGGGTGTCGAAAACGCTTCCGTCCAGCGTTTTCCAGAGGAACGCGCCGTCCTCGTAGACCATGTAACTGTTCTTGGAGCCGCCCTTCGGGATGGAGACGGAACCGGGGTTCAGGATACGGTTCTCACCGCAAACGCTGTTCTCCGGGATATGGGTATGCCCGTGCAGCAGGATCTCCCCCGGGGAAAGGGGCGGCATGGCATTCCGATGGAAACGGTGCCCGTGGGTGGCGAAAACAGTCAGTCCGTCCACATGGAGCAGGCAGGTATCCGAAAGGATCGGAAAGGTCAGCACCATCTGGTCCACCTCGGTGTCGCAGTTGCCCCGCACGCAAAGCAGGGACTCTCTCCGTTCGTTCAGCAGCTGCGCCACGCCGGCAGTATCGTACTGCATCGGCAGGGCATTACGCGGTCCGTGATAGAGCAGATCTCCCAGCAACAGGAGTTTTTCCGGTTGTTCCTCGTCCATTCGCTTCATCAGTTGTTCCACACAGGCGATGGAGCCGTGCAGATCGGATGCGATCATCAGTTTCATAAGGTCACTCCCTCAAATCAAATGTTTTTCCCGCAGACGTTTGGTGATCTCGGAGGTGGATCTGGCAAGCATACGCGCCATTTGCAGAACCGTCCGTTCCTCATAGAAGGCATCCAGAAGTTGCGTGTCTTCCATGGCCGTCCATGGACGTTCCCCGTCCGATGTACCGCTCTCGTACGCGGCGATGGTTTGCAGGAACGCGGAACCGTACTGCTCCAATTTGACCAACCCCACGCCGCTGACGGTCAACAGTTCCTCCGCCGTGCGGGGCTTTTTCCGGCAAAGATCGGCAAGGGTCGCATCGGTAAAGACCAGATACGGCGGGACGCGCCGCTTGGATGCGATGCGGGAACGCGTCTCCTTGAGCGCGCGGAGAAGACCTTCGTCGGGAGCGTCCTGCTCTGCCGTGCCCGCCGCACGCTTCTTTTGCGTGTTGTGCCGCAGCATGGCGATGGGCTTGCGCTGCCGCAGGATCTCCGCGGAGCGCTCGGTCAACGCCAGGATCTCCTCTTCTCCGGAGGACGCCAGATACCCCTCCCCGATCAGGAAGCGCAGGATCTCCTCCACCGTCGCGGGGGGGTCTTCTTTCAGAAGTCCGAAGGTGGTTTGTGCTTCCAATTCCCCGGTCGCGACCCCCAAAAGCACGTCACGGATGACGGCAAGTGGCAAACATTGCCCGGTGCGGGCGACGCAGGAAAGAAGCATCTGCGACGGCAGCGTGATGTTGTACAGCTCCGTTCCGCGGCAGCAGTTGCCGCATCCCCCACATTCCTTCCCCGCGTGTTCGCCGAAATAGCGCAGGATGGACCCGCGCAGGCAATCCCCGGAAGTGGCGTACTCCTTCATCTGCTTGAGCCGCCACAGGTCGCGCTTACGCAGTTCCTCCTGCTCTTTTTCGTCCAGCGCTTCGTTTGGTTCGGCGTTCAGGATCAGGTAGCGGCTGATCTGCACATCCCGTTTGGCAAACAGCAGGATACACTCCGCCGGGGAGCCGTCCCGTCCGGCGCGACCGGCCTCCTGGTAGTAGTTTTCAATATTTTTCGGCATCTGGTAATGGATCACGTAGGAAACATTGGATTTGTCGATTCCCATGCCGAAGGCGTTTGTCGCCACCATGACATTCTTGCGGTCATACAGGAAGTCATCCTGATTCTGCCGCCGTTCCTCCGCGGGAAGTCCGGCATGATAAGCGGTGGCGGAAAAGCCATGCTCGCAGAGAAAGTCGCAAACCTCCTCCACGCTCTTGCGGGTGGCGCAATAGACGATGCCGTGCTGCTCCTTCCGGTGGGAAAGCAGGGAGAGCAGCTCCGCGTCCTTGTCCTCCGGCGTGCGGACGGAAAAGAACAGGTTCGGCCGGTCAAAGCCGGTGGTGAAGCGGATGGGGTCCCGCAGTTCCACCAACTCCTCAATATCCCGCTTGACGCGGGCGGTGGCGGTGGCAGTAAAAGCAGAAACCGGCGGGCGGACCGGCAGGGAGCGCACGAAATCCGCGATCTGCAAATAGCTGGGACGGAAGTCCTGTCCCCACTGGGAGACGCAGTGCGCCTCGTCCACCGCGATCAGGGAGATCTGCAATCCGGCGCAGAGTTGCCGGAAGCTCTCCAAGGAAAGCCGCTCCGGCGCCACGTACAGGATGCGGTATGCGCCGCTTGCCAACCCCGCAAAGACGCGGCTCTGCTGTGCGGCGGTCAGGGAGCTGTTGACGTAAGCGGCGCGGATGCCGTTTTGCACCAGTGCGCCCACCTGATCCTTCATCAGGGAGATCAACGGGGAGATCACCAGCGCCACACCGGGCTTCAAAAGCGCCGGCACCTGATAGCACACCGACTTCCCTGCCCCCGTTGGCATCACGCAGAGCACGTCCCTGCCCTCCAACAGTGCGTCCACGATGGGCTCCTGCCCGGGGCGGAAGGAATCGTAGCCGTAGAAACGGCGCAAAACTTCCAGTTTGGTCATGGTGTTTCAAGCTCCAAAATGGCTTTGAGATAGGCAGAAAAGGCAGAAGGAACGGCATAGACGGCGGAAAGCTCCTCGCGGCTCGCCATGATACGCTCCTCCCCTTCCGTCTCCGTTTCGGAAAAGTAGCCGGTCATGAGGTAGGCGGTCATGTGCCATTCCACATGAGTGAAAATATGTGTTGCGGGGGAAAGATGCTCCGTACGGAGGGGTTGGAAGCCGTTTTTCCGGGCAAAAGCGATGGCTTCCTCCCGGTTCAGCGTGCCCAGTTCATTGGGGAGCTCGTAAAGCCCCGCCAACAGCCCTTTCGGCGGGCGGCGGCGGATCAGATAGCGATCCCCTTCCCGCAGCAGCAGCACCGTGCGGTCCTCCACGCGGCGGGGAGCCTTTGCGGAGCGGACCGGCAAACGGTCCACCATCCCCTCCCGCGCGGCGACGCACCACGGCGAAAACGGGCAAACGGAACACTTTGCCTCTCCGTTGGGCACACAAACAGTGGCGCCCAGCTCGATCATCCCCTGGGTAAAATCGCCGGGGGTATCTGCCGGGCATAGTTGCAAGGCGGCCTGCTCCGCGGCGGCACGGGTCTGCGGGCGAAGGATATCCGCGTCGCAGCCGGTCAAACGGGCGAGCACGCGCAGCACGTTGCCGTCCACCGCGGGCGCAGGGATGCCGAAAGCGATGGACGCGATGGCGCCGGCGGTATAACTGCCGATGCCGGGGAGCTTTTTCAATTTCTGCACATCGGCAGGCAGTTCCCCGCCGTACTGTTCCATCAGCACGTTCGCTGCCTTTTTCAGGTTGCGAGCGCGGCTGTAATAGCCCAAACCCTCCCACAATTTGAGCAATCTGGCGTCGTCCACGTCGGCAAGGGAGGGAATGTCCGGCAATGCCTCCAGAAAACGATGGAAATAGGGCTTTACCGCTTCCACCCGGGTCTGCTGCAGCATGATCTCGGAGATCCAGACGCGGTAGGGCGTGATCTGTGTCCGCCACGGAAGCTCCCGCGCGGACGCCCGATACCAGTCAAGCAATGCGGAAACGGCTTCCCGAGGCGGGATGTCCCTGAACAGGACGGGAAAGAACACGTTCGTCTCACTCATACGGCGCCCTCCTGCGGGTTTGAAAAGTTCCCGGTCGCGATCATATCGTACGCTTCTCGGTCGGTCAGCAGACGGCCGTCCCGTTCGAAGGGCAGACGGAAGCGACAGCCGTCCCTCCATCCTGCACAGCCATAGGCGGTCTTTCCCTTGACGATCGTCTTTCCGCAAAGCGGGCAGCACACCGGCTTTTTATGGGGTTTGGGTGCTTTATCCGGGAAGGAAAACACCGCTTTGCCCTTCTCATCCAGCCGCAAGGCTGCGGAAAAGGGCTGCCCGGTCTTTTTGGAGCGGAAGCCGTCGATGACTTCCGTTTCCCCGTCTTTCAGCAGCTTTTGCAGGCTTTTCACCGGGATGGCGCGCCCGCAGATATGGGTGTTGACGCTGAATTTACAGCCCTCCCGGTAGCCGCTGCAGCCGTAAAAGCTGCGCATGCGGCGCACTTCCCCGCCGCAAAGCGGGCATACGCCGAGAATATCCCCGAAATAGCCGGTATCCCCCTCCGTTCCGCAGGCACAAAAGGCGGCGGAGATGGCCTCTTGGGCAAGGCGGACGCTGTCGGAAACGGTGATCCGCCCGTGATACACATCTTTCAGGGCGCGACCCATCTCACTGGTTTTGTATTTATCCATGGCGATTCCCAGTTTTTCCAGGGATTCCACGAGGAATTCGCCGTCGGGAAGGATGGTGTAAACGTCCTTTTTTAGGTCGATATACTTGCTTTTCCGCGCATTGTCGATGATGCCGGTGCGGGTGGCTTCGGTTCCCAGCTCCAGACCTTCGAAGATGGCGCGGTATTCCTCGCGGTCGTCTTCTGCTTCCTCCTCCGCCACGTCCCTCTCCTTTGCAGCCGCTTTTTCCTCTTTGAAGGGGTTTTTCAGATAATTATTGAGGGTTTCGATGGTGTAATGGCGGGGCGGCGACGTTTCCTTTTCCACCGGGCGGAAGTCGATATTGACCGTATCCCCCTTTTCCAGCGCAGGCAGCACCTTATCCTTCTGGCTGCGGTCGTCGTACTTGGTCCAGCCTTTTTCCCGGATGACCGTGCCTTTGAGGGTGAATTCCTCCAGATCGCCCACGGAAATGGTGATCTCCGTCTTATCCACGATGCAGTCCTCGGCGCAGAACACCGCGATAAAGCGGCGGAACACCATGGCATACACCTGCGCTTCCCGCTCGGAAAGCGAACCTTTCGCCGGGATCTTATAGGTGGGCGTCAAAGCGGAATGGGACTCAATCTTGCTGTCGTCAAAGATGTTTTTCCCATCCTTGAAGCAAACCGGGTACCCCAGCTTCGCGCAGGAATCCAGTATGGTGCGCACCTTCCCCTTCTCCGCCGTCGCCAGATATTCGGAGTTGGTACGGGGATAGGTCAGATAGCCCTCTTCGTACAATTTCTGGACGATGTCCAGAGACTCCTGCATGGACATTTTGTACTTCTTGCCCAGCGCATTTTGCAGTTTGGAAAGGGAATACAGCTTGCCGGGGGACAACTTGTCCTTCTTCCGCTTGACGGAAGTCACCACGGCGCCTGTCTCGTTGTAGCGCTTGCACAGCGCGATCGCTTGCGCTTGCTGATCGGATTCAAATTTCTGTTTGGAGGTCAGTTCCACCGTTTCCCCGTTGGTCTGCTCCTTGCTGACCATGGCGAGGTAAACGCCGGGGACAAAATTGCGAATGGCCATGTCCCGCTCATAAATGGCTTTGACGATGGGCACGATCACACGCCCCACCCGCAGCAGCATACCGGTGCGGAGGGTGGCATAGCGGGTCAGGTTCACGCCGTAGAGCCAATCAATATAGGTGCGGGCGAAGCCCTCGTCCGCCAGACGGTCGTAGGCAGATTCGTCCTGCAGGTCCGCGAGGGCGGCGCGTACCGTCTGCGGCGTCTGATCCGGCAGCCAGAGCCGTTTGTGTTGCTTCCCTTCCACGCCGGTGTGGGAGACACACAGACGTACGATGATCTCCCCTTCCCGATCCGCGTCTCCGGCGTTGACGATGGTATCCACGTCCTCCCGTTTGCAGAGGGAGGTAATCACGCCGAACTGCTTCTGCACGCCGGCGTCCACCGTCTTTTTGTCGTCCCCTTTACGCAGGGTGAAACGGAATTCCTCCGGAAAGCAGGGCAGATTGTCCATGGTCCAGCGAGGAGCTGCATCCGGCAAAGAAGGGGTCTGTGCGTACTCCTCGATATCGCAAAGGGAAAACAGGTGCCCGAACGCCCATGTGACGAGGTACCCTTCCCCTTCCAGATACCCGTCGCGGCGGCGCAGCTGCCCGATCGCGGCGGCGATATTGCGCGCGAGGCTGGGTTTTTCCGCGATAATAAGTATCAAATGCTGTGCCCCCTTTCTCCCCGGCGCAAAAGGATACGGTTACCCGATTTCGATATCGAAGGTCATTTCAAAGGTGCGGTTCCACGGATAACGGAATCCCGATACTTTGACTTCCCCATGACTGCTTTCCCCATAGGGCGAAAGCGCCGTAACAATCTTGCTTGTATTCAATCGACGCAGGATCAGCGGCGCCGAGCAGGTGTAATCCTCATTCATGATCCCGCTGATAGATCCATGGAACGTTTTATAGCTGATATCCTTGATATAGGCAAACGCCATGGACTTGAGGAACGCCTCATTCGCCGCCGGCGTGGATTCCGGGACGAAGGACAGATAGGCATAGCGCGAGATCCCCAGGGAAAGGGCAAGACCGGTAGCGTTTCCGGCGGTATTCCAGCTGGAATAGCCCATCAACATCCCAATCTGGATATCGCTTTCGGAGAACATCATGGTATCGAGTTCCGATGCTTGCAGGGAAACGTCAAGGAGCATGGTGGGAATGTGATTGTTCAGGTTCTTTTTCGCCTGCGCCAGAAGGGACTGCCGGTCGCTCCGGGAGCTTCCCCGCGTCAGGATCAGCACTTGCAGGGCGTTTTTCGCGTCGTCTGTTTCCACCACGTTCAGGAAGTCCAGATGCGTACCGACCATGTTGCCAAGGGTTTCGATATCCCAACTGTCCGCGGGCATATCCTTGCCAGGACCGTAATAGGTGACATGCACCTTCGGCGATCCGTAAAGCAGCGTCGCCATCCGGGTCAGGCTGCAAAGCCCCAGCTCGTCGGTACCGGCACTCAACACGCCCTTCTCCCCCAGCAGACCGGTCAGGTAGTTGATCTCGTTGGTCTGGATGGTCACTTCCGGCGAGGAATCATCCACGCCGAGGTACAGGGAATCCATCTTGTCCCCCGCGTTCCGCAGCAGATAATCCGCAATGCGCAACTTGCGTTCGCGGGAAGCGAGATAACGGTTCAGCGTGGCATCTGTATGGCCGAACGGGATCTTCTTGCCGTTGGCGTCATAACGGTACCCGGCGATGATGTTCTCCACCGTCAGCTCGCTGCCGGTCAGCTGCTTGCGCGCCACCTGTCCGTAGGAGCGGAGCGTGTTGTATTCCTCCATGCCCCACCCTTGATACCCGGTGGTGGAAGCGAGCCGCATCACGGTATCGAACAGGATGACGGTATTGTTTTCGCACAGACGTGCGATCTCGTCGATGACCTCATATTCAAAGGTCAGATCCGTATTGTCCAGCCAACGCGAACCCACCAGACCGCCGGAAAGCATCTGATCCAGGGAGATGACAAAGGCGTCACAGGTCTTGTCCGCTTCCCGCAGCCATTCCAGAAGCGCCTTGCGGTTGCCCAGCGTGCCTCCGTCGGGGTTGGGCTCCATATTATCCAGTGCGGTGCGGAAAAGGTGTTCCTCCGGCATGACCAGCTCAAGCCCACAGGATGCCGCAAGGTAAACGGCGCGATCCAGATTGACCGGACGGTTATCCAGCGGCACATAAGCGACCCGCAAACCTACGCTGATGCCCTCGCCGGAAAGGTATTGCTGCAAGAGCTGCATATCCGCTTCGTCCGCTTTGCCGTCGCCGTTCATGTCCGCAAGCGCCAATGCATCGTCGGAAAGGGACACAGAACCGGAAAGGTAGCGCAGATACAGGGTGAGATCATAGGCGGTCAGCGCACCGTCCCCGTCCAGATCGCCGCGCAGCCCTTCAAAGCCCGCCACGGAAGACGAGCCGGAGCCAAGGGTGAGCGCCACCGACAGCAAGCAGGCGACGACCAGCAGCGGCAGGCAAAGAAGTACCGGCAAAAAGCGTTTTTTGAACATGATTTCCCCCCTTTTTTCAGCGGATTCAACCGATCTCAATATCGAATGTCATTTCAAAGGTACGGTTCCACGGATAGCGGAAATTGGAAACCGTGACTTCCCCGTGTTTACTTTTCCCGTAGGGAGAAAGCGAGGTGACGATTCTGCTGGCGTTCAGCCGGCGCAGGATCAACGGCACCGAGCAGGAATAGTCCTCCTTCTGGATCCCGTCAATATACAAATGGAACTTTTTATAGCTGATATCCTTGATATAGCTAAACGTCATCGTTTTGAGGAAGCCCTCGTTTGCCGCCGGCGTAGATTCCGGAACGGAGGACAGGTAGATGTAGCGCCCGATGCCGATGGAGAGCGCAAGACCGGACGTGTTGGCACCGGTGTGCCAGCCGGAATACCCGATCAGCTCCCCGATGGGGATGTTGCTTTCATGGAGCAACATGGTGCAGAATTCCTGCGAATTCCCTACGGCATCCATCAATGCAGTGGGAATGTTGTTGTTCAAGTTCCACCGCAGCTGATCCAGCAAGGCTTGGTAGTCCTTCCGTGTGCTCCCCTTGGTCAGAATGAGTATTTGCAAAGCGTTCCTCGTATCTTCCGTTTCCGTCACATTCAGGAGCTTCAGATGGGTATCCATCACAACACCGAAGGTGTCTGGATCGTACTCGTCGGAGGGTAGATCCTTTCCCGGTCCGTAGTAGGTCAGGTGCACCTTGGGCGAGCCGTAAATCAACGTCCCCATACGCGCCAGGCAGCAGAGCCCCAGCTCGTCGATGCCGCCGCTCACGATACCGTTTTCCCCTAACAAGTCGTTCAAATACCGAATCTCATTGGTCTGGATGCTTACCCCATTCGAGGAATCGTCCACGCCGATAAAGAGGAACTCCATCTTATCCCCGGCGCTCCGCAGCAGGTAGTCCGCGAGGAGCAGCTTACGTTCCCGGGAAATCAAATAGTGGGACAGGATCTCCTCCCCGTTGGGGAACGGAATGGTCTGCCCGTTTTCGTCATAGCGATAGCCGGCGATGATGTTCTCTATGGTCAGTTCGCTGCCGGTCAGCTGTCTGCGTGCCTTCTTCCCGTATCCCCGCAAGGCGTTATAGTCGTTTAGGTTCAATCCCTGATAGTCCACGGTGGACGCGAGCCGCATGACGGTATCGAACAAAATGACGGTATTGTTCTCGCACAAGCGGGCAATTTCATCAATGACCTCATATTCAAAGGTCAGATCCGTATTGTCCAGCCAGCGGGAGCCCACCAGACCGCCGGAAAGCATCTGGTCCAGAGAGATGACGAAAGCATCGCAAGTCTTATCCGCCTCCCGCAGCCATTCCAGAAGGGCTGCACGGTTGCCCAGCGTACTTCCGTCCGGGTTGGGCGCCATATTGTCCAGCGCCGTGCGGTAGAGATGCTCCTCCGGCACCAGCAGTTCGATCCCCATGGCCTGCGCAAGATAAATGACCCGCTCCTGATTGACCGGACGGTTATCCAGCGGAATATAGGCGACACGGGGTCTTACGCTCACGTCCCCGCCGGAAAGGTGCTCCTGCAGCAGTTGCAAGTCCGCTTCGTCCGCTTTGCCGTCGCCGTTGATATCCGCAAGCGCAAGGGCTTCGCCGGAAAGAGACGTCGCACCGGAAAGGTATTGCAGATACAGGGTAAGGTCATAGGCAGTCAGCGTACCGTCACCATCCAGATCGCCGCGGATCCCGTCAAAAGCCGAAACAGGCAAAGGATCCGAGCCGGAGTTGAGTGCCGCCGCCAGCAGGCACGCGGCAATGATCAGCGGCAGGCAAAGAAATGCCGGTAAAAAACGCTTGATAAACATGAAATCTCCCCCGTTGCCCATCAAAAAATCAATGAATTGAACGCTGCATATACACATAGACAGGATACCATATTTTCACCCTTTTGTCAAGTTTCGAAACGCGCAAAAAAGACCGCCGATGCCTTTTCGGACATCGGCGGTTCTTTGGAAAAACAGGGATCGGCGCGGAGCTTACTCCGCCTTTTTGGGATCGAGGAATTTGTACACCACGGCTGCCAAAACGGCGCCCACCAGCGGTGCGACAAGGAAGACCCAAACACACTTCAGCGCATCGCCGCCGACAAACAGCGCGGGCCCGAAGCTTCTTGCGGGGTTCACCGAGGTGCCGGTGAAGTAGATGCCGAAAATGTGCACCAGCGTCAGGGTGAGACCGATCACAAGACCGGCGACCGCGGAGTTGCCCTCTTTCGAGGTAACGCCGAGGATGGTGATGACGAACACAAAGGTGAGGATCACCTCGATCAGGAGGGAAAGCATAATATCATCGTCAAAAAGGCTATTGGTGCCAAGCCCGCTTTCCTTGCCGAGGAACGCCATCAGCAAAGCGGCACCGGCGGTAGCGCCTGCAAACTGTGCAATGATATACCCGACGAAATCCGTCAAAGACATCCTTCCGCTCACCAGCATGGCGATGGAAACGGCAGGATTGATGTGGCACCCGGAGATATTCCCGATGGAATACGCCATTGCAACGATCACCAAACCGAAGGCAAGCGCCGTAATGATGTACGCCGTTCCGCCCAGCTTGGAGCATCCAAGCGCCGCGGCAGTTCCGCAGGCGAAAAGCACCAGCACCAGAGTGCCGATGAATTCCGCGATATACTTCCTGATTGAATTCATAAAAATGCCTCTCTTTCTTCTTTCTGATTTGCATTTTTATTATACATCAGAAAATGCAGAAATGCAATACCTTTTTGAACAAAAAATAAAATTTTTTAAAATAATATGAATCAGAAGAAAAGAAATTTCCAAAAACCATTTCGCTGACCCCTATATATACCGTTTCAGTCGTTAAAGAGAACGCAGGTGGTGAAGGTGATCGTCCTTTGTCCGTAATTGTACCGAACATCGGCCGCCGTACAGACGTCGTTCACCAGCAGACCGTATGCTTCCATGGAAGGAAAGGCTTCCTCCGGGAACCGGCAGGGTTCGTCGGGGCAGGTGCAGGGATCGCATCTGTTGCAGGTACCGGCGGTCATCGGCAGGCAGGGAATGTGTTGTTCCCGAAGGCGTTTCACGAAAAGTGCCAGCTTTTCCTTTACCGCCTCCCCTGTTTCCGTCATACATTCCACATCAAAGTCGTCCTCCATCCTGCCGGTCATCTGCAAAAGGATGCCCATTTGGAACCGTTTTGCCTTTTCGGCGCTTTCCTCCAGCGTTCCGCAGTAGGGCGGGCAGGTCCATCGGGTACCGTATGCGCCGCAGCGCCCGGACTTGCACATATCCCGCACCTCCTTACGAAAAGAAAGGGCGTCGGTCGGGAAGAACCCGTAATGGGAGAAGCCGATTTCTTCCGCCAAACGAAGCAGGAGATGGGACGTCTTCGGCTCCGGGAAAACCATTTCGTCGATATAGGCTTCGTTGAATTCCGGCATACCGCCGAGGTTGATACATTCCGCACCGGAAAGGAGCCTATGGGCTTTCTCTTTCCATTCCTTCCCCGTCAGCATGGAAGCTGCGCCTTTCAGCGCGGCGTTCCCGAGGATCTTTACCCTATTTTGCAAAACGGCGGGAAACAGACCGATCCTCACGGCAGAATGAATGTTGAGATGGCTGCCGAAGCCCCCCGCAAGATAGAGGGTCGAGATCTCCTCCTCTTTTGTGCCCGTGCGTTCCAATAGGGTCCGGATGCCCGCCGCGATGGCGGCTTTGGCAAGCTGGACCGCCCGGACATCCTGCCGTTTTAGAAGGATGTTCCCGCAAATGACGGCTTCCTCGCTTTCCATCGCGCCGGTTTCCTCCACCATGCCGTTGTCCAGAAGACAGGCGATGGCGTCGATCACGCCGGAGCCGCACAAGCCGACGGCGGGAGCGTTCCCAATGGTCTGTACGTCCAGAGCGCCGTCTTTGATGGAAACCTTTTCAATGGCGCCTTGTACGCTCTGACAGCCGCAGGAGATCCCGGCGCCTTCAAAGACCGGTCCGGCTGCGGTGGAGGCGGCGTGGAGCTTCCCGTTCTTCCAAAGAACGATTTCCCCGTTGGTACCGATATCGCAGAGAAGGGAGGTTTCCTCCCTCTCGCACATCCGGCTCTCCAATACCGCGCAAGTGATGTCTGCGCCCACAAAAGCGTGCATACAGTCCGGCAGATACAGCGGTTTCCCGAGGAATGTGCTTTCCTCGCCGAAAAGATGATCCGCGCAGAAGGGAGCTGCCGATAAGGCCCTCGGGTCCCTGCCCTGCAGGAGATAAAGCATGGCGGTGTTACCGGTGATGCACCATTGGTCGATCCGGTCCCGATAGCCAGTTTGCTCCGCAAGACTGCAAATGCAGGAAACGATCATGTCCTGCAACTGCGAAAGCTGCCCGCCGCAGGCTGCGCCGATCCTTCCGATCACGTCTGCCGCCACTGTGGATTGGGGGTTGAGCATGGTCCCATCCGCAAGACAGTTCCCCGTGGCAAGGTCGTAAACGGCCATAGCGACCGTGGTAGTGCCGATGTCCACCGCCGCGCCGACGGAAGCCCCCGGATGTCGGGCGCCCTGAATGTGCTGCGCGGCTCCCTCCGCCGAAAGGCGCGTATCCGCACATAGCTTCACCGCCGCGTCCCCGTAAAGTTTTGCGCGGCAGGACAGACGATGCCCGCAGGCGAGTTCCTTTTCATCGGGGGCGGAAACATCCCCGGAAACTTCGATGATACATTTCCCGCACCTGCCGCTTCCCCCGCAGGGGTGCGGCATGGAGATGCCGTTTTGCGTCAGAACTTCCCGCACGGTAGTCGTTCCTTCAAAGGTTGCCGTGTAGAGTTGGTCCCCGCTCTGTATCGTTACCGTATGCATACCCTTCCTCCGCTCAATGCGTTTGGTTGTATTCCGCAAGCGCCCCGAAGAAGGACTCGACGTTCTCCCAAGGAGCGGTATACGGAATATCGCAGCCGGAGGACAGGATAAAATTCCGGTACGCCCCGCACCTTTCCAGCAGTGCAAGCGTCTGCTCCCGGATATGCTCCCGCGTTCCTTTTGCAAAGCAGGAAACCGGGTCAATATTCCCCATCAGCAGAACATCCGCCGGTGCGTCCTGCAACAGACGGTGCAGATCCACAGCGTTCCCGAAATGGTAGGCGGCGGCGTTCATCCCGTATAACTGCTTTGCCATTTGGGGCACGGAATTGCCGCAGTTGTGGTAGATGACCGCAAAGTCCTCCGTCTGGACGGAATCAAGGATCTCCTTGACGTATGGACAGGAAAATTCCTCCGCCATATCCGGGCTCAAGATGCCGCACAGCGGTTCCGCCAAAATCATGCCGTCTGCGCCGGCGGTCTTCAGCGCCGAGGCGTAGTTCTTTAGAAAGGCGGTGGCTTTTTGCAAAACCTCATGGACGGCTTCCGGCTCGTCAAAACAAGTGTACAGGATCTCTGTCACGTCCATGAGCCTGCCCGCCAGTGAGAAAGGACCGATCATCCCCGCGAAAACCGGTTTATCTGTCACTTTTTCCTTTGCCAAACGGATCGTCTCTATGGCAACGGGGATCCTTCCGGCGGTCAAACCGGGGATCTGCAAAGCAGACGCTGCTTCCCCGTCGGAAATCAGCTGCCCGGTAATGGCAGGGATCTCGTTTTCCCGAAACACAACGGTTGCGCCAAAGGCTTCCGCCTCCAAAGAAAGATCCATGAAGCTGACGGCGGCGACGGCGTCTGTGGAATGTGCTACCAGCTCCATCGCGCTTGCCTGCAGCTCGGCGGAGTGAAGCAGTTCGCTTACACTTACACGCAGTTTCTGCGCCGCCGGAAAGGACAAAATCGGCAGGGCGTGCTTTTTTGTGCCTGCAAGGAGGCTTTGAAAAAATGTATGCATATTCATGGTCGATCTGTCAGGAGCAGAAACCGACCGCCACGTCCGCTGCGGAAGCGGCGTCGTCGGTATACGCGTCCGCGCCGATGGAATCTGCGAATTCTTGGGTAACGGGCGCGCCGCCCACCATGATCTTGACCTTGTCGCGGATCCCCGCTTCGATCGCCGCGTGGATCACCCGCTCCATTTCAGGCATTGTGGTGGTCAGCAACGCGGAACAGCAGATGATCTGGCAGTCCTCCTCTATTGCGGTTTGAATGAAGGTTTCGGCGGGTACATCCGTACCCAGATCGATGACCTCCAGCCCCTTCCCTTCCAGCATCATTTTTACCAGATTCTTTCCGATGTCGTGCAGGTCGCCTTTGACCGTACCGATGCAAACCTTGCCGGAGGAAACGCCGCCCTCCTTCGTAAGGAGAGGGCGCAGCACCTCGGAGCCTTTGCTCATGGCGCGGGCTGCCATCAACACCTCCGGGACAAAAATCTCGTTGTCGCGGAACCGTTTTCCCACCGCGTCCATGCCCGCCATCAATCCTTCTTTGAGGATGATTTCTGCAGGCGTACCTTCCTCCACCGCCTGTTGGACGAGTGCTACTACCTCTTTTGCTTTTCCTTTTTGCAGCCATTCTGCGATTTCCGTCATCTGTACCATGTTTCCGTTTCTCCTTTCTTCCGATCAGCCACGATCCTTGGAGTGTTTCCGGATCGTTTCCATGATATGCTCCGCCTCTTCCCGGCTCCACGCGTGTAAGACGAGGTGCAAGCCACGGCTGGACAAATTGTCCAGCAGGGTTTCGATCTCATCAATCTGCGGGATGAGGACCAGATTCTTCCCTGCTTTCTGGATCCTTTGCAGTACGCTGATAAAGGCGGAAGTCCGCGGCTGACCGGCCACCGGCGTCCACTGGATCGCCCGCAGGTTCTTCACGGACAGCAACGCGTCCAAATGCCGGATCTGTTCCTGACCGTCCAAATGGTAGACCGAATAGTCTAAAAAGGAGGTCAGTTCTTCCAGCTCAGGGACGATGAACCGCTTGTACATATCCGGGGAGATCATCACGCTCATGTCGCACTGCATTTGAGCGCAGCGCTTCGGCGCCCACAGATGCATCCAACTGTGAATACTTCCCTCGTTATTTTCTTCCACCAAATCAAACAACTGCTGCTGGGTTTCCTTGTAGATGGACAGGAGCTTCTGCATCGCTTCCAGGACAAAGTCCTCTTCGTCGATCATATCCATTAAGAAATTGTCGGTGCCGCGCATGATGGCAAGCGCATCCGCAATGCCGCAGTTGTCCGTTACGGTGACGGCATAGTCGTTTTTGGAAAGCGCAAGCATTTTTGCGATTGCTTCCTTCTGCCTTTCAAATGCCTCCGGGCACTTGAAGGAGATCGCGTCTGCGTCCGGCTCCTCAAGGCAGGGGTGGAACCAGGTGGTCTCCGGCGTGTACTCCGGTTTGGAGCCCACATACTCCGCAATGCCGGCGGTCCCGAAGTAAGGGAACAGGCTCGGAATCGCTCCCCACAAATAGTCGTAGCTTTCAAACCGCTGGCGGTGCATTTGATCCGCCTTTTCCGCGTCGAAATAAAAGTTGCCGCTAAAATCCTTGATGACCGGTCTGGCGACGGTCAGCGACGCGGAGCAACGGTCCGCCGCTTCTCGGTTCCAGTAGGCGATCATCCGCTCCTTCACTTCGTCAAAATGGTCGTTATAAAGCATGTCAGATCCAATACCTTTCTTCAACTTTATATCATGATATTATCACCTTTTCGCTAAAAAAGCAAGAGGTGAAATGGCGATTGCTTCATTTTATGTGCCGCGGGAGGGTCGCGGCGCATAAAAGCGAAGTATCGCTCTCTGCGAGACGTGAAGGGACGCTCCGCCTGAACGCAATCGTTCTACTATGAAAAAAGACACCTTACGGTGTCATTTTCGTGAAAAAGTTTCCAAAATTGATGCCTGTTGCATAGAGGAGTGAACTATTGAGAAATCTCGTCCCGACTCTTATACGCAGACTAGCACATTATCTTGATTTTGTCAAGTTCTTATTTGCTACCGTAGCAGGGACACTTTTCTATCATTAATTCATCTAAATATCTTAAAATGAAGAGATTTTAATATGGCTACAATAAGTAAGAAATGAGCACCCAAGGTCAAAACCTTTGGTGCTCATATAGAGGAACGTTACATGTCTTCAAACAGGGATAATACAGCGATTATTCCCCTGATTACCATCCCGCTCGCCTTTATGCAAATCTTATGTAGCCATTTTCTCAAAGGAATGATTTCCATCCAGACAAGAAACGCCACCACCGCAAAGATAAGCAGGACTATAATTCCCATTATTGATCTATCAGCCCTCCATCATAATGCTCGATGATATAGCGAACGGTCCGAAACTGGATATTGAGCAATTCCAGCGCCATGTGGAGCTGCCCTTCCGAGAAGCGATTCTGGTCAATTCGCTGGGCAGTTTTCTCCAATTCATCCAGCCCCTGCCTTGTAAGCTCGCTTACGCCCCTGATTCTGCAAGCTGCCTTTATGAAGCGAATCTGCTCCTGAAGAGCAATGGAGTCTTGTTTACGCACCGCCCTTTTCGTTTTACCTGTCTGGGTCATAGACATAATAGTTTGTCCAGCTCCTGCCAATGCTGAAAGCAGAGTCATTTCGTTTGCCATGATATTAGCCTCCCATTTTTTCATTTCTGCTTTGTGAGTAACCTGGTATAATTCGTCTGTCTACCAATTAGTAAGCAACACGAAAAAACCGGTCAGCAATCGCGCTGAACCGGATCAGGATATTCAATGCATAACATTATGCCCAAAGCAAACATCCTTATCCTAATTCTAACCCACGATTGCAACTTCCGTAACTACAGGACTGATAAGGCTTTATTATCATTGGACTCGTCTTTAAATCATTATTTTTATTCTCGTGCAAAGAGTAGAGTACGAGTAGCCTTCCCAATATTCATCATTACGAGAATGAGGTTCTATCGGGTGACAACATTAGCATCGACACCCTCCCTCAGCACTTAAAATTCATGGGTTAGCGAACACCTCCTCATATTTGTATAATAATTGTATCTCAGATGGAAAAAATTGTCAATGGACAAATTGACGAATAAAACTTTCTCTCCTAAAAAAAACTTATATAATGTGCTTGTCCGCTCTTTTTAAAAAAACACACGATTATTCGCGAGGTTAAATTCTTAGTAAGTTTGAATACAGGTCTGCCATATCATCAAGGCGCAAACATGCAATCCTGCAGACTTCTTGGTTGAATCCACATCCACAGTCAACCCCTATTTTGTTACATCCACGCCAAATTCGAAGCGGTGGATCAGCTTGATAGTATGTGTTTTTCATGATCGCATATTATACCGGTATGCGCAATGGTGAGATCAATTCGCTCAAATGGTCGGACATCGAAGGCGACCTCATCAATGTGCGCAGATCTGTGTCCCAAAAAATAAAAGGAGTGACAGTCACAGAAATACCTCCAAAAAATAAAAAGTCGTATCGACTTTTACAAATGCCGCTCCCTTTGATCAAGGTACTGGACGAACACAGGGCAAGGTATCAAGCGGTCGGTAAATACTCCGACGACCTGCGCATATGCGGCTGGAATCAATGCCTAAGCGACACATCGATCGAAAATAGGAATACTCGCTTTGCAAAAGAAGCAGGACTTCCGCATATTCGGATCCACGATTTCCGGCATAGCCACGCTTCCCTTCTCGCCAATGAGGGAATCAATATCCAAGAGATCGCCCGTCACCTCGGTCACTCCAAAATCGAGCAGACATGGAACACCTACGCGCACCTGTATCCACGCGAAGAAGAGCGCGCTGTGCAGATTCTGAACCGTGTAAAATAGCAAAAAGTATGGATAAGGTGTGGATGACAAAAGAAAAACCGCTTGAAATAAGCGGTTTTTCATGTTTTGGTGGAGAATACGGGGATCGAACCCGTGGCCTCAAGATTGCGAACCTTGCGCTCTCCCAGCTGAGCTAATCCCCCATACATCGTGCGGGATCTCACACGAGCAGGCATAGTATAACACGGTTTTCACCTTTTGTCAAGTGTTCCTCTCAACTTTTTCCCATTTTTTTGTATGTAGCGCGGACCGAAACACAGTCGGTCCGCGCAATACAATGGTCCGTGTTACGCCAAGGTAGCCGCCATCACCGCTTTGATGGTGTGCATACGGTTTTCCGCCTCGTCAAAAACGATGGACGCCGGGCTTTCGAACACCTCATCGGTCACTTCCATGCAGTCGATGTCGAAAGTTTCGTAGATCTTCTTGCCGATCCCGGTTTTCAGGTCATGGAAAGCGGGCAGGCAGTGCATGAACTTACATTGCTCCCCTGCCAGCCGCATCAATTCCGCCGTTACGCGGTAAGGGGACAGCGCCTTGATACGTTCCGCCCAGACCTCCTCCGGCTCGCCCATGGATACCCAGACGTCGGTATACAGCACGTCTGCGCCCTTCACGGCCTCGGCAGGGTCCTCGATGAAGGAAACGGAGCCGCCGGTCTCCCCGGCGATCTGCCTGCACGTTTCCCGCAGGGACGCTTCCGGGAAGTATGCCTCCGGCGCACAGGCGACGAAGTGCATACCCATCTTCGCGCAGCCCACCATCAGGGAGTTGCCCATGTTATAGCGTGCGTCCCCCAGATAGACCAGCTTCCGCCCGGCGAGACTGCCGAACGCCTCCCGGATGGTCAGAAAGTCCGCAAGGATCTGGGTGGGATGGGATTCGTTGGTCAGCCCGTTCCAGACCGGGACGCCCGCGTATTTTGCAAGCTCCTCCACGATCTCCTGCCCGTAGCCGCGGTACTCGATGCCGTCAAACATCCTGCCCAGCACACGGGCGGTGTCCGGGATGCTCTCCTTCTTGCCGATCTGGGAACCCTGCGGATCCAGATACACCGGGTGCATTCCCAGATCCGCCGCCGCCACCTCGAAGCTGCAACGGGTGCGGGTGCTGGTCTTTTCAAAGATCAGCGCGATGTTCTTCCCCTCACACAGGCGGTGCGGAACGCCCGCACGCTTCTTTTGCTTCAGGTCCGCGGCAAGATCCAGCAGGTAGGTCAGCTCCTCCGGCGTGTGATCCAGCAATTTTAGGAAATGACGGTTGTTCAAGTTCACATGTTGCATGATGTTCTCCTTTCACCCCTCTGCGCAAACGGCGAGGAAACATTCGACAGCCTGCTTCAGCAGCTCCATGGGAATATTCAACGCCGGCAGGAAACGCACCTTGTCCTTTGCGGTCAGGCAGAGGACGCCCCGTTCGATGCAGACGGAGACGATCTCCTTCGCCGGGCGGAGGGTTTCCACACCCACCATGAGCCCCATGCCGGAGACGGATCTGACGCCTTTCGCCCCTTGCAGCGCATCAAACAGGTATGCGCTCTTTTCCCGCACCGAAGCGAGGAACGCTTCGTCCATACGCTCCAGAATACTGATGGCGCCGGCGCAGCAGACCGGATTCCCGCCAAAAGTGGAGCCGTGGTCGCCGAATCCCAGCACGTTCTGTGCCTTCTCCCCGATGAGGGTCGCTCCCAGCGGCAGACCGCCGCCGATGCCTTTAGCGGTGGAAACGATATCCGGCTGGACGCCGTACTGCTGGTAAGCGTACAAGGTTCCCGTTCTGCCGTTGCCGGTCTGCACCTCGTCGATCATCAGCAGGATATCCTGCTCGGCACAAAAATCCGCCAAAGCACGGACAAAGGGTTTCTCCAACGGAATCACTCCGCCCTCCCCCTGGATGCACTCGATGAGGATACCCGCGGTGGGATGCTCCTCCGTCAGCTTTTTCATGGCTTCCAGATCCCCTGCGGGGGCATGATAGAAGCCGGGGGTCAGCGGTTGGAACAGCTCGTGGTAATGCGCCTGTCCCGTCGCCGCCAGCGTGGTCAGCGTGCGCCCGTGGAAGCTGTTTTCCAGCGTAATGATCGCGCTGTACGCCGCGCCCTTCTTTTCCGCGGCATACTTCCTTGCGAACTTGATGGCGCACTCGTTGGATTCTGCGCCGGAGTTGGAGAAGAACACCTTCTTCATCCCCGTCCGTTTGCAGAGCAGCTCTGCAAGACGTGCGCAAGGCTCGGTATAGTAAAGATTCGAAGTGTGCTGCAGCTTTCCCAGCTGCTTGGTGACGGCTTCCTGCCAGACCGGATCCGCGATCCCGAAGGCGGTCACACCGATGCCGGAGCCCATGTCGATATAGGCTTTCCCGGCGGCGTCATAGACGAGGGAGCCCGAACCGGAGACCAGATCCACCGGAAAACGGGCATAGGTATTTGCAATATAAGTCTGATCCAATACTTTCAGCTGTTCGTTCATAAAACGATATCTTCCTTCCCTTCGGCGACCACGGTGCCAGCGCCTTCGTCCGTCAGCAGCTCCATGAGGATGGAATGGGGGATCCTGCCGTCCATGATGGTGACGTTCTTCACCCCGCGATGGATGGCCTCCACGCAACATTCCACCTTCGGGATCATACCGCCGCTGATGATCCCTTCGGAGAACAGAGCTTTTGCTTCCTCCAGCGTTACGGAAGGGATCAGCGTGGACGGGTCGTTCTTATCCCGCAGGATGCCGGCGGTGTCCGTCATCATGATCATGCGCTCTGCACCCAGTGCGCCTGCGATATGTGCCGCGGCGGTGTCTCCGTTGATGTTGTAAGTGTTTCCGTCGCTGTCGCAGCCCAGCGTGGAAACCACCGGGATATACCCTTTTTCCAGCAGATCCTCCACCGCGCCGATGTTGATCTGCGTGATCTTGCCCACATAGCCGAGACGCTCGTCCTTTGGCTCCGCTTCGATGAGCCGTCCGTCCATACCGGAGATGCCCATCGCCTTGCCGCCGTTGCACTCTAACAGGTTAACCAGCGTCTTGTTGACCTTTCCGGCAAGCACCATCTGCACGATGTCCGCCGTCTCCTTATCCGTGACGCGCAAGCCGTCCAGAAAGACCGGTTCCTTGCCCAGACGGTTCATCAGATCGCTGATTTCCGGCCCGCCGCCGTGCACCAGCACCACCTTCACGCCCACCAGCCAAAGCAGAACGATGTCCTCCATCACCTGCCCTTTCAGCCGCTCGTCGATCATGGCGTTGCCGCCGTACTTGACGACGACGGTCTTACCGTAATATTTTCGGATATACGGAAGCGCCTGCGTCAGCACCTCCGCACGCTGTGCGTTTGAGAATTGATTTTCCATCTTATCGCCTCGTTAGGTACGGTAGTCCCCGTTGATCTTTACATAATCGTAGGTCAGGTCGCAGCCCCACGCAGTGGCTTCCCCTGCCCCTTCGCCTACCCGGACGCGGATCTCGATCTCCTTTTCCAGCAGGATCTCCTTGGCTTTTTCCTCGGAGAAGGGAACCCCCGCGCCGTCCTTGCAGACGTCGATGACGCCATTTGCGGAAGCAAACGTCACGTCCACTGCACCGATATCCACGTCGGCGCCGCTGTAACCGATGGCGCACAGCACGCGTCCCCAGTTGGCGTCTGCACCGAACATCGCCGCCTTGAGCAGGCTGGAACAGATCACGCTTTTTGCCGTGATCCGCGCGGTCTCGTCATCTTTCGCGCCGCAAACCTTACATTCTAACAATTTCGTGGCGCCTTCCCCGTCACCGGCAAGCAGTCTGCAAAGGCAGACGGTCACGGTGTTGAGCGCCCGCATGAAGCAGGAAAAGTCCTCCCCGTCGCAAGTGATCTCCCGGTTGCCCGCAAGCCCGTTGGCGAGCAGCACCACCATATCGTTGGTGGAGGTGTCACCGTCCACGCTCACCATGTTGAAGGAGGATGCAACGTCTGTTTTCAACGCGTGGGAGAGCATTTCCGGCGAGATGGCAACATCGGTGGTCAGAAAGACCAGCATGGTCGCCATGTTGGGATGGATCATGCCGCTGCCCTTGGCGATGCCGCCCAGATGGCAGGTCTTACCCCCGAGGGTGAATTCCACCGCCACTTCCTTGACGATGGTATCGGTGGTCATGATGCCCTCCGCCGCCATACGGCTCCCCTCCGGAGAGAGGGCCACCACCAGCGGCGGGATGCCCGCACGGATGGGACGGATGTCCAGCGGCTGTCCGATCACGCCCGTAGAGGCGACCACCACGTCCGCCGGTGCAATGTGCAGCGCTTCCGCGAGGGATGCGCAGGTTTCTTCCGCGATCTCTTCCCCATCCGCGTTGCAGGTATTGGCGTTGCCGCTGTTGCAAATCACCGCTTGCGCCTTGCCGTCGGCAAGATGCCGCTTTGTGACCGTCAGAGGTGCCCCTTTGACCCGATTGGTGGTGTAGAGCGCCGCCGCGCTCGCGGGTGTTTCGCTGTAAATCAAGGAGAGGTCGCGTTTGCTATGATTCTTGCGGATGCCGCAATGCACGCCGCCTGCCAAAAAGCCTTTGGCGGCGCAAACGCCGCCGGAAATCTGTTTGATGGTATCCATTGTTGTTCCTTTGCTCATCATTCTATACAACCAATCCTGCGGTTTCGTCTATGCCCAACAGGAGGTTCAGGTTCTGGATGGCTGCTCCCGACGCGCCTTTGCCCAAATTGTCAAACCGCGCGATCAACAGCAAGCGTTCCTCGTTGCCGCAGACGGTGATCTGCATATCGTCCCGACCGGCAAAAGCGCCGGCGGAAAGGAATCCGTTTTCTGCCTGCTCCGCTTCCCCGTCAAAGTGCAGGATGGAGCTTTGATAACAGGACGCGAATACGTCCTTCACGTCGGAAATCGTTCCCCGCAGATCGCTTGCAAACAGCGGAACGGTCACTTCCATGCCGCTGTAAAAATCCCCGACGATGGGGCAAAACAGCGGCGGTGTTTGCAAGCCGGAAAAGGTCTGCATCTCCGGCAGATGCTTGTGCGCCTGCCCGAGGGCGTATTGCCGCGGCGCAGAAAGAAGCGGTTCGCGATCCTCCGCCTCATAAGCGGCGATCATGGATTTTCCGCCGCCGGAATAGCCGGTCAGCGAAAAGCAGGAAAGCTGCGCATCCTTCCGAAGCAGTCCGGCATGCACCAAAGGCGCCGTCAACGCGACAAAGCCGCTGGCATGGCAGCCGGGGTTCGCAATAAGCCGGGAAGAAGCGATCTTTTCCCGCATACCGGGCAGCTCCGGAAGGCCGTAGGTCCACTCCGGGGAAGTCCGGTGCGCCGTGGAGGTATCAATCAGAACGGTCCCGGTTCCCTCTGCCAATGCCACCGCCTCCCGCGCCGCCGCGTCCGGCAGGCAAAGGAAGGTCACATCCGCCTGCGCCATGGCTTCCCGACGGGCGGAAGGATCCTTCCGCAGGCTTTCAGGAAGGGTCAGCACGTGCAGGTCCTCCCGGGCATACAGGCGGTTGCGGATACGCAGCCCGGTCGTACCGGCGCTGCCGTCTATGAAGAGATTTGTCACGATGATGTTTCCTCTTTTCCCAGTTTTTCCCGCACGTAGGAAATCTGTGCATCCACGGAAGACGCGGAGGTTCCTCCCTCGGAAATGCGCTTCTCCACACAGGTCTCCAGCGCGATCTCGGGGTAAAGATCCTCATCGAACAGCGGACTGAAGGACCGATACACCTCCAGCGGCAAGGTTTCCAACACGCAGGAGCG
Organism: Oscillospiraceae bacterium; assembly: GCA_022508745.1. Lineage (GTDB taxonomy): Bacteria > Bacillota > Clostridia > Oscillospirales > CAG-382 > Coliplasma. The sequence goes on along the minus strand of JAFLUP010000004.1, from coordinate 2,723 downwards.
CTTCATACATTCCGCTACCAGTTCTCCGGAGATCTTGTACGCGGAACGGAAGGGCAACCCCTTCTTCACCAGATAATCCGCGAGATCGGTGGCATTGATAAAGCCTTCCTGCGCCGCCAACTTCATCCGGTCGGCGCGAACCTGCATGGTCTCCACCATGGGCGTCATCACCTGCAAGCACTGGTGCACCGTCTCCACGGCGTCGAATACGCTTTCCTTATCTTCCTGCATATCCTTGTTATAGGCAAGCGGAAGCCCCTTAAGGGTGGTCAGCAACGCCATCAGGTCGCCATAGACCCGCCCGGTTTTTCCCCGGATCAGCTCCGCCATGTCCGGATTCTTCTTTTGCGGCATGATGGAGGAGCCGGTGGTATACGCGTCCGACAGCTCCACGAACCGAAATTCCCAGCTGGACCAGAGGATCAGTTCTTCAGAAAACCGGGACAGGTGCATCATCAGGATGGCGCAGGTGTTCAGGAACTCCACGCAAAAATCCCGATCGGAAACGCCGTCGATGCTGTTCCGGCACAGGTCCGTAAAGCCGAGGCGTTCCGCCTCCATCCAACGGTCCGTATCGTAGGTGGTTCCCGCCAGCGCACAGCAGCCGATGGGCGAGCAGTTGATGCGCTTCCGCCCGTCCTGCAAGCGGTCGAGGTCGCGGAGCAGCATCATGGCGTAGGCCAGCAAATGATGTCCGAAGGTGACAGGCTGGGCGCGCTGCAAATGCGTGTAGCCCGGCAGGATGGTCGCCCGGTGGGTCTCCGCCTGCTCCAACAGCACTTCCAGCAGTCCTTTGACCTCCGCGGTCAAGCGGTCGGTCTCTTCCCGCAGGTACATCCGCAGATCCAGCGCCACCTGATCATTGCGGCTGCGGGCAGTGTGCAGCTTTTTCCCCAGCGCGCCGAGACGATTCGTCAGCTCCTGCTCGACGAACATATGAATGTCCTCACACTGCCAATCAAAGGCAAGCGCGCCTTTTTCCAGATCGGCGAGGATCTGCGAGAGCCCATCGATCAGCGTTTGGGTTTCCTCCTCTGTCAGGATCCCCTTCGCCCCCAGCATGGCGGCATGCGCCATGCTGCCGGTGATATCCTGCTTGTACATCTTACAGTCAAACCGGATGGAGGAATTGAAGTCGTCCGCCAGTTTATCCGTAAGTCCTGCGGTCCTGCCCGCCCACATCTTTGCCATAGTGTTTCTCCGAATATGATTTATTTCCGGTTCTTCGCGTCCACGATCGCCTGCACCTTGATGGGCAGCCCGTAGAGGTTGATGAAGCCGGCGGAATCCTTCTGGTCGTAGTCGCTTTCGCCGAAGGTGGCGATCTCCTCGCTGTAAAGCGAGTACGGGCTCCACACGCCGGCGTTGATCATATTGCCTTTGTACAGCTTCAGGCGCACCTTACCGGTGACCTTCTCTTGGGTCTTATCCACAAACGCGCTGAGCGCCTCCCGCAAGGGAGTGAACCATTGCCCGTTATAGACAAGCTCCGCAAAGGTGATGGAGAGTTTCTGCTTTTCGTGCATGGTCATCTTGTCCAGACAGATGCTTTCCAGCACGCTGTGGGCTTTATACAGGATGCTTCCGCCGGGCGTCTCATACACGCCGCGGCACTTCATGCCCACCAGACGGTTCTCCACGATGTCCAGAAGACCGATACCGTTCTTACCGCCCAGCTCGTTGAGCTTCAAAATGATCTCTTTGGCGCTCATGTTCTGATCGTCCAGCGCCACCGGGATCCCTTGCTCAAACGCAATGGTCACATAGGTCGGCTCATCCGGCGCCTGCAGCGGAGAAACGCCCATTTCCAAAAAGCCGGGCTTCTCATACAGCGGTTCGTTGCCGGTATCCTCCAGATCCATGCCCTCGTGGGACAGATGCCAGAGGTTCTTATCCTTGGAATAGTTGGTTTCGCGATTGATCTTCAGCGGAATGTTGTGCGCTTCCGCGTATTCGATCTCCTCCTCGCGGGATTTGATGGACCACTCGCGCCAGGGTGCGATGATGGGCATATTCGGCGCAAAATGCTTGATGGCCAGCTCGAACCGCACCTGATCGTTTCCTTTGCCGGTGCAGCCGTGGCAGATGGCGTCCGCGCCTTCCTGCAAAGCGATCTCCACCAGACCCTTCGCGATACAGGGACGCGCATGGCTGGTACCCAGCAGGTACTCCTCATAGATCGCCCCCGCCTTCATGGTGGGAATGATGTATTCATCCACATATTCATCCGTCAGATCCAAAACATACAGCTTGGAGGCGCCGGTCTTAATGGCTTTCTCCTCCAGCCCTTCCAGCTCATCCGCCTGCCCCACGTTGCCGGAAACTGCGATCACTTCGCAGTTGTTGTAGTTTTCCTTCAGCCACGGAATGATGATAGACGTATCCAGACCGCCTGAATACGCCAATACGACTTTTTTGATCTCCTGTTTGTTCATGCTGTTCTTTCCTTTCTGTATGAGCGCGTTTTACGGCAAAACGCAGTTTCCTTTATCATATCCCTATTATACACGAATAATTATGCGCTGTCAATGTATAAATATGAATATTTTTTCATTTTCAACGGGAAAATCATGTATATTATTCATAATGCATGGCGACAAGAACAGACGTGTATACGTCAAAAGCAGCTGCAAGCCTTTCGGCTTGCAGCTGTTTTGTTCAGACGCGGTATGCGCCGATGATTCGATTAGTGTCTGACCTTAATGACGGTCGCGGCACCTGCA